>DATHOY010000081.1:0-27513 GCA_035484435.1 Vulcanimicrobiaceae bacterium | reverse complement strand
AGCCGCGACTCCCAGGAGCATCGCTTCATCGAAGGCTGCTTCGGCATCTTCGGCCACGGCAACGTAGCTGGCATGGGCCAAGCCCTCGAACAAAATCCCGGCCTCCGCTACTACCTCTGCCGCAACGAGCAGGCCATGGTTCACACCGCTGCCGCCTTCGCCAAGACCAGCTTTCGCCTCCGCACTCTCGCCTGCACCACCTCCATCGGCCCCGGTGCAACCAACATGCTCACCGGCGCCGCCGCCGCAACCATCAATCGCGTTCCCGTCCTATTGCTCCCCGGCGACATCTTCGCCCGACGCAATGTCGCTCCCGTCCTCCAGCAGTTGGAATCCCCCTCCACTCAGGATATTTCTGTCAACGATTGCTTCAAACCCGTCTCGCGATACTGGGATCGCATCCAGCGCCCCGAACAGATCCTCACTTCTCTACCCGAAGCTATGCGCGTCCTCACATCTCCCGCCGACACTGGGGCCGTCACCCTCAGCCTCCCTCAGGACGTCCAAGCCGAAGCCTTTGACTTTCCAGAAGAATTTTTCCGCAAACGCGTCTGGATCATTCCCCGCGCTCGCTGCGACAAAAGTATCCTCAACCAAGCCGCAGCGTTAATCCGCCAAGCAAAAAAACCTCTCATCGTGGCCGGCGGCGGCGTTCTCTACTCCGAAGCCTCCCGCGCCTTAGCAAATTTTGCCGAAGCCACCGGCATCCCCGTCTGCGAAACCCAAGCCGGCAAAGGTTCCCTTCCCTACGACCATCCGCAACAACTCGGCGCCGTAGGCGTTACCGGCACCACCGGCGCAAACATCGCCGCCCGCGAAGCCGACCTCGTTATCGGCATTGGCACTCGCTACTCCGATTTCACCAGCGCCTCCAAAACCGCTTTCCAAAATCCCGCCGTCCGCTTCATCAATATCAACGTCGCAGAATTCGACGCCTACAAACACGCCGCTCTTCCTCTCACCGGCGACGCCCGCGTCGCTCTCGAAGAACTCCAATCCGCGGTCGCCGGCTACCAGATCGAAAAAAGCTACGCCACCCGCATCGCCGCATTCCGCGCCGACTGGGAAAAAGAAGTCGATCGCATCTACGCCGTCCGCAAAACTCCTCCGCTCTCACAAGGCGAAGTCATCGGCGCCCTCAACTCGTTCACCGAAGCCTCTGACATTCTCCTCTGTGCCGCCGGCAGCCTTCCCGGCGATCTCCACAAACTCTGGCGCACCCGCCAGCCCGGCGGCTATCACATGGAATACGGCTACTCGTGCATGGGCTACGAAATTGCTGGCGGCCTCGGCGCGAAAATGGCCAACTCGAATCGCGAAGTCTACGTCATGGTCGGGGACGGCTCTTATCTGATGATGGCCCAGGAAATCGTCACTTCGCTGCAAGAAGGCGTCAAACTCAACATCGTCCTCCTCGACAATCACGGTTTCTCCAGCATCGGCGGCCTCAGCCGCGGCTGCGGCAATGAAGGCATGGGCACCAACTACCGTTACCGTCGCGGCGATAAATATGACGGCGGAAACATTCCCGTCGATTTCGCCGCCAACGCCGCCAGCCTCGGCGCCTGGACCATCCGCGCCAAAACCCACGACGAATTCCGCAACGCCCTCGTCGCCGCCCGCAAACAGGAACGCACCTCCGTCATCGTCGTCGAAACTTCCTACGACGACCGCGTCCCGGGTTACGAATCCTGGTGGGATGTCCCCATCGCCGAAGTCTCCGAGCGTGATTCGGTCCGCGCCGCCCGCAAAAAATATGAGGAAGCGCGCAAAAAGGAACGTTTTTTCTTTTAGGAAATTAATTTCAAATCTCAGCAGAGCAATCGGACCCCGAAATCGTTTCGCATCCGAAAGAGGCCGGCGTGGAAACAACCACTGGGACACTCGAAGCGGGAAGCCCTGCGCAGCCCCATCTGAAACGCGTCCTCGGCCTCTGGGACCTTATCTACTACGGCGTCATCCTCACTTCTCCCATCGCCGCCGTCCCGCTTTTCGGCGAAGCCCAAGTCCTCTCCCACGGCCACGCCGTCACCACACTGCTCCTTGCTATGGTCGCCATGTCCGTCACCGCCGTAAGTTTCGGCCGCATGGCTACCGTCTATCCTTCCTCCGGCTCCGTCTACACCTACATCAGCAAAGGACTCAATCCCCACGTCGGCTTCGTCGTCGGCTGGGCCATGTTCCTCGAATATCTTTTCCAACCCATCCAGAACGCCCTCTACGCTGTCCTCGCCATCCAACGCATGGCCCCAAAAATCCCCTTCGCCATCCTCGCCGCTCTCGCCGTCGGCCTCATCACATTCATGACCGTGCAAGGCATCAAATTCACCGCTCGCACCAACGAAGTTCTTCTTTCCTTCATGGTCCTAGTCACCGCTGCCTTTCTAGTCGAAGCCTTCCGCTACATCATTCTCCACCAGCATTTCTCCGGCCTCGTCTCTCTCAAGCCACTCTACAATCCCGAAACTTTTAATTACCGCCTAGTCGCTTCCGGCACTGGTCTCGCCGCTCTCGTCTTCATCGGCTTCGACGGCGTCTCCATCCTCGCCGAAGAAGTTAAAAATCCCCGCCGCAACGTTTTACTAGCCTCTGTCCTGGTCTGTATCTTCACCGGTCTCTTCAGCGGCTTCCAGGTCTACATGGCCCAGCGCGTTTTGCCCGACTACGCCACGTATCAAAATCCCGAAACCGCTTTCATGGACGTCGCCCGCGCCGCCAGTGGCCCCCTGCTCTTCCACGCCTACGGCATCATGCTTCTCGTCTCCAGCATTGCCTGCGGCCTCGCCGGACACGTCGGCGCCTCCCGCCTTCTCTACAGCATGGGCCGCGACGACGTGTTACCCAGAAAAATCTTCGGCCACATCAGCCCCACAAAAGGCAATCCCATCTACAACGTCTGGATCGTCGGCGCACTCGCCTACATCGGCGTCCTCACCATTCCCTGGGAACTCTCCGCCGAAATCGTCACCTTCGGCGCACTCATCGCCTTCATGGGAGTCAACCTGGTCTCTCTCCTCCATTTCTACTTCGGCCCGGGAAACGCGGGCAAGCGCAACTTCTTCGTCGACGCCTTCGTCCCCGGATTCGGCTTCGTCTTCTGTTTTGGTTTGTTATTCAGCCTGCAGAACTGGACCAAATGGGCCGGCATCATCTGGTTGGTGGTGGGAATTCTCTACGCCGCCTACAAAACCAGGGGTTTCACTCTCCGCCCAAAACTCTTCGACTTCAGCGAAACCTAACTCTCCGCAATCGCACCCCAGTAGCACAGCCATTCCTGGCTGTGCTACTGGGTTCCTGTGCTTTTGGGTTCCTCTGCTCCGGCTCTGCGCCCTCTGCGTCTCTGCGTTAAACTCTTCTCTTCTATTTTCCTATTTCTATCTTCGATTCCCCACCTGCCCGCAGCCCAAACCCGCACGACTCCCGAATCCGCAATTCCGGCTGCAATTTCCTCACTGTGGCCTTGCTCACATCCCCCGCAATTCTTTTGATCAACAACTCCGCCGCCTCCAACCCCAACTGGTGCTTCGGCAATTCCACCGTTGTCAACCTCGGCCGGAAAATCCCCAGCCACGGGTAATCGTCAAAACTCACCAGCCCATAATCCTCCGGGCAGCGCAATCCCATCTCCTCCGCCGCCTGCAGCAATCCGATGGTCATCAAATGATTCGCCACATAAATCCCATCCGGCCGTCGCGAAAGCAGCGAATGTCCCGCGCGAAATCCCGACTCCAGCCGGTAATCGCCCTCAATCACCAAATCCTCATCGTATTTCAGCCCCTCCGCCTCTAACGCGTCATGAAATCCCTGCCAGCGTTCCTTCGCGTTGCTCACCTTCAACGGTCCGCTGATCAATCCAATCCGCTTTCGCCCCGCACGCGCCAGATGCGACACCGCTTCATACGCCCCGTGATAATCGTCGGTAATCACCGCGTCCTTCGTCAGCTTCGGGTACGTCCGCATTACCAGGACAAACGGAATATCCACCTCTTTAATCATCTGCCGCAGCTGAGGTCGAAAATCCCCCGCCGCCTTCGTCAGCAAAATCCCGTCCACGCGCTTCGAGAGGAGCAACTCAATCGCCTTCTCTTCCTTATCAAGCGAATCATCGCTATTGCAAAGCAGCAAATTGTATCCGCGTTTCTGCGCGGCATCCTCCGCCCCGCGCACCACCAGCGGGAAGAACGGGTTACCAATGTCCGGCACAATCATTCCGATCGTATGCGTCCTCTGGTTCGCCAGGCTCCGCGCAATCAAATTCGGCCGGTAATTCAATTTCCGGATCGCCGTTTCCACGCGTTCCCGCAGTCCCTTCCCCACGTGGCTCTTGTTGTTCACCACCGCCGACACCGTAAACACAGAGACGCCGGACTCCCGCGCCACATCATAAATGCTCGCGGCCTTCCCCGCCTTCTTCCGTCCGGCATTTTTTCCCGTGCTCATGAATGGCCTGGCCGCTCCTCCGCCCCAGATATTCTCTGCTCCGGCTCAGCGTACTCTGCGTCTCTGCGTTAAACTCTTCTCTCTTTCTCTCTTCTCCTACCTTCAACGAATCCCGTATCTTACGCTAACCGGTCCTCCATTTCTCGCCGCTGCATAAATCGCCTCCAAAATGCACATGTCCCGATGCCCCTGTCGTCCATCTGGCCCTACAGGCCTCTTCATCTGTATCGCCGTCGCGAACGCATCCAGCTCCGGCGCAAACTCGTCCACCACCCTGAACTTCTTCTCAAACCACTTGCCGCCAATTTTCCCCGTCAACCGCCGCTCCTCATCAAACGGAAATGCAGGCGTCAGGCAAGCCCATCCCTTCGTTCCCTGCACAAACAAATACGACGAAATCGCCGAACTATACGTGGAAGTCCCCTGTACCACCAACCCGCTCGCAAACTGCATCCGGAACGAAATCCCCTCTTCCACGTCCCGAAACCGCGCCGCATCTTTTCTCCACGAATGGGCGACCACCTCCACTGGATCCTCATCCACCAGCCACCGGCTCGTATTCACGCAGTACACGCCCAGATCCATCAGCGGCCCGCCGCCGGACACCTTCGAATCCAGCAGCCACGGAATCGATTTACCCGCCACGTGCAATTCGCTGAACGAAGTGTTGATCATATCGACCTTCCCCAGCTTCCCGCTCTGAATAAGCCTCTTCAGGTATAGAGCACTCGGCTCAAAATATTTCCGGTAAGCCGTCATCAACTGCACGCCGCACTCTTCGCAAACCCGCACCATCTCTGCCGACTGCTCCGGATTCAACGCCAGCGGCTTTTCGCACAGCACGTGCTTCCCCGCCCGAGCCGCCGTCACTGTCGCCTTCAAATGTTCGCTCTGCGGTGTAGCCAGATAAACGGCGTCCACCTCTGGATTTTCCAGGCAGGTCCCAAACTCTTCCGCGCTGTAAGCCGCGTTTGCCCCAAACTTCCGCGCTAGCTTCACCGCCTGCCGCCTATCTCGGCTAACCAACCCAACCAGTTTCACGTTCTTCGCATGCCGGAACGCCGGCAGCACAGAGCCCTGTGCAATCGCGCCCAGCCCCACCACCGCAAACCCCACTTTGTTCCCGGTTTTCATATTGGTAGATTCACGTCATCGCGACGATTCCTCGCCAGTAGCTTAGGCTTTAGCCTGTGTTCCTGGTTTTCTCTTCTCTGTGCCCTCTGTGCTCCGACCTCTGCGTCTTCTGTGTTAAGGGTTTTTCTTCGCTCTTTTCTTACTCAACTCTCCCGATCCGCCCGTCCCAATCTCTGGTTCCGTATCGCCTTATGATCCAACCCCCGCAACTCCTCCACATTTTCCAGCACCTTATGGATCGCATCCGCAATATCATCTACATCCTTCGTACTACCCAAAAAATGCTGGTGTGGAAACCACACCGCCTCCTGATAAGCCGCCTTCTCCGATTCCGGACACGAATACATCGACCGCAGATCCAGCGCCTTCTCCCGCCCCCAGCTCAAGGCCGGAAAATCCGTCGCATCCACGGGAAACAGCGAACTCTTGTACACCGGCTCGTAAAACAGCCCGTCGCAATGTACCCCTTCCAATTGCATCGCCGCCACAAACGCCGCCCGCGGTATCTCCTTCATCATGTCCGCGAAGTACTTCATCACATAACCATACGGCGCCAGCCGGGTAATCCGCGGATCCGGCTTCAGCAATCCGATCCCCGGCGTCTTCGCCATCCGCGCCTCAAACCGCTTCATGTTTTTGTCCCGGATCGCACTCTGCTTCGGCATTCGCGCAAGCTGTGCGCCAAGCACCGCCGCCTGAAACTCCCCCAGCCGGTAATTGAATCCGATAATCCGCTTCTTATACTGGTCCGTCAGGCTGGCCCGCCCCGCATTGATGTAGCTCTGCACCAGTTCCATATACTCCAGGTTGTTCGTGATAACCGCCCCACCCTCGCCCGAAGTAATCAGTTTGCTCGACTGAAAACTGAACGCCCCCATGTCCCCCATCGAGCCCGCGCCCTTCCCCTTCCACATTCCTCCATGCGCGTGCGCGCAATCTTCCACCACCTTCAATTTGTGTTTCGTCGCCACGCGCAAAATTTCGTCCATATCCGCAAACCGCATCCCCAGATGCACCGGCAATATCGCCTTCGTCTTTGGCGTAATCGCCTTCTCGATCAGCTTCGCGTCCAGGCAATACGTGTCCGGATCTACATCCACAAACACCGGCACCGCGTTCACCAGCAGCACCGGCCCAACCGTTCCCTCCCACGTGTACGCCGGCACAATCACTTCGTCGCCCGGCTTGATTCCGATCGCCTTCAGCGCCGCCTGAATCGCCACGGTCCCCGTGTTCACGCACTGCCCATACTTCGCCGTGTGCAACTTCGCAAACTTCGCCGCGAACGCCGCCGCATGCTTTCCCGGAAACGGCTGGCCGCCCCACAACGTGCTCTCCAGCACATCCTTCAGAGCCGCAGCTTCCGCCTTCGTCGGTATCGGCCACCGCGTAAACGGCGTCTTCCGCAATTTCTTCCCACCCGTAATCGCAAGTTTTCCCATCGGCTCATACCCCCGTCAAAAAACATAATCTGTGAACAAAACGAATGGCGTGCACTTGTAGGGCCCGCCTTCCCAGGCGGGCCGCTCTTGGTTTTCTCTTCTCTGCTCCGGCTCAGCGTACTCTGCGTCTCTGCGTTAGAATTTCTTGCCTCTAACTACGCATCCGGATTCGGCAACATCACGTCCCGCACCACCGAATCCAAATCATGACAAGCTGCAACAAACTGCCGCAAAGTTCTTCCCGTAGGCCCAAACGAATCAAACTCCGCCACCGAAATCCCCTTCTCCGTATACGCCCTCTGAAAATCCACAAACTTCCGCCCCAACTCCTCCACAATCTCTCCAGCCACGGGCTTATCGATTCTCGGCACCACTTCAATATCGCTTTGGTTAAATCGCACTTGCCACGCATACGGCGGCGAGATCACCACATCCCCGCCAATCAGCTCGCTCCAGTGCATGTGATTTCGAAACGCCGCCGAAAGCAACCGGATCCGGTACCCACGTTCCCGAAAAAGTTTGTACGTCTTCTTGAACACGGCCACGCCCGCCCACTCCGTATACCCGGGATCAATCGCCACATTCTCTTTTTCAATCAACACCTTCAGCCAGTCATCCAGTCGGCCGACCATAATCGTGCACACAGGCCCCATGCTCGCGATTTCCTTGCCCTCTTTTTCCCGCCGCTTCAGCCCGCGCTCCACCGCCTCCGCCACCGCCACGCACTGCGGCAAGGTAAAACACACCGTCGCATTGATACTGATGCCCCGGTACGTCGCCTCTTCAATCGCAGGTATCCCCGCCGCCGTCACCGGGATCTTCACAATCATGTTCGGCGCCAATTTACTGAACTCTTCCGCCTGCTCCACAATGCTCTTCGCGTCGCGATACAGCCGTGGGTCCGTCTGAATCGACAGTCTCCCATTCTTCCCACCCTGAGCATCAAAAACCGGCTTCAGCACAGCCGCCGCTCGCACGGAAATCTCCCGCACGACCTTCCACGCAATTTCGTCCTCACCCGCCGTTGGAAATTCCTTCAGCAGCATCTCAATCCGCTTTTTCCACTCTCCAAGCTCCTTCTTCAACACGCCCAGCACAATCACGGGATTGCACGTCGCCCCGACGCCGCCGTGTTCCATTGAGTAAGACAGTTCCTCAATCGACGCCGAATCGTTCCACAAACACGTCGGCGTAGTCTGCGTCATCTTATGCAGCGGACTTTTGAATGCCGTAGCGGTCGCTTGGGTCATAAACTCCTCCCTCCAACCGGACCTTTCCTCGTCAATCTCACGTCGTCGCCGAGCGTTCCAGCGTCACCTTCACCGCCCGCCCCTGTTTGAGCGAATTCTCCGCCGCCACCGCCGTCGCCAGCGCCTTCAATCCGTCCTCGCCCGTCACCCGCACCGGCTTATCCTCCAGCAAGTTCTGCACAAAATCCCGCACCTCGACCAAATACGCATCCGCAAACCGCGTCAGAAAATGATCCGCCAGTTTTTGCACACTCCCGTTCGCGCTCAAAAACACAGCCGGGGCTTGCTCGATGCTCCCCACGAAAACCGCGCCCTTTGTTCCCAATATCTCCGTCCGCACGTCATACGCATAAATCGCCGAGACGTACGACTCGATGTTTCCGATCCCGCCGTTCCGGTATTGCAGGTTCACCGAACTCGCCACCACATCGCCAAACTTCGCCACTTCCGGCCGCGTCACCGAAGTTCCATACGAATGCACTTCCGCAACTTCGTCCCGCATCATCCACCGCGCTAGATCGAAATCGTGAATAGTGCTGTTGTAGAAAATCATTCCGTTCAAGCCGGACTGATACGCCGCCATTGGCGGCTCATCCTTGTCCCTCCCCACCGACTTGAAAATCAATGGTGTCCCAATCTCTCCCGCCTCAATCCGCTTCATTGCCGCTGCATGCGCCGGATCATACCGCCGCATAAATCCCACCTGCAGCCGCACGCCTGCTTTGCCGGCCGCATCCAGCGCCGCATAAGCGTCCACCATCGTCAGCGCCAGCGGCTTCTCGCACAAAATATCCTTCCCCGCCTTCGCCGCTTGAACCACCGCCTGCGCATGAAACTTGTCCGGCGTCGCAATCAACACCGCCTGCAATCCCTTCAACTCCAGCATCGCCTCTAGGCTCCCGAAAGCGTGTTCCACCTCCAACTCCTCCGCCACCTGCTTCGCCCGCGCCTCCACCACATCCGCAATCGCCGCCAGTTCCGCGCCCGGCACCAGCCGCCGCAAATTTTCCGCGTGCCGCTTCCCCATCTCCCCCACGCCCAACACGCCTATCCTGATCTTCCGCATTCCGCTCCTCGGTAGCATAGGCTTCAGCCTGTGCTCTTGGGTTTCTCTTCTCTGTGAACTCTGTGCTCTTCCTCAGTGTCTTCTGTGTTAAATCCTTCTTTTTCAATTTCTATTTTCCACCTTCTCACGCCTTCGCCGCCGCCCCCAACGACCCCATCACTCCTTCCAAATACCGCAAACTAGCCGCCACACTATCCTTCGGCGGTATCTCCGTAGCCCCAAATTTCACATCCTGCTCAATCACCGACCACCCCGAATACCCGTTCTTAATCAAAGTCCGGAAAAACGCCGGAAAATCAATATTCCCCCTCCCGATTACGGTAAAAACCTTGTGCTCAATCGCTTCTTCAAACGTCCACTTATTCTTCCGCGCCTCAGCCAGCACCGTGTTATTGCAATCCTTTATATGCACGAGCCTCAGTTTATCCTTATACTTCTCCGCCTCTTTCACCGAATCTCCATGCCCATACACGCAGTGTCCCGTATCCAGGCAAAGCCCAATCTTCGTGTGCGAAGTCGCATCGTAAAACCGCTCGCACTCCTCCGGCGTCTCCACATAAGTCGCCACGTGCGGATGAAAAACCAAATCCAGCCCAAATTCCTGCGCCACCTTTTCCGCATCCGCCACAATATTTCCCACGTGCTTCCATTGCGCCGCGGTCAAAGTCGGGCAGCCCTTCTCATACACTCGCCCCGAATACGCATTCCGCTCCGCCGACTGGTCATCCGCCATTACCAGAAACGGCGCCTTCAAAGTAGCCAGCAGATCCCCCACCTTACGAATCCGCTCAATCGCCGCCTTCCCCGCCGCCGGATCAGTCATCTTCACCGGCACAAACGATCCCAGCAGTTTCAACTTCCGCTTCTCCAGCTGCGGCTTCAGCACCGTCGCATCCGTCGGAAAAAATCCATAGGGCCCCAGCTCCGTCCCCGTATACCCCGCCTCCACCATTTCATCCAGCATCTTCTCGTACGACTGCTCCCACGACGGCCCCGGATAATCCAGCACACCCCAGCTATCCGGCGCACACGCAAACAAAAACCGCTCCTTCAGTCCACTCATCATCATCTCCCGTAGCGGCCACCTTCAGGTGGCCCCTCTTGCCTTTGTAGGGGCCGGGCTTGACCGGCCCTCTTGGGTTACTCCAAACTCTTCGCCAGCCGTCTCTTCATTCCCACGAAACCCAAACTTTCCTCACCGCCACGGCTCCATCACCACTTTCATCGACTCCGCCTCAATCGCCTTCGCCATCGCCGCATCCACATCGCGCAACGCGTATTTGTGTGTCACAAACTCCCGCAACGGATAATGCTTCATATACCGCGTCATCTGCCGCATGCTCGGCCCATACGCCGCCGGCTCTTCCCCACCCACCGCCAATATCCGCGCATTCTTCGCGCACAAATGCCGGTGCGGACTGATCGCCACCTCGCCCAAATCCGAAAAATTCCCGGCCTCCACCAACAGCCCACTCACCCGCAACATCTCCAGCGCCTCCGGCACCGCCTGCGGCACTCCGGCGCACTCCACCACCATATCCGCCCCGCGCCCGTTCGTCAGCGATTTCACAAACTCCAGCCGCTCCTTCTGAGACATCTTCCCCGCATTAATCGTATGATCCGCTCCCAGCCTCTTCGCAAAATTCAGTCGATACTCCGACAAATCCACCGCGATGATCGTTCCAGCGCCCAGCATCCGCGCCTTCATCAATAAACACATTCCCAGCGGCCCAACGCCCATCACCACCACAGTATCGTCAAACCGGAACGACTCATTCGGAAACGCCGACATCTGCTTCGCCCGGTCCAGCCCCACCGACACCGCGAAAATCTCCGTCAGCACCGCCACTTCCGAAGGCAATTCGTCCGGCACCTTCACCAGAAAACTTCCCGGCACAATATAAATGTATTGCGACCACCCGCCAAAAAGATGCGGCGGATTCTTCGCGCTCAAATTATTTCCGTAATCCGTCGTCTTCTCGCAGCAGTAGTACGGAAAATCATGCCGGCAGTAATAGCACTCCCCGCACGAAACATTAGCTCCCACCACCACGCGGTCGCCCACGCGTAGCGCCACGCCCTCAAAATCCGCGTACCGCCCGTCGCCTCCAATCGCCGCAATCGTTCCCACATTTTCGTGGCCCTGGATAATCGGAAACTCCAGCTTGCGATCTCCATACTGCGTCACATATCCCTGAAACGTGTGCTTGTCCGTCCCGCAAATCCCCGACATCTCCATCTTCACCAGCACACACCCCGGCCCAGGCTCCGGCAACGGGTACTCCCGCAATTCATACTGTCCAGGTTTTACGAGTATTGCCGCGAGCACGCCATGGGCCGACATTGCCGAGTCTCTTTCGCCACCATTGAAATTGGCCGGGAGGCCATGCCCTCATCCAAAAAATCGCGGGGAATCGGCTGGGCCAGGATTCCCCGCTCGGGGTTAAAGGAGCTACAAGCTCAATCTAACGACTAAAAATTGAGCTTCAGCGAGAGTTGGCCTATCCGACCTAGCGTCGTTCCAGGAACCTGCCCCATGGTGTTAGGATTTGGCTGAAAAGTTGTCGGGCTATAGGTGATAATCCCACTCGGAGTCAGGAATTGGGCGTGGTTGAAAACGTTGTAGAGCTCAGCCCTGAATTGCAGATTAAATCGTTCGGTGAGCTGAGTACTTTTCAGCAGCGCCATGTCCCAGTTGTTGATTCCCGGCCCGTGGAAGAATCTACGATTGGCGGTGCCCTCCTGCCCAAACTCAGAGGGATTCGTTGCGGTGGGGCCAAACGCCGAGGAACTGAAGTAGAATCCTCCCGTTTTGCGGGGGTCTGTGATGTGGACTGGTCCCACAAGATTAGGTGTGTCCACTCCAAGAGTAATCGGCCCGCCAGTTTGAGTCCCCAACAGCGAAAAATCGCTATTGTCTACGATTGTCACCGGTAGGCCCGTGGCAAAGCGGGTGATACCGCTGACTTGCCACCCATTAGTAAGTTTCTTTGGGCCTTCGAGCTTGTCGAAGGGTAGGTTGTAGCTGTAGCTGAGCACGAAATTATGAGTGCTGTCGAACGCCGAGAGGCCGCGGCTCAGGCGTGGATTTACTGGATTGTATTGCTCGCCGTAGCCGGAAGAGATGTCCAGCGATTTGCTGAACGTATAGCCCAGCAGCGTCTGCAACCTTCCCGATGTATGCCGCCAGTTGATCTGCGCGGAGTTGTACGACGAGTAGCCTCCGGTGATGAAATAGGAGTCGTTGCCGAAAGGAACCACAAAAACACCGTTGACCGGAGTGTGTTGATAGGGCGCATCGAACGGCCCGCGCGTGCCCGCAGTCGTCACACCATTCAGAGTGTATATCCCGTTTTCACCTCCCGGCCCGCACCCTGCTGCGAGAAGTGCCAGGCACGTCGCAGGATTACCCGGATTAGCAGACACCGAAGCGATCAGCTTGTGTCCTTGCGTGCCTACATAACTTACGGTAAGAAGATCCGAAGGCGTGATCTGACGTTGGATAGATAATTCGTAGTTTTCTGCGTACGGTACCTGGTTCTTTGGATAAATCGCTGGCGAACTGCTGATCGTGCCGTATGCGGAGAGCCATTCTGTCAGGTTGTCATAAGGGAAGCCGGATGCTGGATTCTTGGCGGAAAACCCCTTGACCGGCGCGGGCGCAGGGAAAAGGTTCGTGCACATCGGGTTTGGCAGGCAGTTCCCAGAAGCCCGAGGGATAAAGGGCGACGCAAACGTAGAACCTACCTGAGTTGCATAGTTTCCGAATGGAGCATCCCCTATCTGGTTGTAGTCGGTTGCCCCTTCAAACGACGTGTAGAACATTCCCCAGCCAACTCGAATGCTGGTTGATCCCGGCTTCCCGAGAATTTTCCCCAGAGTCCCTTCATGGTCACCGAACGAATAAGCGAGTCCGAGGCGCGGGGCAAACTTATCCCAGCGAGTTGGTGCCAAGGTAGAAGGAACACCTGTGTCCCCTGGGAAAACCCATCCGATCGGCGAACCGGGAAATGATAGTGACTGTTGCCCCGGAATAAGTGTTTGAATTTCGTTGTACTTCTCATGCCAGGGCGAACTTACGTCATAACGCAAACCGTAGTTGAATGTGAGATTCGATTTAATTCGCCAGCTATCCTGGGCAAAAAGCCCGAAGTAAAAGCTCCGCCCATAAGAAGGATACGATTGTCCTTGGATGTACGTGCTCGGTGCGCCAAGAAGAAAATCAACAAAATCGTTCCCGGTCTCGGTCGCGCCGCCGACCAATCCTGTACCGAAGAAAAAATTCCCGTTAGCGACGTTGGAGAGGTTCTCCTCATTTTGGTTGTAGTGATACTGACCGCCAAATTTCAGCGTGTGCGTGCCGACTACCATGCTGAAGTTGTCCAGCACCTGATAAATATTTTGGACCAACTGGTTCGGCCGGCTGGGCACGCCGATCGCGAAGTTATTGAAGTCGATTTCGGGAATTCCCTCCACGCTTGGAGTCCCGACATGAATCCCAGGCGCCCCCCCGTCACCTGGAGCGAATCCCAAACTCGCCAGCGTCACTCCACTCCCACCCAAGGGTTGGTTAAATAGCGCGTTTAAGCGGTAATAGCCCAGGCGAAACTCGTTCACAGAACTGGCGCCAAATGTCTTGGTATCTCCAAGTGCAATCGTGTGTGTTTGTCCCTTACTGTCGGCGCTGAACCCCGGATACAACGGAGCGTTGGAGGCCCAGTAGGGGTCGGCGCGGTCATAGCGGTCGAAGTAATAGTAGCCGGTCAAGAGTCCAAATCCCGTATTCGCGTCCACGCGCCCGCTGAACTTGTTGTCGTTCAAATTCTGCTTGCCGGAGTTCGTTGAAAAAGTGCCCGTGCCCAACGCCGGATCAATTGTTCCAGCCGCGGCTGGTTGAATAAATTTCAGGAGATTCGATGCAATAGGAGAAAAAGCAGTCGTAGGAAGTATCCCGCCAGGAAGCACGCAATGGTTTGCCAGTGTGACATCAGTCGTCACGCAAGTTGGGCTGTAGTAGGCCTCACCGCTTTGCACCGTTTGGCCCGTTGAACTTGCAAATTGGTTTGTGAGCTGCTGGGCCCAGGCGGCTCCGTTGACCGTCGAACCCTCTAGGCTCGGGGCAATTCCCGAAAGGTTGCCTTGTATCGTGGCTGCGGAGGGCGCCCCGTGGATGGTTTGAGTCGCCGCCTGGGTCTTGCGATTTCCCTGGTAATCCGCGAAGAAGAAAATCTTGTCGCGCTTCACCGGCCCACCAAAGGTGCCGCCGAACTGATTCTGGTGATACGCACCGCGGTGGCCCGCATCGAAGAAGTTGGCTGCGTCAAAACTAGTATTCCGCAGGAATTCGAAGGCATTTCCGTGCCAGTCGTTGGTACCGGACTTCGTAACGACGTTTATCTGGCCGCCGCTATAGTTGCCATACTCCGCGTCATAATTGTTCGTCAGAATCCGGAACTCGCCTATCGAATCCAGGTTGGGAATTGCCCCCGCTCCTCCATAACCTGTCTCTTTCACAAGTATCCCGTTCAGGATGAATCCATTATTTGCCTCGCGCATGCCGTTCACGGAGAGTCCGCCAGCGTTTTCATCACCGGACACCAGGGGCGCGGGGAATCCAGCCGAAATAAATGGTCCCGCAAACGCGCCCGTCATGCCGGACGGAGCGGAGACGACACCCGGCTGCAGTGCCAACAAGTCCGTATAGCTCCGCGTCACCAGCGGCACATCCGTCATCTGCTTTCCTTCAATCACCTCGCCCATTTGGGTATTGGAAGTCTCTACGTGCAGCGCGTCGCTCTGCACCACCACCTTTTCCGTGGACTGCCCAACTTGCAGCACCGCGTCGACCACCAGAGCGTCGTTCACGTCGAGCACGACACCGGTTTTCTGGTAAACCTTGAACCCCTTTTGTTGCACCTCAATCGTATATTTTCCAAGCGGCAAGGACTGAAACGAGTAATACCCCTGCCCGTTCGTGTTTTGCGTCGCCTTAATCCCCGTCTCCACATTCGTCGCGGTCACCGTCGCTCCCGCCACCGCCGCCCCGCTAGCGTCCGTCACCGTCCCCGAAATGCTCGCGGTTACACCCGCGTTCAGCCGGCCGCAAAACAAAACCGCCAGCGCCAACACCAATACGCCCACAAAAGTGCGAAGTCGCGTGACTCCCATTTTTCCCTCCGAGTAATCTCGTATGACTCCAGCCCCGTTTTCGGCCTCGTGGCCCTCCGGTCTCGGGCGGCGCACCCTTCGCACCGTTCTGCTTCCACTTGCCGCCAGAATCTAACCGGTTATCGCTTGGCTGGCGTTATAGTGCAGCGCCTTTCCTTTGTCAAGATATTTTGCCTCCGCCTCCATTCCGCCCCCGCAATCAGTCCACCGAACCGTTTCAATACTGCCAAAATCACCACCTCCTCGTTTGACGATCACATCCCCCAACGCGTCTCGTCACAAGCCCGCTAACCGAAAACCTCATCCCGTGCCCCTTCATTCCTATAACCGATTAGACCAATACGAATTCCCGCTGCTCACGTCCGCATGGCCTTGCCGATCGGGCATAGCTCTCCGTGTAGGGGCGGCTTTACGCAGCCTTCCGGTCTTTCTTTTTGTAAAGGCCGCCTTCCGAGGTCCGTTCTGTGGACCCCGAACGCATTTACGGGGCGGGCGCATTTGCCGACGCCGGCGGCCTTCGCACCCCAAACCAAAACCCGTCATCCTGAGGGCGCGCTTTTCGCGCCCGAAGGATCTCAACCTCCCTGCCAGGCAATTTGCCCGCCTGGGCAGGTCGGTCGACCGCATCTCAATAGATAGGAATGTGGACTTATGGAAGGTCTCCGAGGAAGGGAGACCGGGATTTACTTCAGGAAATCCAGCAGTGTCGGCAATCCCAGCACTCGCGCCGTAGCGTTCAGCGTCGCCTGGTTCGCCACCTGCGCCTGCGCAAAATTCGCCGCCGCGGTCGCCAGATCCGCTCCAACCAACGTGTTTTCCTGCTGGCTCAAATTCAACTTGCCCGCCTTCGTGGTACGCCCGCAGCAACAGCAAGCCCTCTTCACTTTTTCCCGCCTGCACCCGCTTGTTCGGAGTTTCAATCCCGTGGTCTACCGAATTCCTCACCAGGTGCGTCAGTGGATCCTTAATCGCCTCAATGATCGTCTTGTCCAGCTCCGTCTCTTTCCCTTCCATCTCGATTCGCACGGACTTGCCACAGCTCATCGCCACGTCCCGCACCGTCCGCGGAAATTTGCTCCAGATATTTCCAATCGGCTGCATCCGCGTTTTCATCACGCCTTCCTGCAACTCGGAAGTAATCAGGTTCAGCCGCTGTCCGCTTGCCACCAGCCCCGCATCTTGCAATCCCTGCGTATGCTGCAAAATCTGATTCCGTGCCAGCACCAGCTCTCCCACTAGATTCATCAGCCGGTCCAGCAGCGCCACATCCACGCGAATCGACGAGTCGCTCACCGCGCTCTTTGACGCCTGCTGCACCTGTACCGCCGCCAGCAGGTCCTGCGATTTCACCATTCCGCGTTCCAGCAGAATCTCCCCGATCGACCGCCCATCCCCCTCCAACTGTTTCTGTACCGCGTACGCCACGTCTTCCGGCGTTACCGTCCCCATCTCCACCAATATCTTCCCCAACTGCTTCGGCGGCCCCGGCGCCTCTTCCGCCTTCTCAGCTACCTCAACACTACGGGCCAGCTCTACACCTGCAGTTCCAGCTACTGCGACGTCACTCTTCTCCTTTACCTCATTTACTTCATTTACTTCCTTTACCTCGCGTCCCTGCTTGTCCTTCTGCAACCTCTCCAACATCTCGACCAATCCCTCGTCGTTCCGCTCCCCTTCATTGCCCTTTGCCTCAATGCTCCCCAGCATCTGCCGCACTGCATCCACCAGGCTCAGCAATGCCGTCGTTCGCCCCGGCGTCAACCCGATCGCTCCGTCGCGCAACAAACTCAGCAGGCTCTCCCCCGCATGCGCCACGCTCTCCAGCTTCCCGAATCCCAAAAATCCGCATGTCCCCTTGATGGTATGAATCGTTCGGAAAATACTCGAAAGCGTGTCTCTATTCTTCGGGTCTTTCTCCAGGCTCACCAGTTCCCGGTCCAGCCGGTCCAGGTTTTCGTTGCTCTCCAGCAGGAATTCGCGAACGATCTCGTCGTCCATCCCTTTTTCCTTCGCCTGTTCCGCTTCGGCACGTGGCTCCGGCTTCTCCGCCCCTCGCCCGCTCCGCTTCCGATTTTTCTCTTTTGTGCTCACACAATCCCTTCTGCAAACGCACCCGCGCCAACTTTCCCCGTGCACCTCAGGTTCCAGCCCTATTTTCTCCGCCGACAATGTCGCTCGACCTTTCCCGATTCGCTTCTCAACACTTTTCTCAGCGCATCTCTTCTCTTTTCTTCAATCCATGCCGCGTTCCACACCCGCCTTTCTGCTTCGCACCCCTCCAGATCTTTCACTCCCCGCATTCCCCCTTTTCAACTCGGCGCATCGCGTCATTCCGGCACACCACCCTTTATGTATCCTCATTAGAAAACCCTCACATCACCCCTGCCTTCTCTTTCGTTGCTTTGTTGCTTCCTTGCCTCATCACTTCAAATTAGCTACTGTCTCTCCACTCAATGGAGGCCCCCCTCTCCTTGTCGACATCTTCATCCCGTCCCACAAACGCACCCTCCCGCGTCATGGGCTTTCGCGACCTCTTCCTCTTCTACGTCGTCACCGGCATAAGCCTCCGCTGGATCGCCACCGCTGCCGGCCATGGCCCCTCTTCCCTCGTCATCTGGTTCCTCGCGTGGCTCCTCCTCTACATTCCCCTCGCCCTCTCCGTCATCCATCTCTCCTCCCGCTATCCCGCCGAAGGTGGCTTCTACGTCTGGACCAAAATCGCATTTGGCGAACAAGCCGGCTTCCTCTCCGCCTGGATGTACTGGGTCAGCAATCTCCCCTACTTCCCCGCCGTCCTCTACTTCGCCGCCAGCAACGTTCTCTTCCTCCATCCTGCGCTCCAGCACTACTCGCAAAAGCCCGTCTACTTCGTCGCCTTCTCCGTCTTCATCCTTCTCGACCTCACCCTTCTAAATATCCTTGGACTCAATCTCGCCAAGTGGGCTCACAACCTCGGCGCCATCGCTATGTGGATCCCCGCCTTGATCATCGTCGTCCTCGGCTTCACCGCCTGGAGACACTTCGGCTCCGCCACCTCCTTCGCGCCGCGCAATTTCCTTCCCACCGCGCACGTTCAGGACATGCTCTTCTGGTCCATCGTGATTTTTTCTTTTATTGGTTGTGAATCGGCTTCCCTGATGGCCGAAGAAATAAAAGACGCGCGCCGCAACATCCCTCGCGCCCTGCTACTCGCCGGCGTCACCGTCGCCCTCTGCTACATGCTCGGCACGTTCTGCGTTCTGCTCGCTATTCCCAGCAGCGAATCATCCAATCTCGACGGCCTCGCCCAGGCCGTCGCCCACTCCGCCGCCCGCCTTCAACTCAGCGGCGTTACGGCCTTCGCCGCCTTCTTTATCGTCATCAGCAACATCGGCGCCGCCGGAGCCTATCTCGCCGCTGCCGCCCGTCTTCCCTTCGTCGCCGGTCTCGACGGCTATCTCCCCGCCGCTTTCGGCAAACTCCACCCCCGCTACAAAACTCCCTGGATCTCCGTCCTCGCCCAGGGACTCTTCGGCATCCTCTTCGTCTTCCTCGGCCAGGCCGGCTCTTCCGTCGCCGGCGCCTACAACATCCTCGTCGCCATCGCCGTCGTCATCACCATGGTCCCCTTCATGTTCCTCTTCGCCTCCATGATCCGCCTCCAAAACCGCCGCCTCTTCCCAGATCAGCTCCCCACCCACTCGGCCATTCCGACAAACACCCCGTCCAACCCTGCGCTCGACTCCGCCTCCGAATCCTTTACGTCCTCAACCTCCTTTACTTCCTTTACCTCCAGAATCCTCGGTCTAATCGGTTTCCTCTCCGCCGCCTTCGCCACCCTCCTCTCCCTAATCCCTCCCACCGAAGAACCCCACAAACTCCTCTACCTGGCAAAACTCCTCGGCTCCACCGCGGCCCTAATCGCCCTCGGCCTCCTCCTCTTCCACCTCGGCCAGCGTCGCAATCGCCCACCGCCACCCTCAATCCCCCAATCCTTGTAGGGGCCGGGCTCGCCCGGCCCTCTTGGGTTACTCAAGCCTTTGTAGCGGCCGCCTTCCGAGGCGGGCGCCTTTTCCTTTATTAAGCACAAGAACCAATCCCCACATGCATCCAACCCGCCTCTAGCGAATCAAATATCACCAAATGGCCCTCTTATTCATCGGCACCATCACCACTCTGTTCACCGTCCTCGTCCATTCGCTCCTCCCGCCAACGATCGTCAAGAGGGTCCTGCACCATATCGCGAAGGGCCGCGGCGGTATCTGGCTCTGGGACGTGGCCCTCATAATGGAATTCACGGTATTGGCGCTCGCTGCCCACTTCGTAGAGATTGCATTCTGGGCGCTATCTTTCCTTCTCTGTGGCGAATTCCAGAATTTCACCGCCGCCCTTTTTTATTCGGGCAACACCTACACCACACTAGGGGATACCACCGTGCTGTCGGCCCGCTGGAGAATGTTAGCCCCCATTGAAGCAGCCAACGGCATGCTCATGTTTGGCGTCTCAACCGCCATAATCTTCGCCGTAATCCTCCGCCTAATCGAAGCAAAATTCGGCCTCCAGCGCGATCCACCCCCAAAAATCAATTAAGTCAGGGTGCAGTTCTTCTTCCTTCTCTCCGTGACCTCAGTGCTCTTCCTCTGGGCCCTCTGTGTTAAATCCCTCTGTTCCGTAAGCACAGCGATCATCAATGGCCCGGACTCCTAATCCTTTGCCTCCTTTAGTTCCTCTACCTTCTTAACCTCCTTTTGTCTTGACAAACCAATACACACCACGCATACTTCTCCCGTAGAGAAGTGCGCCTCGCGGAATCTTTTCCTCCCGCAAGGTTTCCCAACTTAAATATTCCGGAGATTTCTATGTCCTCGAAAACTGCCCAGGACCGCCCGTCCCTATGCTCTTTCCTCTTCGCCGACGGCCGCCAATGCCGCATGCTCAAGAAAAACAAATCCTCTGAGTTCTGCTATTTTCACCAGCAGCACGCCGACCAGATCAATGACGCCATCGAAGCCGGCCAGAAGATCGCCTCTTGCTTGTCCTCCGATTTCGTCACCAACACCTCGCTCACTGCTTCCCTCAGCCGCCTCTACTTCTCCGTGGCCCGCGGTGATTTCGACGTCAAAACCGCCCGCACCCTCGCCTACCTCGCCCAAATCATGGCCAAAACTCTCCCCGGCGCCAAACAGGAACTATCCCAATCCATCGGCTTCAAGAACTTGGACAAACTAGTCGAACTCTGCCTCGCCTACGTCAACCCCGGATTCCGCCTCGCCCCGCCCCAACCTTCTCCACCCCACCCACAATCGCCCGCCTCCGATTCATCCTCCACCGAACCCGCAACCCGCACCCTGTAGTGGCCGACCTTCAGGTCGGTTCGCGTGGCACAGCGATTCCTCGCTGTGCGCTTGCGCCTCTCCTCTCAACGTCCTCTGCATTCTCTGCGCGCTCCGCGTCCATCCTCAGTCCGAAAGCAGTGTCCTACGACGAGTTGATGCACCAGCGAAACGCTCGAATATGAGCGGCCTAGCCGTAGTTACCGTTTGACTCAGTGTGAGCCGTGATTTTGTCGGCGTGCGTCGCTTGCTGTTTTGTACCAATCGAGCCACGGCTGCGGCTTCCGCCCCAAGTCCCGTCCAACGATTTCCACTAGCGCGGCCTGGGCCTCAGCCCCCGCAAAGCCATCGGTCACGAACGGCGCGAGCAGAGGTACGGTCTGCTCGTACTTGTGAGCGCACAAAGCCTGAATGACATCGACGTGGAAAATTTCGTCACCCTTGCCGCTACCCAAGGGGAATTTCTTCCAAATCAGTGAAATGACGGGCAGGTTGTCCTTGTCAGGCATTGTCCGAAACGCGTCCAGTGCCGCCTCGCAAGTTTGCTCCAGGCCATACTTGACCGCCCATCGCGCGATGTCTCGGATCATCGGCAGGTCATCTCGTCGCTGGAAACTCGCGAGGCCGGCAAGACCATAGTAGATATCGCCGTAAATATCTTTGACGTTCTCCGGCATAGTATTCCAACTGCCCAGTGCATCGTCCTGGTCGAGTTTGAGGGTCAAGACAGAACTTTCATAGAGCTGCTGCTGAGCAGCGATGTAACTTGTCAGGGTTCGGTGCAGTTTGTCCCCGCCATATGCTCCGGCGTCCTTAAAAAGGTCAGCGCGATTCCAGCGAGGCATGTTATCGAACTGCTCGGCGAAGTAATCCCCAGATACAGGGGAGATGTTCCGCAAAGCTGACTTCGTGTGCTCGAGGAAGTCAGTTCCGTAGTCCTTCATAGATAGGAATGGCCACAGGGCTTCCGCCCGTCGCCTCAGGTCTGAAATGTTGGCGGCCTCTTCCCATCTTCGACGCAGAGCGACGGCTTGTTCGGCAGTTTTCTCGAGTTGGATCAACTGGGCAGGATCCTGCACCCAAAAGAAGGAGTATCCGAAATACGTTAGCTCCCAGACTGCCGGAGCATCTTTCTTGTGATGCAGGAACATCAGGACTCTTGTGCTCGGCATAATAGGCTCGACAATATCAGGGCCGTACCGCTGTTCCGTGAACAATCGGAATCCCGACAATTCTATGGAATCACCTTTGTAGGCATTTCCTAGGAACACCTCTTCGACTCTGAAACTGCCGGGCGAATGTTGGAGGACAATGACCACGAGTTCCGCGTCCAGGATTCCATTGCGGTAGTCTGGCCGAGTAGTCAGTTTGGCGAGGCAATTAATGCTGGCAGGGAAAAAGCAGCAGAGCAACAGAAGTGCACGGATCGTGCCACGAACGCTGTAATGGCTGCGCATGGGATCCAGGAAATGGTACGCCGCTGTGCAGCGGAACGGGAAGAGATCTTCATGGAACGTTATTTGCATGTAAACGGCGTGCAGAGCCACTCGCAACGATGAAAAGCCTTGTCAGCTACGGATAATTCGATTAATCCTTCTCCTCGAACTTCCCAGCAAAAATCTGCGTCCAACCGTTACTCTTCGACTAACGCCCAGTACCAATCTCCGGCCTATCGCAACTCCCGCACATTCAACACTTCCAAATCTCCATCAAAACAACCAACCTCATCTCCATTCAAATCACACACTTTCAAAAAACAAGGGGGAGGGGAGGTCACTCGCTCGCCAACATTCTAGTACCCGCATTCCTATTGCCCGCCCTCCCCGGCGCGTGAAACGACGCGCTCCCTGCCATGGCTAGTCTTCTATCGAGCATTCGTTGCAGCTTCCTCGATCAAGGCCGCGACCTCTTTGGGTCTGGAGACGTAAACCGCGTGGCTGGCGCCTGTCACTTCGACCGTGTGGCTCTTGGCCCGCGTCGCATACCAGCGTTCGAGGTCGGGGTTGATGGTTCTGTCTGCGCCCGCCACTACCACCCAGCTCGGTTTGGTTCTCCAGGCTGCCGTGGTGATCGTCGCTGAGAAATTGTCTGCAAAGTTGAGCACCTGCGAGCGCGCCATGAGTGCGGCCTGGTTGGCGGGAAGGTCAGCTGCGAACAATTCATGGAATTGCGTCGGGTCGATATAGGTGAAACCGTCCGACGTTTTCTTTATGGCGCCCGATTTTGCGAGGTCGCTCGGAAAGCGCTTTCCGTCCTCTGACTCTTTCTCGCCGGAATCCGGCATGTGGGCTGCGACATACACCAAGCCGACAACGGATGGGTCGGTGCCCGCTTCCGTAATTACGGCTCCTCCGTAGCTATGACCGACCAGAATGGACGGTCCATCCTGTTGTGCAAGGACGCGTTTGGTCGCAGCCACGTCGTCTTTAAACGAAGTTTCCGGCTCTTGGACGATGCTGACGTTGTAGCCATCCTTAACGAGAATGTCGTAAACGCCTTTCCAGCCGGAACCATCCGCCCAGGCGCCATGAACCAGTACAATATTCCGGATGCGATGCTCCTGGTTCTGCGCCGAGAGCGTACCGCAGGTCAACAGCAATAAAACGAACCAGAAAGTTCGGGACACTGCTTTTACTACTCGCATGGACTTCATTGAATTACTCATTTTGTCGCTCCTTTTTGCGAATTGATTTCACTTATTGATCGTCAGAAAAATACTCAGAGGGTTAGATAGACGATTTGGACCCACTGGTCGGAATTGATGATGCCTTGGCCCCAGACGGCGTCGAGATCGGCGAACGGCTTTTCCGCGACGGCTTCCTGGGCGAGCTTTCCTGCGGACTTCAATTTCTGAACCCGATCTCGCGAAGTAATCAGCATGTCCCGGGATTTCGTCAAATCCGCTTTGTTGCCAAGCGGGCCGTGCCCCGCGACAATCTTGGTGGAATTGTCGGCGAGCGAGAGAATTTTGTTGGCGGCGGCGATCATGCCGCTGATTGTGCCGCCCGTACCAGGGTCGATGTAGGGATACATGCCGTTGAAAAACAAGTCCGCCATCGAAATCACGTTGGCGTTTTGAAAATGTATGTAGACATCTGAATCCGTATGCGCGGGAGCAACGTGTTGGAGCTCGAGGGTTTCGCCATTGGCTTGCAATTTGTAACTGGCGGCAAAGGTCTGTTGGGGCAGGGCCTCCGCGGGCGAGGGGTCGAAATGCAAGCCGGAGAGTACGCCGTCCGCTCCTCTATACAAGACCGGCAGATCATGCGGTTCGGACATGCGCTTCTTGGTGTTTTCGTGGGCCAGGACCGTGGCGCCTTCGGCGTGAAGACGCGCGTTGTTATCGGTATGGTCGAAGTGCCAGTGGGTGTCGATGACGTATTTGACCGGAGCGTTGCCGAGGCCATCGAGAGCCTGTTTGAGCCTGGGCCAGGCGGGAGCAACGAAAGTGTCCACAACGAATTTGCCGTCTGGGCCGTTGAGGACTGTCACGGCTCCGCCGGGGCCGTCGAACATCGTGACGTTGTCAGCAAGCTTTTGCGTTTCCATGGGAATGGCGTTGAACTTGGCGCGCATGCTCGCGAGCAGGTCGGCCGGCGAAGGCCCCTGCTGTGCGTTTCCCGCTGCGGAGGCGCGGAGCAACGTCGCGGGAAAAAGATGCGCCAGAAAGGCGCTGCCGGCCAGCGTGGCCGAACCTCGCAACATTTCGCGGCGTGACGTTTGCTTCTGTAGGAAATTAAACTTCATGTTCTTTAATCCTTTCTCGTGTGCCATTGGGCTTACTGCTTTGCTGCACACGCGATTGGACGCTTCTGGCTCTAATTAGTTCAATTGTTTGTTTTGTCGTCTGTGATAGGGTTTACAAATGAGGATAGATACATGGAGCTACGTCAAATTCGGTCGTTTCTCTCTATCGCCGAGACTCTGCATTTCGGGCGTACTGCGGAGTTGATTCATCTCAGCCAACCAGCATTAAGCCTC
Source organism: Vulcanimicrobiaceae bacterium (assembly GCA_035484435.1). Classification (GTDB taxonomy): domain Bacteria; phylum Acidobacteriota; class Terriglobia; order Acidiferrales; family UBA7541; genus Acidiferrum. The sequence goes on along the minus strand of DATHOY010000081.1, from coordinate 2,720 downwards.
CAGATACGAGCTCTCGAGGAGGATGTCGGCGTGCGACTCTTCGAGCGGAACCGGCGCAAAACAACACTCACCGCGGCCGGTGCCGCCTTTCGCGATGATGCGGTTGCAGCGCTCGCACAATTGGACCAAGCGATTCGCAGAGCGAGGCTGGCTGCTAGTGGGAAACTGGGACTGTTGCGGATCGGCTTCATCTCAACTGCATTAAGTGAGATTGTGCCGAATATCGTTCGCCAGTTTAGAGAGTTAAATCCCGAAGTAGAGTTCTCCTTGCGCGCCATCCTCACGCTGAATCAGATACAGATGCTGGAGGCCGGTTCGCTCGATGTTGGATTTCTTCGTCTGCCTATTGGCGGGCACTCGGTCCTCGATGTTGTGACAGTGCATCGCGAACCGTTCGTACTCGTGGTACCCGCGTCCCATAAACTGGCAAAAAGGAAAAGGGTGCGCCTGCGCGAAGTGTCGGGTGAGGACTTCGTGATGTACGAGCGTACCTATGCCCCCGGATTCCAGGATCTAATCTTCGGAATGCTTCGCGACGCTGGCATTGTTCCCAATGTTTCGCAGACGGCGGGAGAGATCTCGACGCTTACCTCGCTAGTCGATGCGCACATAGGTATCGCCATCGTACCCGCATCGGCCGTCAAACATAGCGTTGCTTCGGTAATCGCTTGTGAGATTCTGGATCAGATACCAATGTCTGAAATTGGTATCGCTGTAAGTAAACGATCTCGAACGGCAATCGTAGACAATTTTAGATCCTTCGCCCTGAAAAAGTTGGGCCGGGCAAGGAATCTCTTCTAAGGAAGAGGTCCTTGTCTCCCGGGGGTTTCCTCGGGACGGTCAGCTCTCACTTCAACCGCTCCAGCACATACCGCCGTATATCCAAACTCGCATCTTCCATCGGCGCGTAATACCCAAACTCATGCACCCTCGACTCAACTCCCTGCTGCACGCGTCTGCAAATCTCCCAATCTTGCCGGTTCACCAGATCCCAAAACTCAATCGCATCCTCCGGCGCAAAATCCGCCTTCTTCACCTCCGCGGGATGAAACAGAAAATCGCAAACCACCGTCGTCCGGTTCGGCGCCTTCGGCCACAACGTAAACGCTGCCACATGCTCGCACGCCAAACTCAACATCAAATTCGGAAAAATCAACTCGCCCTTATGCCGCACCTTCTCGTCCTCATCCAGCCCCGGAAACGCCGCGCGATTCGTCTTTCCCGTCCACGTGAACGTCACCGCTCCCTCTTTGTGCGGAATTCCCCGCTCCCACTCCAGCGCCCCTCCGCCCTGCTGCCGGAACGCCGGTACCACGTCGCACAACTCCGGATGCACTCCCCCGCAGTGATAGCACTCGTTGTAATTCTCCAGAATAATTTTCCAGTTCGCGTGCACCTCGTACTCGATCCGCTTCGCCGCCCGCAACTCCCCAAGCGGGTACCGCTTCACCCGCTCCATCGCCTCTCCAAATCCCGCGCGCAGCGTCCGCCCTTCCCTCACCACCGCCTCTGGCGTCAAATTCAAAAAAATAAACCCGCCCCATACCTCGACCCCCACGGGATAAAGCGAAAACTCCTCCTTGCAAAAACCCTCCGCATCCTTTGTATAAGGTGCATTCAGCAGCTTCCCATCTAACCCGTAAGTCCACATATGATAAGGACACCGGATCCCATTCGTCCCCAGCACCCCGCCATTCAATTTAATATCCGACGGAATCACTTCGCCCGGCTCCGCCAACAACCGCGATCCCCGATGCCGGCAAACATTGTAATGCGCCCGAATCTCCCCCTCTTTCGTCCGCGCCACAATCACGCTCTCGCCCGCCACATTCAGCACCAGTACATCGCCCGCCGCCGGTATCTGCTCCTCCCGCGCCGCGCAAAACCACTCCCGACAAAAAATCTTCTCCTTCTCCAACGCAAAAATCTCCCCCGTCCGGTAATACCCGCTAGTAAGCGACCTCTCCATCCCCGAATTTTTCCCTTCATCCAACGGCGTCATCTCTCTTCTTTCCATCATTACTTCATTACCTTTTTACTTCCCCCTCTTACAATCTTTTATTACTTTCATCGCCGCATTCCTCCCCGGCGCCCCCGTAACTCCCCCTCCCGGATGCGCCCCTGCCCCGCACAAATATAACCCCTCCACCGGCGTCCGGTACTGTGACCATCCCGCAACCGGCCGCATGAAAAACAACTGTTCCAGATTCAAATCCCCATGAAAAATATTTCCTTCCGTCAGCCCATAAGTCCGCTCCAGATCCAGCGGCGTCAAAACCTGCCGCGCCACAATCGCCCGCGGCACATTCGGAGCATATTCCGCAATCTTCTTCACAACGCGATCCCCCAACAATTCCCTCTTCTCGTCCCAATTCCCTTCGCGCAGCTTGTACGGCACATACTGCACGAAGCACGTCATTATGTGCTTCCCTGCCGGCGCCAGTGAATCATCCGCATTCGACGCCACCACACAGTCCACCCACAGCTCTTCTGGGATCTCTCCGAACTTCGCGATATCGTAACAGCGCTCAGCAAACTCCAGCGAAGGCACCAGCGTAAACAGCGACCTCTCTTGCGGCGAGGCCCCAGCCGGCGTGCCAGTAAACCGTGGCTCTTCGCCCAAAACCATATTCACCTTCGCGCAAGGGCCCGCCATCTTGATCCCGCGCACTGCCTCCACAAACTCCGCCGGCAACTCCTTCACATCCGCCAACTGCAAA
>DATHOY010000080.1:0-5392 GCA_035484435.1 Vulcanimicrobiaceae bacterium | reverse complement strand
GCGGTCGAAGCTCTTGGTGAGGATTTTCGCCTCGCCACCGCCTGCGGGAGAGACGGCAACATGCTTGGTCGCGTAGTAGAAGAGCTTCAAGTCGACCGAAGCGGAGTAGGTAATCCACTTCCCGTCGGGCGACCAGGTGGGATGTTCCTTTTGGCCGGGAAAATTGGTGACTTGCAGGGGGTGGGCGCCCTGATCGGTGTTGTCAGCGGCCACAACCCAAATATCGGAGTTGTAGGTGGCATCGGGATCGGGCTTGGTCCGGTTGCTGGCAAAGGCCAGAGACCTGCCGTCCGGCGACCAGGCTGGCTGCGCGTCGTCGTAATCACCCGAACTCACTTGCCGCTTGGTCTTTGTGGCCAGGGTGAAAACGTACAAATGGGTGCGACGGCGATCGATGTAGCCGACATTGTCGCTCTTGAATTGCAACCGGTCGATGACCCAGGGAGGTTGAGCCTTGGACTTCTTCGCGGCTCCCTCGTCTGGATTCTTGGATTTTTTAGCGGCGGCCTCGGATTCTTCCGGCGTGGGATCGCGAAGAATTAAAACCAGTTGTTTGCCATCAGGCGCCCATTCGAAGTCGTCCACATCCTGCTGCGTGTCTGTCACTCGCTGCGCTTCGCCGCCCTGGCGATTCAGTACGTAGACCTGGGTCTTCTCCTCGTTGCCTTCGGAATCCTTGCGCGTGGAAAGAAACGCCAGATACTTCCCGTCCGGCGACCAGCGAGCGTGAGAGGAGTCCACGCCTTCGGCTGTGAGCGGGATGGCGTCGCCTCCGGCGGCTGGCACCATCCAGATGCGCGACTCCGGCTTGTCTTCCTTCAGCGAAGTGGAGGCCAGGGTGAACGCGATGGACTGCCCGTCGGGGCTGATTCGCGGTTCGTGCGCCTCTTTGACGCCGAAGAGGTCGTCGACGGTTATCGGACGTGGCGCGGCGGGTTGCTGCGCGGTAGTAATGGAACTTGCCAGGAGAAGAAGTGCGGAGAGAACTGAGAGGCGAAGCTTCATGCGGATGACTCCGGTAGAAAGGAGAATGAAAAAAGCCTCGCGGAGTGTATCACAGGCCGTCCGCGGCCGGCGGCGGAGGGCGGAAGCGAATCGCGTCGGCCCGACGCGTCAACGCAGCATCCGGGATCGATCGTCGCCTAGTACCGAAGTACGAGTAGCTGACTCGAAAAAATTTTCGCCGAGCCTCATTTTCTTCTTGCATGCGCGCGCAGGGATTGTATTCTTCAAAAGGTGAGCTTGCTTCGAGAAATTGGAAAGCGAGAGTCACTTTAGGAGGACGAGAGAAAAAAATTGAGCACTTTATCCCTGCCCGCCCAAATTCCTTCCCAAGCAATTCCAATCTCCAAAAAGAGAGCCGCAAAATTGACGCTCTGGCCTTTGGTTGCGGCCACGTTCTTCATGGTGTCCGGCGGAACGTACGGCACCGAAGCGATTATTTCCGGCGCCGGCTACGGCCGGGGGATTCTGGTCCTGCTGTTTCTGCCGGTGTTGTGGTGCCTGCCGACGGCGTTCATGATCGGCGAACTTTCGAGTGCTCTGCCGCACGAAGGCGGCTACTACGCGTGGGTGCGCCGCGGCCTGGGCAATTTCTGGGGCTTCCAGGAAGCGTGGCTTTCGCTGGCCGCCAGCATCTTTGATATGGCGATTTACCCGACTTTGTTTGTTTTTTACCTGAAGCAGATGTCACCCTGGTTTGGCGAGGGGAACCACGGCATCCTCGCGGGCTTGTTCGTGGTGGTTTCCTGCGCGGCGCTGAATCTGGCGGGCATTCGCGTGGTGGGCATCACTTCATTGTGGCTTTTCTTCCTGCTGTCGCTGCCGTTCGGGCTGATCGTTCTGCTGACGCCGGTGAAACTCGGTGCGTTTGCCGGGGAGCCCCATGCGGCTTCGACCGGGGCGAGTGTCGGCCTGCTGGGTGCGATTCTGGTGGCGATGTGGAATTACATGGGGTGGGACAACGCGTCGACCATCGCGCAGGAGGTCGAGCGGCCGCAGCGGACGTATCCGAAGGCGATGATTGCGGCGGTCATTCTTGTTTCGATTACCTATGTGCTGCCGTTCCTGGCGGTCTACTTTACCGGGACGCCGGCATCGGCGTTTGCCGAAGACGGTTCCTGGGCGGCCATCGCCGGGCAACTGGGCGGCAAGGTGCTTGGCTTTGAGTGGCTGCGCTTTATGGTCACCATCGGCGGGATGATGAGCGCGTTCGGCATGTTCAACGCGCTGGTGATGAGCTATTCGCGCCTGCCGCTGGCCATGGCCAAGGACGGCATGATGCCGAAGATTTTCGGGAGGGTGACGCGCAAGAACGAAACGCCGTGGGTAGCCATCGTGGCGCTGGCGAGCTGCTGGGCGCTTTGCCTGGGGCTGGGCTTCAAGCGGCTGGTGACGCTGGACATCATGTTGTACGGCGCGGCGCTGATGCTGGAATTTGTGACGCTGGTGGTGCTGCGGGTGCGCGAGCCGAAGCTGAAGCGGGAGTTCCGGGTGCCGGGTGGCATGGCCGGGGCAATCACCTGTGGGATCTTTCCGCTTGGATTGCTGCTGCTGTCGCTCGTCGAAAGCGACCGCGAAACCATCCTGGGCATGAACGGCCTGCTCTTTGGCATGGTCATCGTGGTGGCGGGATTTGCGATGTATTACGCAACGCGTAAGCTGCAAGCCCGTTTTGCTTCCGAGAGCGCTCCGCAAGGCGTAACGGCGGACTAAGCGTATTGAGTGCGGGAGCGAAGCTCCCGCTTTTACGGCTTAAACCTCCCCCACACTCACAACGTCATATCTAAGCTGCAACCTCAAAAGCGGAGGCTCCGCCTCCGCACTCAAAAGGTCCCTCTTCGACGGCTTAACTACCTCTTACAGTCAACGATGGCGTTGAGATTTGGTATCCTGCTGGGCGTGAGATTCTTTCCCACTTCGTCGCATGTTCTTGGTGCGGGCATTCTTGCCGCCGTGTTGTCTGGCGTGGCCTTTGCCTGGGCTGTTCCGCGGCAGTCGGGCGGTGGGAGCAACCCTACAGCGAAAGTGGCGCAGGCCGCGGCTACTGCTCCGGGGCAATCGCCTTCCGCTCCAGCCTTGTCGGCCGCGCATTCGGGATTGAATGTTGTGGTGCTGGATCCGGCGCACGGAGGGACGGACCCCGGCGCACGCGGCACCGAGGGCATCACCGAGAGTGACGAAGTCTTGCAATTTGCCACTGCAACAAAAAAAGCGCTCGAAGCCCAGGGCTTCCAGGTCATCCTGACCCGCGAAGGAAATGACAATCCTTCGTTCGACGACCGATCCGCGCGAGCCAACGCGCAGCGCGGCGCGGTCTTCATCACGCTTCATATTGCTTCCACCGGATTAACCGGCACGGCGCGCGTGTATGTGGTGCCCGAGGTGCCGGCTTCGAACAACATCACCGGGCTGATTCCCTGGGACCGGGCGCAAGCTCCGTTTTTGACCTTGAGCCGCAAGCTCGGCGACCTGGTACAGCAGGAACTGTCGAAGCGTTTTAAAGGTTCGCCGGACACCCTGCAGACTGCGCCGGTCCGCCAGCTCCGCACCACTGCCGCGCCGGCCATCGCCGTCGAAATTTCGAGTGTTTCAGTGAAGGAGCGCGCCGAGCTTGACCGCATGGTTCCCGGCGTTGCGGAAGCAATCGCGCGCGGCCTGACCGACTTTCGGCCCACGTATGTTGTTCCCACAATTTCGGTTCCCGGCGGGAGTGTGCAGCCGTGACCCCGAAGTGGACGGTGTGGCTTGGCGGTGTGCTGCTGGCGGCGGTGATTGCGGCGGCGCTGTACTTCCCTGCGCTGCGGCGCCGGGTGAACCAGGCCAAGGAGTTGACGGAAAAGACCGCTGAACAGGCGCGGCGCGAGTTGCTGCCCGTGGCGCCGGTGAGTACCGGCGACCCGATGGTGAAGGTGGTCATGTTCTGGGGCTCGCACGGGCAGGAAGGCGAACTGGTTCCGGTAACGGTGGAATTGCCGTTGTCGCGGGATCCCGTTCTGCGCACAAAGCAGGTGCTGAACACGCTGCTGGCCGGGCCCGTGGATGCGGAATCACGCACGCTGCCTCCGGATGCGGCGCTGATGGCGTTTTACATTTTGCCCGACGGCACGGGCGTGGCGGATTTTTCCGATGAAATTCGAACTTCGATTCCTTCTGGAATTCAAAGCGAGCAACTGGCCGTCGAATCGATCTTGCGTACGCTGGAAGCCAACGTGCCGCAGGTGCTGCGCCTGAAGATTTTGATTCACGGCCAGGAAGCGGATACGCTGGCGGGCCACGTGGACCTGACGCAACTTTTTCGAGTGAATGCAAAGGATGCGGCGGGCACGCAACTGGATAATCCTTCGCCGCCGGGTTCGAAATTGCCGGCGCCGATCCGCAAGGCTGTGGAATCCATGCGCAAGGCGACGAAGCGGTAGCAGGACGTTTGCGAGTTTGCGTTCGGGATGGAAAAGAGGATTGCGATGCGGAGCGACGGGCGGCACGCCGACCAGTTACGCAGCTTGAAGATCACGCCGGATTTTATTTCCCAGGCGGAAGGCAGTGTGCTGATTGAATTGGGGAAAACGCGGGTGATCAGCACCGCGACGGTCGCGGATGGAGTGCCGGGCTTTTTGAAAGGCAGCGGCAAGGGCTGGGTGACCAGCGAGTATGGGATGCTGCCGCGCGCGACGGAAGAGCGCACGCCGCGGGAGGCGTCGCGGGGGAAGCAGAGCGGGCGGACGCTGGAGATTCAGAGGCTGATCGGCCGTTCGCTGCGCGCGGTGACGGATCAGGAAGCGCTGGGGGAGCGCACCGTGTGGATCGATTGCGACGTCATCGAAGCCGATGGCGGAACGCGCACCGCGTCCATCACAGGCGCGTTTGTGGCGCTGGCGCTGGCCATGGAACGCATGGTTGCGGCGGGAATGCTGAAGACTTCTCCGTTGATCGATTCGGTGGCCGCTACGAGCGTTGGGATTGTGGATGATGTTTCGCTGCTGGATCTTTGTTACGAAGAAGACGCGCGCGCGGAAGTGGACATGAACGTGGTGATGACCGGCAGCGGTGATTTTGTGGAGATTCAGGCGACCGCCGAGGGGCGGCCCTTTGGTGGCGGGGAGATGCAGGATCTGCTGGCACTCGCGGCGGCCGGCATTCGGATCCTCGGCGAAGAACAGCGCACAGTGCTGCCTTCGAAATTCCTGGGCCGCAAGCGCTGACTGCGAACTGTTATTTGTAGGGGCGGAGCTTGCTCCGCCATAGAGTAAAGCGAATCGCCGGAGCGGGCCGGGCAAGCCCGGCCCCTACAAAGGTTGCACCCTATTTGGATAATCCAAAAGATCGGACAACATGACGGATTGCAAGGAAACCCGCACGCTTTATCTGGCTTCGGGTAACGCGGGGAAACTGA
>DATHOY010000079.1:0-4873 GCA_035484435.1 Vulcanimicrobiaceae bacterium | reverse complement strand
ACGGAGAGCAGGGGGAAAAGGAGCAGGGGCACCAGCAGGGTTGAGATCAGTGTGCGCCGGTCGCGCAGCGCTTCGGTAAGTTCCTTGCGGTAGACAATGCCGATGTTCTGCAGGGCCATGTCAGGCGGCCTCCTCGGGCTTGTAGTGCGGCGCGACGACCTTCACGAAAATCTCCTCCAGATCCTGTTCTTTGTACTTTTCGCGCAGCGAGGCCAGGGATCCCTCCGCCAGCAATTTTCCCGACTGGATGATGCCGATGACGTCGCAGAGTTTTTCCACTTCGCTCATGACATGCGTCGAAAAAATCACCGTTTTCCCGCGTTGGCGGCACTCGCGGATGAATTCGAGAATGGTCCGCGCGGTCATGATGTCCAGGCCCAGCGTGGGCTCGTCGAAAATCATCACCTGGGGATCGTGAATCAGCGTGCGGGCGATAGAGGTCTTCTGCTTCATGCCGGTGGAAAGCTTGTCGCAGCGGCGATCGCGAAACGAATTCATGTCCAGCCGGGTGAAAATTTCATCCAGGCGTCTCTTCAATTCCGCTTCCGGGATGCCGTTCAGCCGGCCGAAATATTCGACCATCTCCTGCGAAGTCAGTCGCGGGTAAAGCGCTGTCGCAGTCGAGAGAAAACCGACATTGGCGCGGACTTTTTGGGGCGCCTCCACCACGTCATGCCCACAGACAATGGCCGTACCGTCAGAGGGCTCCAGGATCGTGGCCAGCATGCGCAGCGTCGTGGTTTTGCCGGCTCCATTCGCGCCGAGCAGTCCGTAGATCTGTCCGGGAGCGCACGTGAAGCTCACCCCGTCGACGGCGCGGATTTCGCCGCGCTTTTTGTCTTTAAACAGTTTGGTAAGTCCGCGTGTTTCGATCATGCACTAAACCTCGATACGAACAGGAACCCGCACACACCGGCCTATGCTCCGGAGTAGGCGGGTGCAGGGAGAAAGATATCACCGGAACCTTCGAGACGCGCGGAAAGCCGAAATTCGGAAAATCAGGGAGCCCGTTCCTGGCATTTGTGACGCTTCGGGCACTGTTTGGCATCGAATCTGTCGGGCGTCACGCGAAACATATTGTTCCATCGTGGCGGCATTCTATCACGCCCAAAGCACCATCCGCGGGGCACGGCTGGCAGCATCCTCGGCCCTGCCTCGGGCATCACACTGGAGGATGGATGCGTGTGGAGAAAATGGCTAACCTCCTGATAGACTTTAGGTTAAGCATTCGAAGTACAATTCAGGCCAGCGCTCGGAATCCGGAACGACAGGCGCCCGCGAAAGCCGGATGATTCCTTCGTGTAGCAGATCCTGATGGCGAACGAGGATTGGGTTTCAGAAAATTATGGATAAGAAGCTGCGCAATCGCACGCTGCTCTTCCTGCTCCTTGTGGTAATAGTCGTGATCGTGTTTATCAAGGTGAGCGGCCGCCAGCCGGCCGCCAAGATTTCTGCGGTGAAGCCGTTCCGGGAGAACATTGTTTCGTCCATCACCAGCAACGGCAAGGTGGAGCCGATCGCGCCGTTCAGCATCCGCGCGCAACTCGACACCTTTGTCGAAAAGGTCAGCATCAGCGAAGGGCAGAACGTCAAAAGGGGACAACTGCTGCTGGAATTAAACGTGAAGGACGCCGCCGCGCAGCTGGCCAATGCAAAATCCAAGCTGCTGCGCGCCCAGGAAGATTTTCGTGCCGCGAAGGCGGGAGGCCGCACGGACGACAGCGCGCGCGTGGCCGGCGACCTGGCGAAGGCCACCGGCGACCGCGACGGCCTGCAGCGAAATCACGAATCGCTCACGCGGCTGCTGGCCCAGGGCGCGGCGACGAAAGACGAAGTCGCCACCAATGATTTGGCGTTGACAAAGGCACAAGCCGAAGTGAACCGCCTGACGGCGGTGAAAAAAGAGTTCGAGCGCCAGGTTTCGCTGGATACTTCGCGCGGCGAATTGTCCGTGCAACAGGCGCAGTCCGATGTCGCCGCGCTGGAGGACAAAGTGCGCCAGGGCCGCATCACCGCCCCTACCGACGGCACCCTCTACGCCCTGCCAGTCAAAGCCGGCGATTACGTAAAAGTCGGCGACCTGCTCGCCGAAATGGCGGACCTGCACCAGGTGCGCGTGCGGGCCTTCATCGACGAGCCGGAAATGGGCGGGTTGGAACCGGGCCTGCCGGTGAAGATCTCCTGGGACGCGCTGCCGAATCGCACCTGGCCGGGCCGGACGGAAATGACCCCGAAGCAGGTGGTGCCGCGCGGCTCGCGGAGTGTGGGCGAACTGCTCTGTTCCGTCGAAAACGAAAAGCTGGAGCTGCTGCCGAACACCAATGTGAATGTCCGCATCAATTCGCGCGAGCGCTTGAACGTGCTGGCGGTGCCACGCGGCTCGGTGGAGACGCTGGGCGGCCAGAGTTTTGTTTTTGTGGTCAAGGACAGCGTGGGCAAATCCATTCTGGAAAAGCATGCCATTCAGGTGGGCATCGCCGACGCCACGAATTATGAGGTGGTCAGTGGGCTCACGATTGACGACACGGTGGCACTGCCGGGCGACGCCGATTTTCGCGACGGCATGTCCGTCCGCGTGGTGAATTTGGACACGTCGAACGTTTCGGGCGGGAATGGTGCGAGCCACTAACTTTACTTCCATCGGGCTGATCTTCCTGATGCTGCTGGCCGTTGCGGCGCGCGCGCAGGAATCGCCCCTGGAAAAAGCCCCCTTGGAAAAAGCCAAAGCCGCGTTTGAAAAGGGCGAGTACGCGCAGGCGATCGAAATTCTGAAAGGCACGGCGGCAAGCGAGCCGAACAACGCCGATATCTTTGTGCTCCTGGCGAGATCTTATCTGGAATTGAACCAGTACGATCCGGCGGTAAACAGCGCGGAAAAGGCCGTAGCGATCAACCCCAAGAATTCCGAATACCACCGCTGGCTCGGCGAAGCCTATGGCGCGAAAGCGGACCACGCTTCCATGATGAGCGCGTACTCGCTGGCGCGGAAAACGCAAAAGGAATTTGCGGCGGCCGTGGAACTCGACGCGCACAATTTTGATGCTCAGCAGGATTTGATCGAATACGACTGCACCGCTCCGGGGATGGTCGGCGGCGGCGAGGAAAAAGCCCAGCCGCTGATCGAGAAATTGATGGCCATGGACGCGGCGGAAGGGCATTATGCCACCGGCATCTGCCGGGCACAGAAAAAGAATTACGAAGCTGCGGACGCGGAATTCGCGAAAGCGCTCGAAAGCAAGCCGAAAACCGCCAAGCGCGTTTACGATATCGGCGATTACTATCTTCAGAGCAAGAACGCGGAGAAACTCCTGGTTGTGGCCGGCGCCGGGGAAGAATTGGCGCCGCATGACCCGCGAGGAAAATTCTATCGCGGCGTCGCGTTGACTCTCCAAAACGACAAGCCTGCGGAGGCGGAGAAACTGTTGCGCGAATATCTGGAGCTCGCCCCGATGAACTCCGAGTATCCGCGTCCTTGGGTCGCCCATTACTGGCTGGGCCGGCTGCAGGAAAACCGGAGGAATCCTGCCGGCGCGCGGGGCGAATACCAGGCGGCGCTGAAGCTGAACGGCAAATACAAGCCGGCGCAAGAGGCGCTGAAACAGCTCGGGAAAGACTGAACCGGATTTTTCGGAAAGCAAATGCACATACGCGAAGCAGTCGCGGTAGCCGTGGACGCCTTGCGCGCAAATAAAGTGCGCGCGGTGCTGACGTCCATCGGCGTGATTATCGGCAGCGCCTCCATCGTCCTGGTGGTCACCGTGGCGCTGACCAGCCAGAAATTCGTGATCTCACAGATTGAGGCGATGGGCTCGAATCTCGTTTGGGTCGAGATGGTCAAGACGCCCGAAAAGGCCCAGCCTCTCAGCTACGAAATCAACACTGACGACCTGGCCGCGGCGAAGGCTCAGATTACCGACGCTCAGGTCGTGGCAGGTTTCAACGACTTGCCGATGGCGGTGGTCGTCAGCGGCAGGACCCGGCCGGTGCGGCTGATCGGTGTAACCGACGGCTACCAGCAGATCCGCCGGCTGATTATTCTGCGCGGGCGCTATTTTGATTTCGCGGATATGGAATCGCGGAGCAAGGTTTGCCTGATCACCAAGGATCTGGCCGACCGCGTGTTTGGCGTGGAAAATCCCGTCAGCAGGCAGCTACGCATGGGCGAGCTGACCTTTACGGTGATCGGCGTTTTCCGCGAACGCGCCGAAACTTTTGGCCTCTCGGAGTTGCAGAAGGAATCGGTCATCATTCCCTTTTCGCTGATGAAGTATTACACCGGCACCGACGTCCTGAGCACGCTTCAACTGCAGACCGGCGGGGCGGACAAGGTCGCGATTGTCGAGAAGCAGGTCAGCCGGCTGCTGAAGAGCCGGCATCCCGCGCAAGCCGAATACAACGTGCAGACTTTGACGGCGATTCTGGGCGCGGCGAAGACCATTTCCCTGGCGTTGCGCATCGTACTGATCGTGATTGCCTTCATCGCGCTGCTGATCAGCGGCATCGGCATCATGAACATCATGCTGGTCACGGTGACCGAGCGGACGCGGGAAATTGGGGTCCGCAAGGCAATTGGGGCGGCGCAAAAAGAGATTATGTGGCAGTTCCTGATTGAAGCGTTCTTGATCAGCGGCGGCGGCGCGGTGATCGGAATCCTGATCGGTGTGGGGATTCCGGTAATTGTGCAGCAGCTTTTGCCGGGAAATCTGCGCGTCCCGATTTCCGGGATGAGCGTGGTGCTGGCGTTCTTGGTTTCGTGCTCGACGGGGCTTTTTTTCGGCTGGCTGCCGGCGAAGCAGGCGGCGGCGCTCGAACCGATCGAATCGTTGCGCTATGAGTAGAGTGACTGGAGGAAATCGCATGGCCTCGAAACAAG
>DATHOY010000078.1:0-5966 GCA_035484435.1 Vulcanimicrobiaceae bacterium | reverse complement strand
GCCACCCGCGCCGGATACGTCAGCGCATACTGAATCGGCATCCGCATGTCCGTCGGCCCCAACTGCGCCAGCACCGACCCATCCACATACTCCACCATCGAATGAATCGTCGACTGCGGATGTATCACCACCTCAATCTGCTCCGGCCGCACGCCGAACAGCCACCGAGCCTCAATCACCTCAAATCCCTTGTTCATCATCGTCGCCGAATCAATCGTGATCCGGTTCCCCATCCGCCAATTCGGATGAGCCAGCGCCTGCTCCGTCGTCACGTGCGCCAGATCCTTCAGCGGCGCCTTCCGGAACGGCCCGCCAGAAGCCGTCAAAACAATCCGCAGCACTTCCCCATGCGTTCCGCCGCGCAAGCACTGGTGCACCGCATTGTGCTCGCTGTCCACCGGCAGCAGTTCTCTCCCCGACTTCTCCACCGCCGCCATCACCAACTCACCCGCCGCCACCAAAACTTCCTTATTCGAAAGCGCAATCACCTTCCCCAGCTTGATCGCCTCATAAGTAGCCTCAAGCCCCACCACTCCCACCGCCGCCGACACCACAATCTCCGCCGCCCCATGCGTCCCAACCGCCAGCATACCCTCGCGTCCATGATGAATCGCCGGCAGTGGTGCAATCTTCTTGTCCCGCAGTTTTGCCGCAAGCTCGCTAGCGAGCGAAGCCGTAGCCACCGACACCACCTCCGGCCGGTGCCGCTCAATCTGCCCAACCAACTCGTCCAAATTCGACCCCGCCGCCAACCCCACAACGCGAAACTCTCCCGCCAAAGCCTCCACCACAGCCAAAGTCTGCCGCCCAATCGATCCCGTGCAACCAAGTATAGAAATCGTCTTCATAACCTAGGGGCGGGTCCAGGCCGCCTTCCCCTCTTCTCCGTGAACTCTGTGCTCTTCCTCAGTGCCCTCTGTGTGAACTCTTTCCTCTTCCTTCTTCTCAGCGAATCTCTGCGTACTCTGCGCCCCTGCGTTATCTTTATCTCTCCTCCGAAGCTGTAGGCTCTTGACTGTAGACTGTCGGCCCTCAATTAATCCCCGGATTCACCAAAACCACGTAATACCAAATCACCGGTATACACAAAATCAGCGCATCAATCCGGTCCAAAACTCCCCCATGCCCCGGCAGCAACCCACCCGAATCCTTCACCCCAGCCGACCTCTTATACGCCGACTCCAGCAAATCCCCCATCTGCCCCGCCACATTCCCAATCACCGCCATCACCACCAGATGCCCAATCGGAATCCGAATCCAATAATGAAACCCCCAAGCCACAACCAGCGACCCAACCATGCTCCCAACCGACCCCTCCCAAGTCTTCTTAGGCGAAATATGCGGCGCCAAGGGATGCTTCCCAATCGCCCTGCCAGCAAAATAAGCCGTCGTATCCCCCGCCCACGTTATTACCAACGCAAACAGCAGCATTATCGGACCACCAATCGACTTTGCTTGAAGGCGTACGGCGAACGAAAGTGGGAGTGCAATCAAGAGTAAACTACTTGAACTGATCCCAGCGGCAGGCAGCGATTCGACAAGCGGACGCCTCGTCAAAAGCGTCAAAATGGTAAGGCCAAGAACGTAGAGGATCAGCGTATCGACAAGTGTGAATGGCCCTCGCGACAAAAGATAAAAGTCCGAACTGATAGGATATTCGCTCTTAAAGAGTCCATTAACTTCATTCTGTGCGACGCGCCATTGCGCAAAAATAATCAAAAGTGCGCAGATAATCGTCCACGCCCGATACGCCCGGTGCCCAATCGCCTCTCCCAACGCAAAATATTCCCAAAGCGCCAGCACCGTAACCATCGCCGTTGCCACCGCCACCACCCACGTAGGCGCAAACAACACCAACCCCACCACCACCGGTATCAACACCAGCGCCGTCGCCACCCGTTTCCAAGTCATCCAAACAGTCCTAACCGGCCGCCCAATTCACCCCAGCCAAATTGATTCTGGATTCCCTGCTAATTATACAGTGTACCGCTTGTAGGGGCGGCTTTAGGCCGCCTTCTTGGGTTGTCCGTCCGACGTAAATTCTCTCGTGGTGGCAGTTCTTCTCCGCCGTTCCTTCCGTCCCGCCCTTCCGAGGCCTTATAAGGTGGAACAAATTTCGCAACCGGAGGTTGAAACTGCCGCCACTCCAAAACGAACGATCCCGAAAACGGCCACGTATAAATATCCTTCGCCAACCCCGCCCGTACAGGATTCTCAAAAATATAGGCCACGGCCGACGCGCAATCTTCGCCAGAACGCAGAATATGCTCGTAATACCCTTTCTGCCAGGCGTCAAAGATGCCAAACTGCCGAAGGCTCTTTGCCCCGCATCCCTTGAATCTCCGAATCATTTCCGAGAGATTAGCCTGCGCCGTCTTACCGGCCAATAGTAGGTGGCAGTGATCGGGCATAAAACAGTACGCATGCACCTCAAATGCAAACCGCCCACTTTGCTCGCGCAAAGCCGCAATCAGGCTTTCCACGACCCCTGGAATGGTAAATAGTCTCTTTCGGTCCTTTGTGCAGATGGTCACAAAGTAAGGCCCAAACCCCATGTAGTAAGGTTGGGGTAACCGAATCCGCGTGCGCTGTAGATCGGACATGTAGGGGCGGCTTTAGGCCCCCTCTTCAGGTGTTGCGAAACGTAAAGGCAGCCACCGGCCACCACCATTATTACCATACCGTTATATAAATGAACAAGAACCTAAGAGGAAGGCAATGCAAGAAGGCGGCATAAAGCCGCCCCTACATTAATCTCACCGCGCCGCTGTCTTCCTTCCATCAATCCCGCCGTATCTCCGCTCTCTCCCCTGAAAATCCACCAACGCCTCCAACAACCGCGCCCGGCTAAAATCCGGCCACAACGTCTCCGTCACAAAAATCTCCGCATACGCAATCTGCCACAACAAAAAATTACTGACCCGCATCTCCCCGCTAGTCCTGATCAATAAATCCGGGTCCGGCAGATTCGCCGTATACAAATGCCGCGAAAGCTGCTCTTCCGTAACCGTCGACCCCGCCCCATTTCCATTCCGTTCCGCCAGGATCGCGTTCATCGCGTCCACAATCTCCGCGCGCCCTCCATAATTCAGCGCGATCGAAAGCACCATCCCGGTGTTTTTCGCGGTAGCCTCCATTGCCTCCCGCGTATCCTTCTGCACGCCCGCCGGCAACTCATCAGGCCGCCCCAAAAACCGCATCCGGATATTATTCCGCTGGATCAGCGGCATCTCTTTCCGCAGATATTCCCGCAGCAACTGCATCAAAAACTCGATCTCCGCCTTCGGCCGGCGCCAGTTCTCCACCGAAAACGCATACAGTGTCAGCGCCTCCACCTTCAGACGCGCGCAAGTCTCAATCGTCGTCCGCGCCGACTGCGTCCCCGCCCGGTGCCCGGCCACGCGCGGCAAGTGACGCTTCTGCGCCCAACGCCCGTTCCCATCCATAATCACCGCGATGTGCCGCGGCAATCGTTCCAGCTCCAGTTTTTTCAGGATAAGCGCTTCCTCTGCGGTCACCGGACCGAGAGCAGCAGCAGAAAGTTCAAGCGAGTGAGCCACGATGTTTCCAGTTCATCTTCCTTTATGCCGCAAAGTTAACACACCCCTTCGCACCCGCGCAACGCACTTTTGGTTAAAGGGTAATTAAACTCATTCATCTGAGGTCGTACCGTTTCAGCACCTAACACATGAACTTGAGGGTGCCCCATCCTTCGCGGTATGTGCGAAGGGTGGGCTCTTACGATCTAACGCCACAACCTTCCGCTCCGTACTCTTCTCAGCGTACTCTGCGCGCCGACCTCAACGCTCCCTGCGTTGAGTCCCCTCTTCTCTGCCAGTTTTCTATCTTCCAATTTCCATTTTCTAAACTCAACCCGGCACTCCCCGCACCCACTGATAAATCCCCTGCCCCACCAGCACAAACGTCAACACAATCATCGCCACCGCCGTAATCCACGCCACCACATTAAAAGTAAGCGTGTTCGTGTGCTCTCCCATCAAATCCTTCCGGTTCACCAGCAGCAAAATAAAAATCACCACAATCGGCAGCCACACGCCATTCCCCACCTGCGAAAAAATAAATATCTTCCACAACGGAACATTCGGAATCATCACAATCCCCGCGCCCACCACAATCAAAATCGTATACAGCCAGTAAAACGCCGGCGCCTCCCGAAACTTGTGATCGATCCCAGCTTCAAACCCCATCCCCTCGCAGATCACATGCGCCGTCGAAAGCGGCAAAATCGTCGCCGCGAACATGGACGCGTTCAGCAATCCAAACGCAAACGTGAACGCCGCCCACTGCCCCGCCAGCGGAATCAGCGATTTCGCCGCCTCTCCTGCATCAGTGATATTCGTCAACCCCGTCGCATGCAGCGTCGCCGCCGTGCAAATAATGATGAAGAACACGATCACCATGCAGCTGATGCTCCCCAGCAGCACATCCATCCGCGCCTGCGGATATTGCCGCGGGCCCACCTTCTTTTCCACGAACCCCGCTTGCAGATAAAAAAATTGCCACGGCGCAATCGTCGTTCCCACCAGCGCCGTCAACGTAATCAAATATCCCGTGTCGATATGAAACGAAGAAAGCGGCGGAATCACCGTCATCCGCGCTGCAAGCAGCCAGTCTGGATGCGACAGCAGCGCCGAGAAAAGATAGCTGAGGTAGAAAATGCACGCGATCAGGAACACAACTTCCACTTGCCGGTACGTCCCCTTCAACACCAAAACCCACACCACCACCGCCGCCGCCGGCACGGCTATATATTTGCTCACCCCAAAAATCTGCGCCGCTGCCGCCACGCCCGCAAACTCCGCCACCACGTTCCCCAAATCCACAAGGAATCCGGTAATCATTACAAAAAACGTCGACCGGAATCCGAACTCCTCGCGAATCAGGTCCGAAAGCCCCTTCCCCGTGATCACGCCCATCCGCGCGCACATCTCCATCGTCACGTAGAGCGCAATCGTCATCGGCACCAGCGACCACAGCAACGTGTATCCATACGCGCTGCCCGCCTGCGTGTACGTCGCGATCCCGCCGGCATCATTATCGACGTTGGAAGTAATAATCCCCGGCCCGATCACCGCCAGGAAAAGCGCAATCCGCCGCCGCCATTGGTTTCCCGCCGAAAAAAACGTCAGCGTCCGCCCGCGGATCCGATCAATCAAATTGTTGATAGTTGTCAGGTTCATGCGTTCACAAGCCGCGACACCACGTCGTCCACGGTGACCGTCCCGATGGGGCGTTTCTCCTCGTCAATCACCGTAAGCATCCGCAGATTGTATTTATCGAACAATTCGAAGACGTCCTTCTCGCTCGCGTCCGGCGTAATACTCACCAGCGGCTCCGTCTTCAATTCAGACATCAATTGCTCGGGCGCGGCCAGCAGCATCCGCGCCACCGGCACCGTCCCCGAAAATTGTGCGTGCCCGTCCACCAGCACAATCGTGTCCAGTTGCTCCAGATTAAAATCCTGCTTCCTCAACCACCCCAGCACCTCTTCCCTCGGAGACGCCTCGCTCACATACGCAAACTCCGTATTCATCATTCCGCCCGCTGTCGACGAATCGTAGCTAAGCAGTTCGCGAACCTCGTCCGCCTCCAGGTTCGGCATCTCTTCCAGTAACTCCTCCGACGTTTCCTTCGGCAAATCCGCCAGCAAATCCGCAGCCGCGTCCGGCGCCATCTCCTCCAGAATGTCCGCGGCCTTCTCCGGATCCAGCCTTTCCACAATCTGCGTCGTCAACCGCTCGTCCAATTCCGCCAGCACCTTCGCCGCCGTCTCCTCATCCAGCGAAGCGATAATTCCCTGCCGTTCCGCCGCCGAAAGCTCTTCCATCATCTCTGCCAGATCCGCGGGATGCAGATCCTCCAGCTTCTCGTGCGTAATCCGCAGCTTCACCCGTCGCAAGGGATCCGGCTCGATCAAATTCACAAACTCCCACCGAATCGACCGC
>DATHOY010000077.1:0-6381 GCA_035484435.1 Vulcanimicrobiaceae bacterium | reverse complement strand
CGTTCCCACCAGCCTGGTGCAGCTTGATCCGCGTGTCAGAATCCCGCAAATTGTTCAGTTCAGCTTTGGTATTGAACGGCAGATCACCGCGAAGAGCACGCTCAGCGCCACCTACGTCGGCACCCGTGGTATTGATTTGTTCGTGTCGCGCGACGTCAACGCGCCGCCCGTGCCGGATTACCTCGCGCGGCCCAATCCAGCCTTCGGCCAAATACGGCAGATCGAGTCGGAGGGCTATCAGAAGGGCAATGCGCTCGAACTGACGTTTCGTGGCAAGCCGTCCAAATATTTTGCCGGCCAGGCGCAGTACATCCTCGGCAAGTCTTACAACAACACCGGCGGCATCACGTATTTCCCCGGCAACAGCAATTTTCCGAATCTTGACTGGGCCCGATCCGACAACGACCGCCGCAATAAATTTGATCTGCTCGGCACCTTCGAACCTTCAAGTCTGTTCAGTCTCGGCGTCGCGCTGCAGGCGTACTCCGGCAAGCCCGTCAACGTAACCACCGGACAAGATTTGAATGGCGACGGCGTTTTCAACGACCGGCCAGATGGGGGCCTGGCGCCGCGCAATTCGCTGCACGGCCCGGGGCTTTTGAATCTCGATGTAAACGTTGCGCACGATTTTCACTTCAAGAAAGAAAAGAAAGACGGGCCCGTTCTTACCGCCGCGCTGAACGTTTTCAACGTCCTCAATCACCCGAACTATGTCACGTTCATTGGCGTCGCCGGCCCGAACCTCGGTTTCCCCAGCGCGGCCTATCCGGGCCGTCGCTTCCAGTTAAATCTCGAATGCAAATTTTAGTCTCGCCCATTGTGGACTGACCGATGTAGGGCCCGCCTTCCGAGGCGGGCCGCTTTTCGCTAATACCAACAGAAATCCGTTGGCGCTTTTTTTCTTCACGATTAGAATCAACCCGCCTCCATCTCGCGCGAAAGGTCGCCTCCGATGAAACTCTGGTTCGGCATCGCACCCGCAACTTTGTTTTTTGCTCTTTTCTCAGCCCAGGAAAGCGCCGCGCCTGTTCCTGTTGAACAGGAGCCGCATCACCATCTGCTTCTGAAAAACGAAAGCTTGATGGTTCTGCGAGTCACTCTCCAGCCTGGCGAATGGAGCCAGTACCACATCCATTCCGTGGACGACGTTGCCGTTTGGATTGGCCACTGCAGCGCTTCTCAGCAGCTCCTGAATCAGCCGGAGAGCGCTCCGGTCGAGCAGATACCCGGCAACATCTCGCTGCGTACCCTGCGCGAAACACCGCTCACGCACCGGGTACACAACTTGGGGCCAGGTCTCTTCGACGTGTTGGATGTGGAACTTCTCCAGCGGCCGGAGCATCCTTCGACAGGAGCCGCCGGGCCGGTGGCGGGCGAAAATCCCAGCGCCCGCGTCTACAAGTGGAAAATTGCACCGGGAAGCGTCACCCCGATGCACACGCACGACCGGCCTTACCTGATTATCGCCGCTACAGGATTCGATTTGAAAATGACCGCGCCCGACGGGCAATCCACCACACACGAAATCAAGGCTGGCGATTTTCACTGGGTACCAACGAAGGTCACGCACACGCTGGCAAACGCCGGAACCAGCGAAGGCCAGGTCGTTGAAATTGAACTGAAGTAAAAACTGGTTGAGCGCCATTGCAGAAGTCGCCAACGGGGCCGGGCCGATTTTCTGCAGACGCGCGAGCTACGAATCCTTCTCCGCCTTCGCCAGCCATTTATCCAGCAAGGGTAGATGCTTCGGGTCCATGTCCACGAACGCAAGTCCGGCGCCGCGATTCATCTGCGAGTAGACAACGCAGGCCTTGGTTTCAATCATGACGGTTTCTTCCGTCCAGATCTTCACGCGAACCACTGTATGCATGGGAAACGGGTTCATCATGTCCAGGTAGCAGCCGTTGCGGCTTAATTCGCTGACGCGGGTCGCGATTCGCACTTCGGATCTCTCTTCCAGCAATTCCGCGCTAGCAAAGAACATGTAGCGTGGCGTGCGGCGGCGTTCGCGTTCCATCATTCCTCCCAAGCTTCCTGGCCTGATCCCGTCCTGATCGATTGCTGTTAGTCTCTATCTTCTCGCGCTTTTCCCTCAATTGCTCGCCTACTTGCCCTTTGCGGCACTAGGGTTTGTTTGCGCCGGCTTCTCCTAGCCAGCCGCCCTCCCTCACACTCCGTTGCCGTCGATTGCTTTATACTGGCATAGACAACACGGGGAGCAGCTCATGATGAAAAACGATACCGAAACTGGTGCAGGCCGCGTCCGGCCGATTCTGATCGCTCTGATCCTTCTTCTCGGCGCGTATTGGGTTGGGGCGCGCTACGGTCCCCGCCAGGCGAGGGAAGTAGAAGCTCGCCGCTCTGGCGACACCCAGCCCGGGCTCAATCTGAAAAACGCCTCCGAGCGCCCGGAATCGCTCACCGAAGACGAATCCATCAACGTCCGCATTTACCGCCAGGCTTCTCCGGCGGTTGCCAATGTCCTCACCAAAGCGACCGAGTACGACTTCTTCATGGACCCGGTCCCGGTGGAAGGGGCGGGCTCCGGCTTCCTGATCGATCCCCGCGGCTACATTCTCACCAATTATCACGTTGTGGCCGGGGCGCAAAGTATCGAAGTAATTCTTGGAGACAAGAGCCGCTACCCCGCGAAATTCGTGGGCGCCGACCAGCGCAACGACGTCGCCCTGGTAAAGATTGACCCCAAAGGGAAGCATCTGGCTTCTTTGGCGCTCGGCGATTCCTCCGCGCTGCAGGTCGGGCAGAAAGTTTTGGCCATCGGCAATCCATTTGGTTTTCAGTCCACACTCACTACCGGCGTCGTCAGCGCGCTGGGCCGCACCGTGCAGACCAGCCAGAGCACGTTCATTGACGACGCGATTCAGACCGACGCTTCCATCAACCGCGGGAATTCCGGCGGCCCGCTGATCAACACTCACGGCGATGTAATCGGGATCAACTCCGCAATCTACACGCCTTCCGGCACGGCGGCTGGAATCGGTTTCGCGATTCCCATCAACACGGCAAAGCTCATTGCCAATGACCTCATCACCGAAGGAAAAGTCCGACGCGCGTATCTCGGCGTGAGCACATTGGAATTGACGGCGTGGCTGGCCGAAGCGCTGGATTTGCCCGTGCAGGAAGGATTGCTTGTGGAACAGGCCACGAAGGGCGGCCCGGCTGCTGCCGCGGGGATTCACGGCGGAGACCGCACGGTGCAATCCGGCATGCGCCGCCTGACGATCGGCGGCGACGTGATTGTGGGCATCGACGGCCAGAAAGTCGCCAACCAGTTCGATATGAATGTTCTGCTGAACCGCAAGCGGCCGGGCGACTCGGTTACCGTCACGGTCTATCGCGGTGCGAAGAAGGTCGACGTGCCAGTCAAATTGGGCGAACGCGACGGCAATTAGACAGGTTTTGCGAATTCTTGGGGTGAGTCTCGAAACGGGGAATTGCGTCAGCTTTTGAACTCTGCGCGATACTTTTCTCTCTGCGCTTCCGAAAACGAAAACCAGCCCTCGGCAATATCTCGCACCCGCTCCAGTTCTTTCTGCATCTCCTGGTGTTTCGTTTCAATCATTGCGGTGTCCGCATTTTGCGGCACATGAATCGGCCTTCCCCCAATCAAGACTGCGCGCGCGAAGAGTCCTGGCAGCAGGAAATGGTCCCACGTTTTTTCGATTGTCTTTCCGCGATCCACGCCAATGTGGAACACCATGATCGGTGCGCCCGTCATCCGCGCCAGCAGCACGGGGCCAACCTTCGCGACAAAGCGCGGCCCGCGCGGGCCATCGATCGTAAACGCGCAGTCGTACCCCTCGGCGATGCGCTGGGCCATTACCTGCAGTCCGCGCAATCCGCCGCGCGATGAACTTCCCTGCGCCGTCCCGAATCCCAGCCACTCGATCACTTTCCGCGTCCACTGGCCGTCGAACGCCGTGGTATTCATCACCACGATTTCCCGGTCGCGTGCGTACCAAACGATCGGCACGATCACGCGGTGCCAGAACGCCCAGATACACGGTTCCTGCTTTGCCAGGTATTCATCCACGATCGCGCGCCCATCTTTTTCAAAGCGCAGCGTCGGGCCCAGCAGGCGAATTACGCTGTACACCAGCCCCGCAATCAGCGGAATCTGGATACGCCGGCTCCACGGCAAATCCGGCAGGCGCGTGTCGTAATGCGCGCTGACCGCCGCCTCGGGCTCCTGCTCTTGTATGTCGCGGTTTTCCATCTTCCTATAGTATATAGAGTGCCGCCGTTCCACCGCCCCGATGGAGAGCGAAACAGTTGACCAGCACGGCCCGTAACGGAACCTCGCGTGGCAGAGCTATCCCTCTGGCCTGCGCTATCCTGTTCGCCGCCTTCTTTGCGGCATCTGGAGCGTGCGCTGACAATCGTCCGGGCGATGCCATTGGCGTCATCGAGGGGGAAGCGATTTCCGTGGATGGCCCGATGACGGTGGAAGTGGTGCGTGGGCAGGTTAAGACGGTCTTGCGCAGCGGCAGCGATGTCCATGTGAAGGCCGGGCAGGCGCGTATTGATCTCGTCGATGGTGGGCAGATTATGATCTGCGGCCCGGCGCATTTTTCCGTGCTGAAGGCTGGCGGCGCGATCACCCTGGCGCTTGATACCGGCACGATTCACGCGATTGTCGGCGCTGAAGTTTCACTGAATATCTACACCCCTCAAATCCAGGCGCATCCGATTTCAATTGGCAATGGTGCTGAAGACGTGCTCGTTGGACTCGACAGCGCGGGCGCCATGTGCATCCGGGCAAACAAGGGAGCCGTCCGCGTCGAGCAGCAATTGACCGGGCAAAGTGTGCTGGTACCACAGAGCGGCGACGTCTCATTGACCAACGGGCAGATCGAAAGCTTGCGCTCTGCCGCGGGACACTGTGTTTGCACGATGCAAAGCGTCATCAAGCCGATGGTTCCGCAAGTCGAAGTGAGCCAGCTTGCCACGACGGAAGAAATCAAGAAAAAGGCCACGGAGCCCAAATTGCCGCCCACGCAGGAAACTGCCCCGCAGGTGGGGCAGCCAGAGGAACCGGTGTATCAGGTCTTCATGCCGCCGTTGCGTTACGACGCCAAATCCAAGGTGCAGGCCGAGTTCGATCCGAACCTCATTATCCTGGTTCGTCGCGTTCGTGTGCGCCCCACGCTGATCTTTCAAGGCCGGGTTGACGGTGATCCGGTTGTGGCCCGTGCTGCAGGCCCGGCGCCGCCTCTTAATTCGCTTCCGAAGCCGCAGAAACCTGTCGAGGCCTCCACTTGGACCCGGGTGAAAACTTATTTCCACAAACTGTGGTCGCCCTCAACCTGACGAAGATATTTGCAAGCGCAGGTTATACATCCCTGAATACGTAACTCATTCTCTATTGAGCCACCCGGGGAACTGTGTCGCTGGAATCTGGTGCCGGGCGCCAGTACTTCCGTTAGTGTATTTCCCCAGGTTTTCACGGATAATTTTGCAGGTCCCAGTTCTGGAGTGTGCTCGAGCGAAATGGAAAAATTGAACCGGTCCTTCATCCAGCATTATTTTGCCTTCTTCTTATTTCTTTTTATCAATTCCTTGCTCCTATATGGCTGCAACTCGTCCTCTTCTGGCAGCACGAATCCCGGCCCGCTCGCCATTTCAACCAGTTCCTTGCCCAGTGGGCAGCTTGGTGCGGCGTACAGCGCGACACTTATTGCGACTGGCGGGACGCCTCCGTTGAATTGGACTACCACCAGTGGCACATTGCCTGCCGGGCTTAAGTTGAACGCTTCGACAGGCGCGATCACGGGAACGCCCACGGCAACCGCGAACAATCTGGCTTTGACGTTTCAAGTGCAGGATTCGGGCAGTCCCCAGCAATCCAAAAGTGTCAACCTGACGCTTACGATTGCACCAGCGGCCCTGACAATTTCGACGACCTCCTTGCCGAGCGGTCAGGTTGGTGTGGCGTACAGCACGACGCTGGTTGCAAGTGGGGGAACCACTCCCTACACCTGGACGTTGACCAGCGGTACCTTGCCGGCAAATTTACAATTGAACGCCGCGACGGGGGCCATCGCTGGGACGCCAACCGTTTCGGTAGCAAGCGCTCCGCTGACGTTTCAAGTGAAGGATTCGAGCAGCCCCATCCAGTCCAAGACTGTTAACTTGGCGCTTGCGGTTGCGCCTGTAACGCTCGCGATTTCGACGACCTCCGCGCCCAACGGTCAGGTTGGTGTGGCGTATAGCACGACACTGGTTGCAAGTGGGGGAACCACTCCCTACACCTGGACCCTTACTAGTGGCGCATTACCGGCAAATTTGAAGCTGAACGCCGCGACCGGAGCTATCACCGGTACACCAACCGTCTCCGTCACAAGCACCCCACTGACGTTT
>DATHOY010000076.1:0-17209 GCA_035484435.1 Vulcanimicrobiaceae bacterium | reverse complement strand
GGCGCGTACAACGTCAGCGGCGAATACGCCATGGTCAAAGCCGCCGCGCAAAAAGGGTGGATCGAAGAAAAGCGCGTGGTCCTTGAAATTCTCACCGGCATCCAGCGCGCGGGGGCCGACATTATCCTGACCTACCACGCCAAAGACGCAGCTCGCTGGCTCAAATCCTGAGTTTTGAATAAAAGGTGCCCCGATGAGTGCGACACAAGCGCAGGCAAAACCCGAACGACGGCGTTCGAGGGAAATTTTTGAGAAGGCCGAAAAAGTTCTCGTCGGCGGAGTCAACAGCCCCGTACGCGCATTTCGTTCCGTCGGCGGTGACCCGTTGATTATCGAAAGGGGAAGCGGTCAATATCTTTACGACGCGGATGGCAACCAACTCCTTGACTACGTCTGTTCCTGGGGCGCGATGCTCCTCGGCCACGCGCATCCTTCCGTTAGCGCGGCTATCGCCGAACAGGCTCGGCGCGGCACCAGCTTTGGAGTTACGACCGAGCTTGAATTGCAGCTCGCTACCCTGATTATAAAAGCTGTCCCTTTTATAGAGAAAATACGTTTTGTTTCGAGCGGCACGGAAGCCACCATGAGCGCCGTCCGCCTGGCCCGCGGCGTCACGAAACGCGATTTCATCATTAAGTTTGAAGGTTGCTATCACGGCCACGCCGACAGTTTTCTGTCGCAAGCCGGGTCTGGTCTTGCCACGCTTGGCATTGCGGAATGCCCCGGTGTTCCCCAAGCCCTCGCCGCACTCACTTTGAACGTTCCATACAACGATCTGCAGGCTGTCGAAAAAGTCTTCAACGAACACAAGGACAAAATTGCCGCTGTAATTGTCGAACCGATTGCCGCGAACATGGGCGTTGTGCTCCCGAAAGATGGATTTCTGCAAGGCCTCCGCGACCTCACGCGCAAGAACGGTGCACTGCTCATCATCGACGAGGTCATCACCGGCTTTCGCCTGCGCAATGGCTCTGCGCAGACGCTCTGCGGTGTTGAAGGTGACCTGACGACCATGGGCAAAATCATTGGTGGCGGCGTTCCGGTTGCTGCGTACGGTGGCAGCGCCGAACTGATGAATAACGTCGCTCCGCTCGGTCCTGTGTATCAAGCCGGCACGCTTGCCGGTAATCCTCTGGCTATGAGCGCAGGCATTGCGACTCTCAACGAACTTGCCAAGCCTGGTCTCTACGACGGCGTCAATGCACTCGCCAAGAAACTTGTCCACGGCTTGCGTAACGCCCTTGCCGGCGCGGGAATCCCCGCCCAGGTCAACAGCATCGGCTCGCTCTCTACCATCTTTTTCACGCCGGACCCCGTCACCAATTACGACGGGGCCAAGCGCTCCGATACGAAACTCTACGCCCGCTACTTCCGCGAAATGCTCAATCGCGGTATCTTCCTGGCGCCTTCTCAATTTGAAGCCGCGTTCGTTTCCGCATCCCACACCGCCGCCGATATCGACCGCACCATTTCCACCGCGCAGGAAGTGCTAAAATCCATTGCGGCCCAGCCGCCGGCCTAAATTCACCACAACGAGGGAACCCCGATGCACGAAGTGCTCGAAGAGCATGCACATCATCATGAGGATGACGAGCCGTGGACATTGCCCGTCGCCATCACCATTTCCATCCTTGCGGTACTCGTGGCCATGGCCACTCTGATGGGCCATCGCTCCAGCATCGAGGTGGTGCTTCTCCAAACCCAGGCCAGCGACCAATGGGCCTTCTACCAGGCCAAAAATATCCGCTTGCACGAAATGCAGAGCATCGCGGACCTGATCGAAGTCCTGGATCGCGGGGAGAAAGAAAAGGCGGAGGCATTGCGCGAGAAGTATAAAAAGGAAATCGAGCGTTACGAAAAAGACAAGGACCAGATCAGCGAAAAAGCCAAGGAGTTTGAAAACGAGCGCGCGGTGTACTCCCGGCGGGAAGACCACTTTGACGCCGGGGAAGTGATTCTGGAAATCGCCCTCATCATCTGCTCACTTACGCTCCTTACACGAAGGAAAGCTTTCTGGTATTCCGGAATGGCGATCGGCGTTCTTGGATTCTTCGTCGGTCTCAGCGGTTTTCTAATCCACTGAGTTCTTTTCGTGCCACCATCCTCAGGCGACCGACGGCGGGCGATTGCTCCGCAGCTGCGCCAGCTCATCCTTCAACCGGTCGATGCGATCCAGTAATTCCTTGTGCCGCAGCACATCCGCATCCGGCTTCTTGCCGATGAACGACAACGTTCCTCCCGGTTCCAGGATGCATTGATCCACTTCGCTGAGGGATGCAAATCCCTGCTTTCGCGCCGCTGCTTCCAGTTGCGGCACTGAAATCAATTCTTTCTTCAGGTGCTCCGGCCGGAGCTTGCCGCCTTCAATCAGCACGTCGGCCTTGCCTTCCACAAGTTGATCCAGCGCCTTGTGCTTGTATAAAAACCGAACCACCAGATAGTTAACCGTCAGCAGGGAAGTAGCGCCCAAGATGCCGCCGGACACGGAATTGTCATCCCCGATGATGGCGTTTTGGACGGTGTTCGACAGCGTCAGCAAAACGACCAGGTCAAATGGGTTCAGTTGCACCAACTCCCGCTTGCCCGAGAGCCTCAGTATGATCACCAGAAAAAAGTACACGATCACCGGCCGGAGGATTTTCTCCAGA
The DNA here is from genome assembly GCA_035484435.1 of Vulcanimicrobiaceae bacterium. Taxonomy (GTDB): domain Bacteria; phylum Acidobacteriota; class Terriglobia; order Acidiferrales; family UBA7541; genus Acidiferrum. The sequence goes on along the minus strand of DATHOY010000076.1, from coordinate 14,561 downwards.
ATCGGCAGTGTAATCACGAACATGTCTTTCCAGATTCCGTGCATGGGGGAAATCCTCCAGGAGCGGGCCTCAGGCGGGCGCAGCTCTCGCGATATCAACAGCTTATGGCTAGGGAGATTAGCACGACCCCTTCCGCGACCGCACTTCACCTACTGACCACACCCTGTCCTTTCGTACAGGTATTGATTCGCAACCCATTCCCTTTGTGAGGTATACGAAAGTCGATGCTTCCGCTACAGTAAAAACATACGATTCACCTTCAGCAAGCGTTTTCTGTTTTAGTTTGATCCTTGGAGGCTTCCGCAAGTCCCGCCGGTAGTTCTGCGCTTCATCCGGCTAATGAAGCAACATCATAAATGGCCCAGAGAATTATCTCGGACCCCGGAATCGCTCTCGGGACCGCCCAACTTGCCTCGTTGCTGGATTCCACCAGGGAAATCATCGCGGTTCTATCGGCCGACGGTACCCTGCAGTTTGCGAACTCCACTTTCCGATCCACTTTGGGATACTTGCCCGACGAACTCATTGGGCGCAGCCTTCATGCATTGACGCACTCCGCCGATGTTGGCCCCATTCGCACGCACCTGAAGCAAGTCGCCGCGCAAAATGGCGCGCCGCTCTCGTGCCGCTGCCGGTTCCGCAGTCGCGATGGTTCCTGGCGCTGGTTCGAGATCACCTGCCGCAGCCGCCTTACCGATCCAGCGATCGATGGCATTCTTTTGCACGGCCTTGATGTCACTGAACTCCATCGCATGGAGTCTGAGCGCCAGGTAATTTCGGACATCGTTCACGCGCTGAACCAGACCGCCAATCTCGATCAGCTGCTTAATCGCATTCACGTAGCCCTCAAGCGGATCCTATCCGCGGAAAACTGCTTCGTCGCGCTGCACAATCCTCTCGGGGACGTCTTCGAATTCCCGTTTTTTGCCGATGAATACGACGTCGCGCCGCCGCCGCAAAAAGTCGATCGCAGCTGCACCGCCTACGTCTTCCGTACCGGAAAAGCAAATCTGATTCCGCAATCGGACTTCGATCGCCTGGCCGCTCTCGGCGAAGTGGAACTCGTCGGTTCGCCGTCTCCCGCATGGCTTGGCGTTCCGCTGAAAACGCCTACCGCCACCATCGGCGTCCTTGTCGTGCAGCACTATCAGAACCAGCACGCTTACGACCAGCGTGACCTCGAATTTCTCGACTCCGTCGGTGGCCACATCGCTCTGGCTATCGAACGCCGGCGCGCCGAAGAGGAATTGCGCAAGAGCGAGTCCATGCTCAGCCTCTTGTTTGAGCACAATCCGTTGCCCACCTGGCTCTATGATGTGGAGACGCTGCGATTCCTTCGGGTTAATCAGTCGGCAGTCGGCCAGTATGGCTACTCGCAGGAAGAGCTCGAACGCATGACCATTCTGGAGATTTGCCCGGGAACGGAGCGCGCAAAAGCTGAAACCTATCTGCTGGAGATGAAAGCCGAGACGGAAGAGCACGGTTTTTGGCTGCACCTGGGCAAAGACGGAAAAACCTTTGAAGTCGAACTGATCTCCCACGAGCTGCTCTATGCCGGCAGGCGCGTGCGGCTGGTCGTCGCTCAGGACATCAGCGAGCGCCGCCATCTGGAGCTGCAGCTGCGGCAGGCACAGAAGATGGAAGCCGTCGGCCGCCTGGCGGGCGGCGTTGCGCACGACTTCAACAACCTGCTGATGGTCATTAAGGGCCACACCGAGTTGCTGCTGGGCGCCCTGGCTCCCGGCGATTCCATCGCGCGAAAAATCGAACAGATCGATCGCTCCGCCGACCGCGCCACGACGCTCACCCGGCAATTGCTTGCCTTCAGCCGCTTGCAGGTCCTGCAACCACAAATCATCAATCTCAATTCGGTTGTCGAAGAGATGGGCAAGCTCCTGCCGCGCCTGATCGGCGAAGACATCGAGCTGGTCCTTCGCCCCGACCGGAAACTTGGCACCATCCGCGCCGACGCCAGCCAGATGGAACAGGTGATCATGAACCTGGCCGTCAATTCACGTGACGCCATGCCCACCGGCGGCAAGCTGCTGATCGGCACGCGCAATTGCGAACTCGACCAGTCGTACACTGCCAGCCACCCGCTGATGAAGCCGGGCTCCTACGTGCTGCTCGACGTCACCGACACCGGGACTGGCATGGACGAGGAAACCCAGGCGCACATCTTCGAACCATTCTTTACAACGAAGGAAAAAGGAAAGGGAACCGGTCTCGGACTCGCCACGGTTTACGGCATTGTCAAACAGAGCGGCGGGTTTATCTGGGTTTACAGCGAACTGGGCAAGGGCACTTCGTTCAAGATTTATCTCCCGCGCGTGAATGAGGCGGAAGTCCACATCGGCGCGCCCAAACCAATTGCGGAATTACCCGTCGGCACGGAAACCGTGTTGCTGACCGAAGATGAGCAGGACGTTCGCGAAATTGCGCGCGAGTTTCTGGAATCCGGCGGCTACAAAGTGATTGAAGCGAAGAACGGCACGGAAGCCATCGCGATCGCCGCTAATCACCGCGGAAAAATCGATCTGCTCGTCACCGACATGGTTATGCCCGGCATGACAGGCCAGGAGCTTGCCGTGAAACTCCAGCAGGAGCACCAGGGGCTCTCCGTCGTCTTCATGTCCGGCTACAGCGAACACGCCGCCACGGAAATGGCCGACGCCGATCCATCAGTTCGCCTGCTCACCAAACCCTTCAGCCGCGGAGCCCTCCTTCGCACCGTCCGCGAAATCCTTCAAGCTCGACAAAAATCCTGAAAGAGTTTCCGTAGCTCACCCCTTCGGGGGTGAGGTTTTACCTTGCGCTGGCGAGGTTGTGCCGTGGTAAGGAAAAGCCTCAGGCCTGAAGCCCTGAGCTACAGCTTCGGATGCTTCTTGTGCCAAGTCGTTGTCTGCTGGAAAATTCTTCCCGCCATCAATACCGCCGCGTCATCTCCCGCGCGGCCCACAAACTGCAGCCCCACCGGCAAAGTCTTATCCGTAAATCCGCAGGGGACGGAAAGCGCCGGCAATCCGCAAAGGTTTCCGATCCCGCCCAGTGGATCGGCGAACGAAAGCCCGGTAACCAAATTCAAGTTTAACGGAGTCGCTGTCACCGGCAGCGAAGCTGTCGCCAGCACATCGTAGGAATCGAAGAGGTCCGCCATCTTCTTCTGCAGAATGTCGCGAATCCGCAGCGCGGTGGTGTAATCCGCTCCTGAAACGCTTTGACTGACGTATCCGCCCAGGCGCCCAACAGGATCGGTCAATTCCTTCACCCGCCCCGAACGAATCAGTTGCGAAAACGCCGAGCCCGCTTCCCCGGACAATATTAATGTCGCGGCATCTTCCCAGGGTCCTTCCGGCAGCGCGGCGTCTCTCACGGAAGGGAAGTGGTGCCGCAGCGCGACCTTTGCTGCGTCCACAATTTTCCCGATTCCGGGGTCGTACTGCTTCCACGCATTCGTCAGCCACCCGATCCGCAGACTGCGTCCTTTCAAGTCCGCCGCAGGCGAATACGTGAACGCCGCCTTGTCCACCGGCAGAGTGCTGCGGTCCAGCGGATCGTGCCCCGCCATCGCCGCGAAAATATTTGTGCAATCCTCCGCCGAACGTGCCAGCGGTCCGATCTTGTCCATGGAATACGACAACGCCATCGCACCCCGCCGGCTCACCCGGCCGTACGTCGGCCGGAATCCACTCACGCCGCAAAACGCCGAAGGGCATACAATCGAGCCCCACGTTTCCGTCCCGATCGCAAATCCTGCCAACCCAGCCGCCACAATCGCGCCCGAGCCCGAGGACGATCCGCAGGTCCAGCACTTTGTGTCCCAGGGATTTTTGGCCTCACCTTGTAACGATGCCGAGGCGTATGCATAGCCCATCCCACCGGCCAGCTCGATCATTGCTGCTTTGCCCAGTAGAATCGCTCCAACGTTGTGCAGGTGCTCGATTACTGTGGCGTTGTAATCGAAGACCTGATCGGCAAACGGTCTTGCTCCCCACGTCGTTGGGAGCCCTTTCACGGCCAGTAAGTCTTTTGCCGCGTACGGAATTCCATGCAGCGGGCCGCGGTAGTGTCCCCGCTGAATGTCTTTTTCAGCAGCGTGCGCCTGCTCCAGGGCCAGGTCCGGGGTTAGCCGCGCGTATGCATTCAGCTTCGGCCCCAGGGCTTCGCTTCGCGCCAGGTAGCTTTCCGTCAATTCCACGGGAGAAATCTGCTTGGATTGGATCTTTTTCGCCAGTTCGCCAACGGATAGGTAAAGCACTTGCTCGCTGAGCATTCGTCGTTCCCTCAGGATTTCTTTGCCGGCGCGGCTGCCGGCGGCTGAACGGGTTTCTTCTCGCGCTCCACCAATGGTTTCAAATAAAGTGCCGGGGCATCGCCATTCTCAAGTGAATAAGCGCGCACCTTGTCGAGGCTCGCCTGCGTGACCAGATTCATCTCGCGCAACGACGCTTTTTCCTCAGCGCTGAACCGGCTGCCATACTGGCTCAAAATCTGCTGGTAGCGCGCCTCTGCCTCCGCCTGGCTTTCCGCGGAAAGATTCGGATGGGCCGGTGCCGTCTGGGGCGCTGGCGGCGCCTGTAAACTTTCACCAAACACGCTGGCCGCCGGAACCATCGAAGCGCTCGCCGAAAGCAGCGCTGCCCTCCGAGCGAACTGGCGCCTCGAAATCCCGCCTTTTCTGGGTTCGTTCATTGCACTGTCCCCCAACAATGGCTCTACGCAAGCAGTTTTAACGTCAGCCGAGGCTACTGAATTCGGCGAAACGCGTCAACTGGCCTTTGGAACATGGTGATGTGAAGGAATTCCGCGCGTTGCTCTTTGCGCGATTAATCGACTTGCGTCAGTGTGCGCACGTGGAGTTCGAGTGCTTGATTGTACTGGCGCTCAATCTGCAACTCGGTTTGGAGCTTTTTCACCAGAATCTCCAGCCGCGAGATCTCCACGCGCAACTTCTGGATGTCACTGGCGGTTCCGGCCGCTCGGGGAGCAGCATTCGGAGAGGCCTGCAGGGCTTGCGGAGCGGCGGTATTCCCTTGTTGCACGAAGGCCTCAGCGAGCGCCCGAGGCCAAACGTTGTCGGCGGGATGTGATTCTGCAGCCGGCGGTGCGGCAAGCACCGGCACTGCGGGCGGCACAATGCGCGGCGCCGCGGGAGCAGCAAACAAGCTGCTCAACGAAGGCACGGCCATCGGCCGCTCCGACGGATGCTGCAGCGCCGGGGCTGCGTGGCCAATGAGATTCTTCACGCGCGAAATCAGTTCCTGGGGCTGAAACGGTTTCCGCACCAGTTCATCGGCCTGCACCGCTACGGCGCGGTCTGCGACGCTCTTGTTGACTACGCCCGACATCAGAATCACCGGGGTTTTCGCGAACTGGGGATTCTGCTTCACTTGGCTGCAAACGGAATACCCGTCCTGGTCCGGCATGATCACGTCGGTGATTACCATGTCGGGGGGATTCTCTTCAAACTGCGCCAGAGCGGACGCGGCGTCGGCGCAGGTGACCACGTTGATGTTCTCGCGCCGGAACGCAATCTTGATTACTTCACGCATTGTCGCGCTATCGTCGATAAAATAAACTGTCGGAGTTCGCCGCGGTTCGGCTGCTCCGGTTTCCGGCAGAACGATTGCATCGCTCATTGGGCCTCCTTGTCCGCCAACTCGTCGGAGCCGGTTCGCTCCGTCTCGTCAAATTCGCGCATGGCATCCAGCATCAGGTCGGTCGCGGAACGCAGCACCGTGCGTTGCGCCGAAGCCGCGCCATAAATAAATTTGTAAACGCCGGATCCGCACTTCACGCAGTTCTTCAGGATGTAAATCACGGCTTCGTCGCCAAAAAGCGAACCGCACTCGGCGTGGGTAATCTCTCCGCCGTCGTAAAACAAAACCGCGTCGGTCTCCCCCGCGTTGATCGTCAACGCACCGGTTTGCCGGGCCTGCCCCAGCATCTGCATCACGCCGGTCAAGTCGTGGTGGGTCAAATTGCCACTGAGGCTCGTGTCCGCTTGCCCGAGCATCTGCGTCGGTTGAAATCCTTCCAGCTTGCTGATCACGATGTTCTTGATGTGATTTGCAATCACGCCTGGCGACAAATGCCGGTCAATATAGTCGTCGCAACCCGCCTGGAACGATTCCATCAGCGCGCGCTGGCTGCCATCGCCCATCGCAATCACGGGCAGCGCCGCGTTTTTCGGGTCGGCATGAATAATCCTGGCAATTTCTAACGCGCCCATCTCCCGCATATTGGTTGCGCACACGATCACCGAAGGCGCGTTGTATTCGAGCGTCGTCAGCGCAAACGCGGCTTGTGTCGCTGTGGTCACTTCGAATCCTTCGCGCCGCAGTGCATCGCCCAGGCGCTTCGAAAACAGCACGTTGCTGTCTATCAGCAGAATCTTTGCCGGCTTGCCAGGCACGATCATGCGTGTGCCTCCGGACTTCCGCCCTGTGCTTGTGCGATGTGACCTGTCGGCCCCGGCAGCAACGCGTCCAGGTTCAACACCTCAATCACTTCGCCATCGTGCGAAAGCCAGGCGGCCACGTGCGGTGAATCGGACTCGCTCGCCGGCGTCAAATCAGCAGTAATCAATTCGCATTCGCCGCTGACGGGCAACGCCACCCAGTCCAGCCCGGCGCCACGCCGCTGCGTTGCCACCAGGTAAAACCGCCGCGACGTCAGCTTTTTCCCCGTGAGCTGTTCCGCTACATCGCAGACTGGTACGACGCGTCCGCGTCGAAGAATTACGCCATCAAGCTCCGTGGTGCGATGCGCAAACCGGAAAACGCGGCTGGGCGCCACCAATTCCGCAATCTGCCCTGCTGCCAAAGCAAAACGCCGCTCGCCTAGCCGCAGCAGCACACACGCCTGTGCGTCGTATTGCTTTACATTGCTCATAGACCCAGGCCCATCTCGTTCACGGCTGCCGTTTCCGGAACAACCATCCGGCTCACCAGCGCGTCGAGAAGAAATAATTCATCCGCGGTCAAAAATCCTTCCGGACTTACCACCGGGATCACGCTCTGATCCAGGACTGTCAGTCCGCGATACCACACGCGCTCTTCATTGCAAAACGCCGCGGGCAAGGCCTGCAAACGGGACATCGTCGTCATCTTTTCGATGCCGTCGATCAAGAGTGCTGTCCGCGACCGCCGGAAAAGAAAAATCAACGAAGCCGGTGAAGGCCGTAACCCAAAATGCACTGCTCCGTTCACCACGTAAAGATTTTGCTCACCGCGGCGGAACATATGACGTACTTTGGGAAGGCTCGGCTCGTCGATTTCCATGGGCGAACCGGCCAGCGAATCCACGCTGCGCACTTCCTGCACCGACGCCGATGAGATCGCAAAAATCTGCGTGCTGCAACGGAACAATATGATCTGCTCTGTCCGCGCGTGCGGCGCCTTATGCGTGGCTGCGAACCGCATCAGCGCACTCCTGTGGGCGACAACCGGCTCAATCCCAACACGCGATTCTCAATTGAAGAATAAATATCATCGAGGCCCAGCACCTGATCCACCGCTCCGCTTTTTATCGCCTCCGCCGGCATGCCGAAAATCACCGACGTCGCCTCGTCCTGGGCCAATACGTATCCACCGGCGTTCTTGATCGCCCGTGAGCCGCGCGCGCCGTCGCTGCCCATGCCCGTCAGCACCACGCCGATGCTCATGGCGCCGGCAAACGCCGCTACTGATTCCATCGTCACGTCAATATTCGGCAGGTAGCCGTCAATTCTTCCCGTCGCCGCATCCAGTTGCATGCGGCCCGTTGGAGAAACTCGCAAATGCTGTCCGCCCGGGCAAATGTAAAACGTCCCCGGCTGAACAGGCTCGTTCGCTTCCGCTTCTTTCACGCGAATTCCGGTGAACTCCGCCAACTGCAGCGCGTATTGCGTGGTGAATGCCGCGGGCATGTGCTGCACCAGGATTACTGCCGCGGGAAAATCTTTTGTAAATCCGGGCGCAAGCCGCATCACTGTCGCGGGCCCTCCCGTCGAAGCCGCCAGAACTACCACGGGGAATCGCATGTCCGGTGGAAGCGCGGTCGATGCAGCGGGTCGAGCGACGGGTGGCTGAGGCTTCGGCGCTGCTCCGCCATTCATGGGCGCTTGCAGCTGCGCCGCCAGCCTGGAGGCTGTGCGAACAACGCGCACCTTTGCCGCAATCCGCACCTTGCGCAGCAAATCGTCTTTTACGCTCTGCATGTCCAAATCAATTCCCGAGGACGGCTTGGTCACAAAATCAATCGCGCCCAGTTCCAGCGCCTTCAACGTGCTTGCTGCGCCTTCCTTGCTCTCTGAACTCACGACCACAATTGGCCGGGGATTCGTGGTCATGATCTGGGCTGTCGCCTGCAGGCCGTCCAGATGCGGCATATTCAAATCCATTGTGATTACGTCGGGCTTTAAGGATTCCGCCAGCGCGATAGCCTCACGGCCGTCTTTTGCGTGGCCGATCACAGTCAGTTGGTCGTCGGCATTGAAAATCGATTCCAGCACCTTGCGCATGAAGGCGGAATCGTCCACGACGAGCACGCGAAACTTTTTTAGGAGGGGAGGGGCCATGGCTCGTCTATCCAACCGGCACGATCGGGCGTGCCGCCTCCGTTCCGATCAGTTGCTCCACCGCGGCCAGCAGCTGATCTTCTTGCACCGGCTTGGTCAAAAATGCCGATGCGCCTTCTTTCATTGCTCGATCCCGGTGCTTTGCGCCGGCGCGCGAAGTCACGACCATCACGGGAATTCGTTTCGTCGACGGGCTCTGGCGCAACTGCGCCATCAGTTCGTAGCCGGTCATCCGCGGCATTTCCAGGTCGGTAATCACCATGTGGCAGCCGTGCTGGGCCACGAGTTCCGCGGCTTCCAGGCCGTCCGCCGCCAGTTTCACGCGGTAGCCGTTCTTCTCCAGCATGCGGCCCACAAATTTCCGCACGCTGATGGAATCGTCCGCAATCACGACCACGCGTTCCTGCTCCACGCGGTCGATCGCTTCCGTAGGAATGGTCCCACGTGCGACGGCGGCAGAACCCGGCGCGAAAATGCGCGCCGCGCTAGCGCTCGCCTGTACGGCCCTGCGGTCGTTGGGCTCCGTCGCCACCATGCGATTCAAATCAATCAACAAAATCAAGCTGCCGTCCGGCGCGATCGTGGTTCCGGGAAATAGTTTCACCTTGCGCAGATATTCACCCAGGTTCTTGATTACGATTTCGTCTTTGCCGAGGACCTCTTCCACCACCACGCCTATCTGCCGATTTCCGGCATTCGCAACCACCATGCGGAAATATCCGTTGATCGGTTCCAGCGGCGGCAGGCCCAGATACGAATCCAGCCGCACCACTTCCGTCACGATGTCGCGGACCTTGGTCAGCAATTTCCCGCCGACGTCTTCAATTTCGTCCGCACGCAAGCGCCGGATCTCTTCCACCACTGCCAGTGGCAGCGCAAAATGATGCGAACCGCAGCGCACAAAGAGCGCCGGCGAAATGATCAGCGTCAACGGCACCTTCAGCGTGAACTTTGTGCCCGAACCCGCTACGCTGTTCACTTCAATTTCGCCGTTCAACGCGTTCAAGTTCGAACGCACCACGTCCAGCCCCACACCGCGCCCCGCCAATTCCGTCTTCACCACCGCCGTCGAAAACCCCGGATGGAAGAGCATTTCTCGCAGGTCGCGTTCCGTCAGCCGGTCCGCCGTCTCATTTGAGACCAGCCCGCACTCGATCGCGCTCTGCTTCACGCGCGCGTAGTCGATGCCGCGCCCGTCGTCCTCCACCTCGATGTAAATGTGATTTCCACGATGGTAAGCGCGTAGGGAAACCTTGCCCTCTTCCGCTTTCCCTTGCGCCGCGCGAACGTCCGGCAACTCAATGCCATGCGCGACGGAATTGCGTACCAGGTGCACCAGCGGATCCGAAATCTGCTGAATAATGTTGTTGTCCAGCTCTGTCTCGCTTCCGGAGAAATCCAGGTCCACCTGCTTTTTCGACGACTTAGCGGCGTCTCTAACGGCGCGCGAAAGCAACGAATACAGGGTCCCGATCGGCACCATGCGTGCCGCGGTAATCTCGTCCTGCAGGTGGTGTGCCAATTTCGTAAACTCGTCGATGTCCCCTTCGACTCGCCCGACGTAGCCTTCGAGCTGCGTCAGCACTTCGTTCACGTCAGCCGAGATTTCTGTCATCGAACGCGACAGAATATTGAAGTCGTCGTAGCGGTCCATCTCCAGTTCGCTGAACTCTTCAAGATACGATCCCTCGCCGGCAGCGGCGTTGGTGAGCAACTTCTTCGTCTGGGAATTTGCCCAGGGTGTCGCCAGTTGCGAGCGGATGCGGTTGAATTCGTATTTCTCCTGAAATTCGTTGACCTTTCCATGCAGTCGCTCTTTCGAAAAGCCCAGCGTATCGATCAGTTTTTCGAGTTCGGTTACGCGCCCGACCATCTTCGTGCGGCTGATCACGAGTTCGCCGACAGTGTTCATCATGCGGTCCAGCCGGCCCAGCGCAATGCGTACAGATTTGTTGGCCGCAACTTGTTTCGCGGTAAGCGGCGCTTTTGGCGCGGCGGCTTTAACCGGCGATTCTTCTTCCATCTCCGCAACCGTTACTCCGGGCGCCTCTTCCTCAATTTCCTGAGGCGCAAACGCCGCGATGCGGCCCAGCAGGGAATCGACCCCCGCGCGAAATTCGGCTTCGTCCGCCCATTCCCGGTGCAGCGTCTTCTTCAGTACGTCGACTGATTCCAGGCAGATGTCCACCACAGAGGGCGAAGGCTGAAGTTCTCCGTCTCGCAGCCGCCCGATCAGATCTTCCACGCGATGCGCAATGCCGCCCAATCTCCGCAAGCCGACTTGGGCCGCAGAACCTTTCACTGTATGAATTGCGCGGAATAAACGGTTAATCTCTTCCGGATTGTTGTTACCTTCCAGTGAAAGCAGGCAATCGGCCACTATTTGGAGGTGCTCTTCCGCTTCCGGTTGGAAAAACTCCAGAATCTCGTTTGGCACTTCGTCATCCACGGGCAACGCATCGAAATACGAGCCGGTCTGCCCCACATTCACCGTTTCCGGTTCGTCCTGGTAATCCGATGGAGCTTGTGAGAGCGGCGCGGCCGGCGGTGCGCTCAAATTCAGCGGCGGCGGCTCGGGGGGAAACGCGAAACGATAGCGTTCCTTGAACGCGGCGACATCCTCGATGTTTTCCTGTCCGGTGTCGCTGATCTCCAGCAGACTGTTTTCAAGCAACGAAATCGCGTCGGAAAGGAATTCCGTCAAGGGCCCGTGCAGGTCGTCGCCGAGCGGCGCCTGCAGCGCATATTGAAAAATATGAGCGAGCTTTGCCGCCACTTCCGAAAATCTGGGAAACTCATAGCTTGCCGAAGTCCCGCTCAGCGTGTGCGCGGAAATATACAGCCGTTCGAGATCCTCTCGCCGAGGCGAAACTTCCTGCAGCACGCTCACGTACTCCCGCAAATATTGCAGGTGCTCAGCGGCTTCCTGGAGGAACAGCTCCACGGCTTCGCGGTCCGGCGTCACGCGCGCCCCTCCGTTACCAGTTCAGCCTTTTCCCGTTCCTGCATCGTCGGTTTCCGGTACAAAATGCAATCCCCAAGCACGATCGCCTGAAACTTGACCGGCATCTTCGAAATTGATTCCGAATGCCCCAAAAACAGGTATCCGCCCGGCTCCAGCGCTTCATAAAAACGCTGCACCAGCGCCCGCCGCCGCTCTTCCGTGAAATAAATCAGCACGTTCATGCAAAAAATCAGGTCCATCCGGCCCACGTACACTGGTGAGGCGAGGTTCATCGGCGCAAACGAAATCATCTTCTTCAAGCGTGGCTTGACGTGGAACTTGTTCTCCACTTTCGTAAAATGCGCGCCAAGCTGCTTTTCACTCACGCTGCCCAGGCTCCGTCCCGAATAGATCCCTTTTTCCGCGTTCTTCAGGGCAAGCTTTCCGACGTCCGTCGCCAGAATCTCCACATTCCACGCATCCGCAAACGAAAGAGAATCGGCAATCGTGATCGCGATGGAATATGGCTCTTCGCCCGTCGAGCAGCCCGCGCTCCAGACCCGCAGCGTTCGCGGATTCTTCCAGAACTTCGAAACGTGAATTTCCGGCAATACGCGCTTCTCGAACGCCTCAAACACCGCCGGATACCGGAAAAACGAAGTTTCCTGCGTCAACATCCGTTCCAGCAGCGAGTCGTACTCCACGTTCGTTTTCCGCACCGCCCGGAGCAGTTCGCTTCCGCGCGTATATCCGCGCTCGTGCATGTGCTCGCGCACCCGCGTCGAGAGAAATCTCTCGCGCGACTCGTCGAAATGAATGCCCGTACGCTCCTCAATCAGCATGCGGATCTCGCTCAATTCGTGGTCCGTCAAACCGTGTCCCGCCCCGTGGCGTTCACTCATGGCCATCCCACTCGCTTCCCGGTCTACCCGCGGGAGTCACTTGCACCTCTAACGCACCGCTCCTGCCGGGACGGGCCGGTCCGCTTCTTCCAGCGCCGCGGCGGCCTTGGGGTTCGCCCGGAACTGGGCCAGGGCTTCATTCAGCTGGTCAGACAATTTCACCAGCTGGCTGACCGTCGCCACCGTTCCGCGCGTGCCTTGCGAGGTCTGCCGGGTGATGCCCGAAATAATCTGCATCGCGTGCGCCACGCCTTCCGTTCCGCGCACCTGCTGCTTTGAAGCAAGCGAAATTTCCTGGACGAGTTCCGCCGACTGCCGTACTACACTCGAAATTGCGTCCAGTGCGCGTCCGGCTTGGTCGGCAAGTTGCGCTCCGCCTTCCACTTCCTTAGTGCCGTCTTCCATGACGACCACGGCTTCGTTCGTCTCGGCCTGAATCGCTTTAATCAGTGCCGCGATGTCCTTCGTGGCGCTACGGGAGTGTTCGGCCAATTTGCGGACTTCGTCGGCGACGACCGCGAACCCTCTTCCGGCCTCACCGGCGCGAGCCGCTTCAATCGCCGCGTTCAACGCCAGCAAGTTCGTCTGTTCCGTGATGTCGTTAATCACGTTGATGATTTCCGAAATTTCCAGGGAACGATCGCCAAGCGACTTGATTTTCTTCGCGGTCGCCTGTACCGAAGCTCGGATGCGCTGCATGCCTTCCAGCGTGTCACGCACGGCCCGGTTGCCCTGCTCCGCGGCATCCAGCGCGCGCCGTGCCGCTTCGGCACTGGCTTCTGCGTTGTTGGAGACCTGTTTCATCGATACCGTCAGCTCTTCCACGGCGCTCGACGTGTTTGTGATTTCCTGGTCCTGTTGCGTCGCGCCGGCCTGCATCTCGTCTGCGGCTAGCAGAATGTTGTTCGAACACACGGCCACTTCCATAGCGGCCTTGCGCACGCGTTCCAAAACCTTGGTGAAGTTGTCGAGCATGTAGTTGATGGAGTCCGACACGTTGCCCAGCGCGTCGTTGGTCACCTTGCCGCGCAACGCCAGATCGCCGCGTGCCACCTGGTTGATGACCGCCAGCAGGTCCGTGATGCTTCGCTGCAGCGAGTCGTTCGCTTCCTGGTTGCTGGAAGCTTTCGAAACCTTCGCTACCGCGCGATTCAGATTGTCCGCGATGTAGCCGAACTCATCATTCGTGCCAACATCCGCCCGCGCCTTGCCGTCGCCCGCGGCCAGCCGCTCGGAGAATGAGGACAGCTCCGCTACCGGCGCAAGAATCGCCGAGCCGAGCCGCCATGCCAAAATGATGCTGACGGCGATCGCGATCACAATGGCGATAATCGTTCCGCTGCTTTCAAACAGCGATCCGCCGTTCGCCGCCTGCTTGCCGGCATTGAAGGCAAACCACATCACCCCAAGCAGGGCCAGGCCGTTCAAGCCGATCAGCCCCCAAATTGTGCCACTCAGTCGCGATTTCATTCCTGCCTCCCAAACTCTTTCCTTGAATCCTTAGATTCCAGGTCCCGGATACACTTCAATCAATCGCCGTAAATCGATCACCAGTGCCAGCCGGTCGTCATGCCGCAGCATTCCCACGCAATGCGGCACGTTTTCCGGCGCCTGCTCCAGCAGATCCTCGGCTTCCTTCACCGAATAAGTGCCTACCACTTCGTCCGCTGCGATGCCCAAGCGCACATCCTCGTGATTGCCATCTCCACGCAGCGAGGCCACTACCACGTGCTTCGGCAGTAATCCTGTCCGGCGTCCCTCGGTCAGCGCGATATCAATCAGCGGCACAATCGCGCCGCGCAAATTGAAAATTCCCAGCACGTACGCCGGCGAAAGCGGCAACCGTGTGACCAGCGGCCACTCCAAAACCTCTTCCACATCCAAAACCGGCAGGCAAAAGCGTTCGCGCCCGCTGCGAAATACGCAATACTGCGATTCCGGCGTCCGCTCGACGCCAGGATCCATGGCCTCCAGCAGCTCGCCCAGTTCCGCGTCCGCGGGTATCGGCGTCAATTGGAATTCTTCGCTCATGCCTCTGCTCTTCGAATCTCCCCTAGGCGAACCGGCGTACGGCTCGCAAAAGCTCTTCCCGCGTGAACGGCTTCGTTACATAGCCGTCCGCGCCTTGCTGCTGGCCCCAATACCGATCGCTGGC
>DATHOY010000075.1:0-5494 GCA_035484435.1 Vulcanimicrobiaceae bacterium | reverse complement strand
ATCTTGATCGTAATCGGCACGGGCCAAACCATGAAGCAAGCCCAGGCGCAGGTCTACTCGCGCATCAAAAACGTATTGATTCCCAACATGTATTACCGCACTGACATCGGCGACCGCTGGGAGGAAGATAGCGATCGCCTGCATAATTGGGGCTATTTGAGGTAAGTCTTCGATCTTCCGCGGCTCAAGGCTTCAGATGCTCAATCGCCCCATGGCCGTTTCCGTTCCCACTCGGCGTGTGCACCGCGAATGGTTGCGAAACGAGTTCCAGATCGCGCGTTATGGAATGCTTGCGCGCAGCCGCCGCAATGGCGTCTTCCTCGCTCTTCGGCATGTTTGCTCCATTCGCTCGCATCGTCAGCATCGAAAGGAATTGTTTCCGCGAATCATTTTCCAGCAGCGCCAGTATTTTCACTTTCAGTTGCGAAAACACGGTGCGAGCATCCGCTGAAGCATCCACTGTCTCAAATTTAAATTCTTCGCTCAGCCGGTCAAACTCCGCCAGTAGCGCCGCCTGATAGTTGCAGAAGCTCTCGTACATGTCCTGCCCCGGGTAAAGATCCATTCCCGATTCCCAGTAGTCGAACCCTCGCGAAAACACGACGCGCGGCACAAGCTGCTCCACTCCCAATCGCAGATAAAACACCGCGTCCGGTTTCAGTGCCACGCTATAAATGCTCCGAATCCATTGCGCGTCCGCTCCACGCACAATCGCGCGCGCCATCAGCGAATAGACGTAACGGTCAGTCAGCACGATAAATCCCGCCCGCAGCGCCGGCACGATTTCATTCTCGAACCGGTCCACAAAATCGGTTGCGTAAAAAAGGTTCTGGGTCACGCGTCCCAGATTCACTCCCTCCTTCGCCCGCCGGATTCCGTCTCCTGCCAGCGTCGAACGTGTCATGCCCGTATCAAGCACCGCATGCCCCAGTTCTTCCAGCCACGGTTTTAAAAGCTCAATCTGCGTCGTGCGTCCCGCGCCGTCGGTTCCTTCGATTACGATCAACTTTCCGTTGACGTGCGAAAGATTCATCCCCGGCAGGATTTTTCCATACGTCTCTCTCATGGCTGCATCCTCAGTTCCGCCGCGTTAGCTATGTGCGATTTCACGATCTGTCTCACGCGCGTCTGCTGAATCTCAATCGGTAGAGTTGCGTCGATCACCGTCAGCCCGAATTCAGGAATCATCTTTTCGTACTCATCGATGATGCGCCCCTGAAACAGGCGGAAGCTTTCTTCCGCATCGTCGCTGAGCCCCAGGTCCATGCCCGCTTCGTAGAATTTGAATCCGTCCCGCGCGTCGAGCAGCCGTCCAATGGCTGTCTCCAGCGGAACGCGAAAATAGAACGCCACCGTCGGCTGCACCGCGAATCCGTAAAGATCGCGCACCCATTCACGGTCCATCCCCCGCGCCACGTCCCGCGCAAACGCCGTGTACATGTATCGGTCGCACAGCACCACCGCTCCCGCCTTCAGCAGCGGCAGAATGCTGCGCTCCGTCCGGTCAGCAAAATCCGTCGAATGGATCAGTGAAAACGTCGCAGGTGTGAGCAGCTTTTTCTTTTTGCCCAGCTTTGTCGTGTCTTTCACCAGCGGAGACGAATTCCACTCGCTGAACACGACGCCGTAGCCTCTCGATTGCAGCCACTTGTGCAGCAAGCTCAGTTGCGTCGATTTTCCCGAGCCATCAATTCCTTCAACCACAAAAAGCTTCCCCGGCAGTTCATCCTCGCCGCGTTTCTTTACGGTAGACGCTGCCGCCCTCATTGCCGCGCCAGTTTCAAATCCTCCATTTGCCATGCCAGGAGAAATTCCCATTCATGTCCCTTCCGCGCGAAGCAATTCACCTCGCTTCGCAGAAAAAAATCCAATTTGTCGTTGTGCCGGCATCTGAGTTTCGGCTCGCGACCCAATAAGGTGTTTCATGTTGGCAAACTTGTCAGTAAGGTTCAGGCGCTTGTGTATCGAAATGCAAACGGGGAGGTACTAGTCCCACGCTTCACCGGAAGAGATTAATCGTAAGAAAAGAAGCTCTTTAGCGGTTCGCGTTCTCTGCCCACCACTCGCGCCAGTCCGTCGGATTGGTTCCAAAACGGGCACCGGTAATCTCGCGCAGCGCCTGATACGTCCAATTTCGTGTGTTGGAATCGAGCGAGGGATCTTCGCCAAGACTCATCAGCGCAGGTACAGCAGCGAGCCGCTGTTGCTTCGTCAACATGCCCGACTGTGCCAGCGCAGACCCTGCCCTCTCGCGCACCTTGAGCGAAGGATCGTTGCGAAAAGTATCAAGCAGCGGTGGAATTGTCGCATCGGTTCCCAGCAGCGACATCCCCTCCACAGCCCAAAATCGCGTTTTCTCATCCGCGTCATGCGAATACTGAATCAGGGTTCGAAGCGCCTGCTCCGGCTCAATACCCCGATTTCCAATCGCCCCCAGCATCCATAGAGCCCATGAACGCCCCGCAGGATCGTTTGCGATCCGCTCGATCAGAAGGTCCGAACTCTCTCGCGTTTTCGGAAGATCGTAGGCGACTAATTCCATCTCAATAGCCGCTGCCCGCACGCGCAAATCAGGGGAGTTCAGCCCCAGATCAAGTAGACTCGTCAGCTGCGGGGTCATCGTTAATTCCCCGCGCCAGCTTTCCATCTGCGACAAAAGTTTCCCGCTGCCGGCCTCGTAGTGGTTCACGGTTTCTTTGAGAAGGAACACTGCCTGCGCTTGTGGCGGCAGAGCAGCCAAATTCACGTCCACAGCGGTCGTTCTCGCAGGGGTTGCGATTCTTCCGGTGCCCTTGAACTCGATCATCCGGGCGAACTGTTCCCAGACCACGCGAGCAGACGTCGGCTTCAAAGCCATGAAAAAAGCCAGCGGCAGAACCAGCACCGACGAAAAAATCGCCAGCCGCAGGCCGTGGCTCATCCGGCGCCGCCCCACATAAATCCCCGTCGGATGGTCGCGTCGAGCCATCCCGGTTCGTCCGTTGTCGATTTTCTCGTTCATCTTCCGCCTGAAATTCACCTTCAAGCGTACCTGTGTAGCGGCCACGAGGCAAGGCTGGGGCGGCTAAATCGAACCTGGATTGCCCTCGAAGTTATCTTGTACCAAAGGACGGGGTGCGTGCAGGCCTCAAATGGGGCAAACGAGCGCCGTACTATCTCAAAATGGCCTTCAAAAACGTCAAAGTACGTTTCCACGCGTCCGCAGCAGCATCCGGCCGGTAGGCTTCCGCATTGTTTGGATTCTCAAATCCATGCCCCGCGTTGTCGTAGATTTTCAGGCTTACGAATTTCTGAAGTTTTGTCATTGATATCTGAAACGCCTTCACATCATCCAATGTAATCCCCTTATCCAGCGCTCCGAAGTTTCCTAGCACCGCCGAGCCAATATTCTGCAGGTCCCCCGGATCGGTCGGCAGCGCTCCATAATTCACCACGCACGCTTTCAACCTTGGCTCGTGCGCCGCCAGTCGCATCGCCCATGCCCCGCCAGTGCCCCACCCGATGACGCCGATATTATCTGGCTTCACGTCTGGCCGCGTCGCAAGATAGTCAAACGCTGCTTTAAGGTCCTTGATCGCACCGTCTTGAGTTAATGCATGTATCAGTTCGTGGGCCTCTGCCAGATCGGTCGGTGTCTTGCCCCGGTACAAATCCACCGCTAGCGACACGTAGCCCTGCTCGGCTAGTTTTTCCGCCTGCTCCTTCACCCAGTCGTTCAGTCCCCACGACTCGTGAATCACGATCATTGCCGGATGCTTTCCATCTTGGTTAGGCAAGGCCAGAAATCCACTGAGCGTCTGGTCTCCGCTCTTGAACTGTACTGTCGAGGTTTTCGCCTTTTCAGTCGCGATAGTGCCCGAGCAGGCAAATAGGCCCACCAACGCCACTGCCAAAGAAATTCTGCTCCGATTCGCAACTCGCGCTCGCATCCCCAACTTACGCGCGACTTCCAGCAACTTCATCCACGCCTCCCGGCTAAAATCTGCCCTGCACCCCAATCGTCCATTCTATTCCGCTCGCGGAACCTGCGCCATTATTCATGCTGGCTGCACTTGCACCGCCGACCCGTACGCCAACACCTCCGTCACACCCTGCATCACTTCGGTTGCGTCGTACCGCACCCCGATCACCGCGTTCGCTCCCCGCTCGATCGCGTGCTGCATCATCAGCTCCAGCGCTTCTTCCCGCGTCTTCTCGCACATATCCTCGAACAAAGTAATATTCCCTCCCACCAGAGTCTCAAGCGACGCTCCAATCGTCCCGAAAATACTCCTCGACCTCACCGTCACCCCGCGCACCAGCCCCAGATTTTTCACCACTCGATACCCCGGCAATTCAAATGACGTCGTCACCATATTGATATTCACGCTCACGTTCATCACCCCTCTCCTTCGGCCGCGCTGTCGTAACTTGTCACCTGAGCGAAGCGCGCCTTATGCGTCCCGCATTCTGTGGCGGGGCGAAGAATCTCGACTCAAAATGGTTGGCGTAGCCCGTTTCTGTTTGACCTGTGACGAAACTTGTCATTCTGAGCGGAGCGAAGAATCCCAACTTAGAATGCTTGGCTCCGCGGTATCAATCTGCATCACTTCACCACCACCGGAATCTCCACATTCGACGGATACTCCGCCGTCCTCCAGATCCTTTGCGTCGCCTTCTGATAGTCCTCCGCCGTCGCCTCAAAAATATTCGGCACAAACTTCTGCGGGTTCCGGTCGATCACCGGAAACCACGTGCTCTGCACCTGCACCATAATCCGGTGCCCCTTCTGAAATACGTGGTCGTTCGTGTGCAGATCGATCGTAAACGGAGTCACTTCCCCCGCCACAATCGCTTCCGGCTTCTCGAAGCTCTTCCGAAATCGCCCTCGAAACACCTCGTCCGCTATAATCAACTCGTACCCGCCCATCTTGCGGTCCGATTCGTACCGCTCGGGATACACGTCAATCAATTTCACAATCCAATCGCTATCCGTTCCCGTCGTCGACGCAAATAAATGCGCCACGATATCTCCCGCCACCGTCACATTTTCGGTCAGCGGCTCCGTCTCCCACGAAAGCGTATCCGGCCGCTGCTGCACGAACCGCTGGTCCTGCAGTAACCAGGTATACCAACGGCTTCCCTCCGAATACGTTTCCTCCACCGGACGCGCCCGGTACGGCACCGGATTTGCCGGATCGGAAACGTAGGAGTCGAACCCCTCGCGCTTTTGCTCGGGCGCTTCAGAAGCCCCGCGCCGTTCCACAGGCGCGTCGAAAGAAAGCTTCGCGTCGCCATGAAAATAAAGTTTGCGCCGCGTCACGCCTTCCCCCGGCGGCCACGCGTCCCATGTCTTCCACTCGTTCGCGCCCGTCTCAAACGTCATCGCTTCCTTCACCGGCTGCGTTCCCTTGTCCTTCAACCAATAGGCAAACCACGGCGCCTGAATGTTCTTCCGGAAATACGAGCTCGTGTTGCTCCCAAAATCGATGTTGCCAAGTTTTGTCCCATCCGA
>DATHOY010000074.1:0-5886 GCA_035484435.1 Vulcanimicrobiaceae bacterium | reverse complement strand
GTTCCGGAAGAACATCGGGTATTCGGCGTTCGTGGAAGGATGGGCGCTCTACTGCGAAGGATTGGGCGAAGACCTTGGTCTGTACAAGGATCCGTACTCGAAGTTCGGGCAATTGACCTATGAGATGTGGCGCGCAGTGCGACTGGTGGTGGACACGGGAATGCACTCGATGGGCTGGACGCGGCAACAGTCGATCGACTATTTCCGCGAGAACACGGGGAAGACGGATCAGGACATTACCGTGGAAGTGGACCGCTACATTGTGTGGCCGGGGCAGGCGCTGGCGTACAAGCTGGGGCAGTTGAAGATTCGGGAATTGCGCGTGCGCGCGGAGAAGGAACTCGGGACCCATTTCGACGTGCGGGCTTTTCACGACGCGGTCCTTGAGCAGGGATCTGAACCTTTGAGTTTTCTGGAAACGCATATGGATGAGTGGATTGCCGCGCAGAAAGGGAAGTAAGACCTCGGGATGGCGGTGGAAACCTCAGGCCTGAAGGCCTGAGCTACAAGCGTCCTACGTGCTGACGGCGGAGGCTTTTTGCAGGGCGGACTGGTAGGAGTCGGGGACGTTGTCTTCGGGGCAGCCGAGGCGCTCGGTAAACGTGGCGAGTTTCGGCCATTCGGCGCGCTCGAGGGCGAGAAGGACTTCGTAGAGGTCGCGGTAGCGGTTTTCGCCGCCGCAGAGCGCGGCTTTTACTTCGGGGTCGATGGGCAGAGACTGCAGGACATCCTTGATGGGCTTGTCGAGCAGGGCATCAGCGACGGAGAGGAGTCCCATCAGAAACATGTTGGTGCTTTTGTCGCGGAAGCCGGCGGGCGCGGAAAAATCTTCGCAAAAATAGGCGCGCGTCAGGGCAGTATGGATTAATTCCGGCGGTTTGCCGGAGCTCATGGAAATCACGGCGAAGATGGAAACCCAGCGGCGAAATTCGTTTTCGCCCAGCATCGTGATGGCGTGGCGGATGCTGGTGACTTCGTTACGCAGGCCCAGCGCGGGCGAATTGAGATAGCGGAGGAGCCGGTAGAGAAGCGAGGGATCCTGCTTGAGCAACAGTTCGATTGCGTCGTAATTAAATTCCTGGGCTGCAACGGCGCTGAGGAGTTGAAGCTGAATCAGCTTATTGCCCGGTATATCGCGGGTTTCGAGCATGGAAGGCTTGCAGAAAAAATAGCCCTGGAAATAACAGTAGCCAAGATTGCGGGCTTCATCGAGATCGTGCTGCGTTTCCACTTTTTCGGCAAGAAGCGAGAGGCCATTGCCGAGGTATTTGTCGGCGACGCGCTTGCGGCCATCCGCATCGAGCAGGGTGAAATCCACTTTCAAGTAATGAGCGAGATCGACCAGCGGCTGAAGCGCCGGCTCGCCAAGAAAATCGTCGAGAGCGAGCGAGTAGCCGTCCTGGCGGAGTTCCCGGCAGATGCCCACGATTTCGTCGGTTGGCTTCACGCTCTCCAGGATTTCGACCACAATGCGGTCGGCAGGAAGCAGCCGTGGTGCGCCAAGCCGAAGCGCAAGCTCATCGACATTGATGAAAGCGCGAGCGTTGCCGGTGAGATTCTGCAGGTCAAAGAGGGTTAGCGAATCCGCGATGACGCTGGAAGAGGCATGATTGCGCGGCTGGAAAAAATTCTGCGGGCCACCGCGGAAAAGAAGCTCGTACGCGTAGACCCGCAGCCGCTTGTCGAAAATCGGCTGGCGGGCAATGAATTTTTCATGCATACAGGCACCGTGGCTCGCCGCAGCGAGCCGTTGCTTTCAGAACCACGGTGGCGATGGCCTGAACTCGGCCAACGGGTGGGGTGCCGTGGGGGGACTGACTTTCCTCAGGCCGGGGCGGACATCGAGTTGAGGAATTCCGCGTTGGCCTTGGTCTTTGAAAGCCGACTGAGCAAAAGCTCCATGGCCTCGACTGTCGAAAGCGGGCTCAAAACCTTGCGCAGCACCCAGACGCGGCTCAACTCGTCGGGCGGCAACAGCAATTCGTCCTTACGCGTGCCGGAGCGTTGAATATCGATTGCCGGAAACACGCGCTTATCAGCCAGCCGGCGATCGAGATAGATTTCCATGTTGCCGGTGCCTTTGAACTCTTCAAAGATGACGTCGTCCATACGGCTGCCAGTATCGATCAGCGCGGTGGCGATGATGGTCAGCGAACCACCTTCTTCGACGTTGCGTGCGGCGGCGAAAAAGCGGCGCGGGCGCTGCAAAGCGTTGGCGTCAATACCGCCGGAGAGAACCTTGCCGGACGGCGGCGTAACCGCGTTATAAGCGCGCGCGAGACGCGTGATGGAGTCGAGCAGCACGACGACGTCGCGCTTGTGCTCCACCAGCCGCTTGGCCTTCTCCAACACCATTTCCGCAACCTGAATGTGGCGCTGCGGCGGTTCGTCGAAAGTGGAGCTGATCACTTCGCCCTTCACCGTGCGCTGCATGTCGGTGACTTCTTCCGGGCGCTCGTCGATGAGCAACACGATCAGCGCGACCTCCGGATGATTCACGGTGATGGAATTGGCGATGGACTGCAGCATCATGGTCTTGCCGGTGCGCGGCGGCGCGTTGATCAAACCGCGCTGGCCTTTGCCGATCGGGCAGAGCAGGTCCAGCACGCGCCCGGTCAGATTGTCCTTGTTGGTCTCCATCTTCAGCCGGCCCTGCGGATAAAGCGGCGTCAGGTTATCGAAGAAAATCTTGTTGCGCGCGACCTCGGGATCCTCGAAGTTGACGGCTTCCACTTTAATCAGCGCAAAGTAGCGCTCGCCGTCCTTCGGAGGACGCACCTGTCCGGAGACAGTGTCGCCCGTGCGCAGGTCAAACTTGCGGATCTGCGAAGGCGAAACATAGATGTCGTCGGGGCCGGGGAGATAGTTGTATTCCGGGGCGCGGAGAAATCCGAAGCCGTCGGGCAGGCATTCCAGGACGCCTTCCGAAAAGATCAGCCCGCTCTTTTCCGTTTGCGCACGGAGGATCTGGAAGATCAGCTCCTGCTTGCGCATACCGCTGGCGCCGGGAATGTTCAATTCCTTGGCGATTTTTGCCAGGTCGGTGATGTTTTTTTCTTTCAGCTCAGCCAAGCTGATACTGATTTGATTGTTTCCTTCTGTACTCGTTTCTTTTGCCATATATCCTAACTTTAAGTTTTGGTTGATTGTTCCTTGACCGACTACGACCCGGAACTGGACTGCGTGGTGGTGTACCTTCCGGCGAAAAAGACCTTTCGCCAAGGCGGGCAACCAAACTATCTGCAACCAGAAGCCTCTCAAAGCGGGAAAAACTTGCAGGCTGCAGGTGCAGACTGCTCCCGAATTAAGATGCCTAGTTTGTCAAACTCGTGTCTTTATCGGCGCCAGTGGTAAACGGCTCTGCGACAGGCGCAACCCCGGTTCCTACAAGCGGCACGATAGGCCGCTCCAGCGCAACCTGTAACACTTCATCCATGGTTTCCACGAAGTGCATCTTGAGGCTGGAGAGGATCTCCTGGGGGATTTCCGCTAGGTCCTTCTCATTATCCTTCGGAAGGATGATGGTACGCAAGCCCATTCGGTGGGCGGCCAGCAGCTTTTCCTTAACGCCGCCGATGGGCAGAACCTTGCCGCGCAGGGTGATTTCGCCGGTCATGGCCACGTCGCAGCGCACGGGATTCCGCGTCAGTGCGCTGACGATGGAGGTGCAGATGGTGATGCCGGCCGAGGGGCCGTCCTTCGGGATGGCGCCTTCGGGGACGTGCACGTGAATGTCCAGCGTGCGGTAGAAATCTTTTTCGAGGCCGAGCGCGGCGGTGCGCGAACGAACGTAGCTCATCGCGGCTTGCGCGGATTCCTGCATCACTTCGCCGAGCTTGCCGGTGGGCGTCAGGCGGCCTTTGCCTTCCATCGTTGTGGCTTCGACGGCCAGAACCGAGCCGCCGACTTCGGTCCAGGCAAGGCCAGTGGTCAGCCCGATCTCGTTCTGTTTCTCGAGCCAGAATTCCCGGTACTTCAGAACGCCCAGGTATTCGTTGACGTTTGCCACGTCGATCTTGGCGGTGGTTTCCGGGCCATCGGCAACCACGCGGCGGGCCATCTTGCGGGCAATATTCTGAATTTCGCGCTCCAGGTTGCGCACGCCCGCCTCATGTGTGTAGTGGCGGATCATGTGCAGCAGGCCTTCATCCGTAAAGGTGAGATTCTTTTCCGTGAGGCCGGTGGCTTCGCGGGCGCGCTTCACCAGGAAGCGCTTGGCGATTTCCAGTTTTTCCTGCTCTGTGTAGCCGGGCAGGCGGAGAATTTCCATGCGGTCCTGCAGCGGCTGCGGGATGGTGTGCATCACGTTTGCCGTGCAGACGAACATGACTTTCGAAAGGTCGTATTCGACGTCCAGATAGTGATCCGTGAACGCGTGATTGAGCTCGGGATCGAGGACTTCCATCAATGCGGCCGACGGGTCGCCGCGGAAGTCGGTGGACATCTTGTCCACTTCGTCGAGAACGAAAATCGGATTGACCGTGCCGGCCTTCTTCATCATCTGGATGATCTGGCCGGGCAGAGCGCCGATGTAGGTGCGGCGATGGCCGCGAATTTCCGCCTCATCGCGTACTCCGCCAAGAGAAACGCGGACAAATTTGCGGCCGGTGGCATGGCCAATGGACATGGCAAGCGAAGTTTTGCCGACGCCCGGAGGCCCGACAAAGCAAAGGATGGAACCCTTGGGATTCTTGACCAACTGGCGGACGGCCAGGAATTCCAGGATGCGGTCTTTTACTTTTTCCAGGCCGTAATGCTCGGTGTTTAGGATATCCTCAGCGGCCTTGATGTCGCGAATCTCTTTCGAACGCTTTTTCCAGGGCACCGCGAGCAGCCAGTCAATGTAGTTGCGGCTGACGGTTGATTCCGCGGACATCGGCGGCATCAGTTCCAAGCGCTTCAGCTCCGTGCTGGCCTTTTCGAGCACATCCTTGGGCATGCCGGCGGAATCGATCTTCTTTTTCAGTTCTTCGATTTCGTTTTTCTCGCCGCGGCCGAGTTCCTTTTGGATGGCCTTAAGCTTTTCGTTCAGGTAGTACTCTTTTTGGGCGCGCTCCATCTGCCGCTTTACGCGGGTATTGATGTTGCGGTCGACGTTGAGCTTTTCGAGTTCGATTTCCAGGATGTCGGAAACGCGGTTCAGGCGCTCCAGCGGATCAGCGGTTTCGAGCAGATCCTGCTTTTCGTCAACCGGGAGTTGAAGATTCGCCGCGATGGTGTCCGAAAGGCGCGACGGGTCGTCCACACGCGCCGCGGCGATCATCGTGTCGTAATTCAGGCTCTGCGAAAGCTTGATGAACTGCTCGTAAAGGCCCGTGACTTTCTGTACCAGCTGCTCAACCTGGGGCGTGGCCTCTATCTTCGCGGCAAGCAACCGGATCGTGGCGCGGAAGAAGCCTTCCTCGGAGGTAATGGAAATCGAACGCGCGCGCTCGACACCTTCGACGAGCACCTTGATATTGCCGTCCGGCAGCTTGACGCTCTGGACGATGTTTGCGAGCGTGCCAACGGCGTAAATCTCCTCCGGCTTCGGATCGTCGATCGATGCATCATGCTGGGTCGAAAGAAAAATCTTCTTGTCGCCGGCAAGCGCTTCTTCAAGCGCGCGGACACTGGCTTCGCGGCCGACGATAAATGGGGTCATCTGTTGCGGAAAGATGACCATATCGCGCACCGGCATCATGGGTACGCGTTTCATTTCCTGTTTCTCACGAGTGAACATGCAGGCCCCTGAACTTCCTCAGAGCCCAAGAAGCCGTTAGCCGGCCTTCTCGAGCAAACTCCAATTGATTTCGTGGCCGCGGACCATTTCGGCGGTGACCACAAAATCGCGTACTCTTTTCTGCATCGGCAGGTGGTACATCAACTCCAGCATGAGGTCTTCGA
>DATHOY010000073.1:0-7994 GCA_035484435.1 Vulcanimicrobiaceae bacterium | reverse complement strand
CTTCACGACATTTGATTACATAGCCCCGCTTCAGGTTACGGGAACTTCCGCCCCAACCTGCCATTCTTTTTCTTCCGGGAGCAGCGACTTCACGATGTCTTCCAGCTCGTGCGAGCTTTTCACGTTATCCGGATAGTTGTAGGCGGACAGGTCAAACGCCAGCCCGTACTTCGCGCGCACGTCCTGCAAGCCTTCCTGCAGCCGCAGCGCGATGCGCTTGGCGTTCAGTGTATCCGTTTCCGGCAGCACGATTCCAAAAAGGTCGTCGGCCAGGTGATAGATGGAGTCCGTCGGGCGCAGGCGCTTGGCCATCGCCTTCGCGGCGTCGCTGAACGCGCCTTTTTCGTCTTTCACACTGGCGCGGGAATTCGCATTCGCTTTCGCAAGCACTAATGACATGTTTTTCTCCATCGTAAGGGCGCGGCGGAATTCCATGCTCAGGCGATCCCAGAAGTGATTCTGGTCGGGCATGGAGTTAAGCAAATCGGCGCTGGCCTGAATCTGCAGCGTGACGTTGCGCTCCAGTTCGGTCAGCACGTGCTGCTTCAGCTTGGTGAAGGTGCGCTGGCGGTCAAAGAGGTACCCGACGAAGAGCAGCGTAAGCCCGCAAAATCCGAAGAAGGCCACGCGCATCGTCCACTTGGTGTTTTCATCCGGATGGACATGGACGAACACCAGCGGATACATAAACGCGGCCAGCCCACCGGCCAGAATCAGCACGAACACGGCGGAAAGAATGGTGAGCTGCAGATTGCGCCGTTCAAGGCGGTCCAGCTCCTGGCGATCAATCGTCGGCATCGGGGCACCTGCACACAAGGGGGACGTACCCGCAGCGCGGGCTCCCGGACCTAGCCGGGATTCCTCTAGGTTCCATTTTGGCAAGCCCCCGCGCAATAGCCGCGCAGTACTGTAGTGATGTAACCGACAGGGGGGAGAAAGACCCTTTCTTGGAAGAAAGGGTAGGCCACACAGCGCTTTCTTTCCAAAATCCTGAGCAAAAGTGTAGTTGTTTCCCGTTCCCGGCTACTCATAGAGTGTTCGCACAAGGGATGGCCGAATGAGCGCGGATTGGGAAACAGCGTTCCTTACAGATGTGAATCAGAACATCCGAATCGTCCATCGGGTTTGCCATACCTATTTTCCGCGCGATGCCATGGAACGCGAAGAAGTCTTCCAGGACATCATGTATCAGCTCTGGAAATCGTATCCGCAGTTCAAGGGAGAATCGAAATTCTCCACATGGATGCACAAAGTCGCGCTGAACACGGCGATTACCCACATCCGCCGGAGTACCCGGGAGCCTCGAAGCGTAGAGTTGGCTGAGCCGATTGCCCATGCGCCCGATGTGAGCGAGCACATGCACCGGAAAGAGGAGGTTCGTCAGTTGTATGCAGCGATTGACACACTGATGGGCATCGACAAGGCGATCATTCTGCTCCATCTGGAAGATCAGGATTACGACGAAATTGCCGCGATCACCGGTCTCACCAGAACAAATGTGAGTGTTCGCCTGGTACGAATCAGGCGGGCGCTGAAAGAGTACGTTGAAAGAAATCAATAATTCAGAGGAGGAACTATGGCACCCAACGTTGAAATCGAGAATGTATGGAAGGAAGGTAAAGCGCGCGAAGCGGAGCCTGCGCCGCTCACCGGGAAGGGCCTTCAGGCGATCATCGCGTCGCGCGTGCGGAAAGAGCTGAAGACCGTTAGCGAGTTCGTCTGGGCTGCGATTGTGTATCAGACCATTCTGTACTCGTTCCTCGCGCATACGTTCGTCCGGCATTGGGGTGACGTGCAGATCATGCTCCTGTGTCTGGCCGGTGGAGCGTGTTACATCCCGCTGACCGTGGCTCTCATTCGCAGGATAAAAACTTTGTACCGGCGCCCCTCGGAAGCACCCGGCGCTCCGGTCCCGGATGTCTTCCATAAAGTGGAGGGTGAGTACGCGCGGATTGCCGATTTCTTCCGGTTCAAGAAGCGCATGGACTGGATCGGTGTTCCGGTCAGCTGCGCGATCATTGTCCTAGTCACGTTCACGCTGTTCGTCAAGGGGGGCGTTGAAGGGAATCCTTTGGGAAGCCTGGTGGTCTTCGCCATCTGGGTTGGGCTGTCGGTGATCGCCATCCATGCTGAAAACAAGAAGCGGTTCATTTCTCCGCTCCGGCATCTCGAGCTGGTCCTCGACGATCTCAAGCGTTGTTGAACCGCTCGGGTTGCCACGGTCTCTTCGACTTCGCTCAGGGCAGACGAGATGACAGAAAAAGAGCTGCGGGGATTACACGGGTGTAGAATGCGGGATTGGAATCCTTATTGGGAGTCCGCACATCTAAGGATTGTGGAGTACGGGAACCGAGGGTAGTGATATGAAGATTGGAAGATTGATTCGAGTTGGACTGATTTTTGTTGCGATGTTTGCGCTGGCGTGGTTGCCGCAGGTGGCGCTGGCTCAACATGGTGGTGGGCATGGCGGTGGAGGCGGAGGAGGCTTTCACGGCGGCGGTGGTGGTGGCGGATTTCACGGTGGTGGCGGCGGGTTTCACGGCGGAGGAGGATTCTCCGGCGGGCACTCTGGATTTAGTGGCGGCCACTCGTTCAGCGGTTATCATGGCGGCGGCTACGGAGGTCGTGGCTACTACGGCGGACGCGGGTACTACGGTGGCCGGGGTTATGGATGGGGCGGCCGAGGCTACGGCTGGGGCTATGGATGGGGCCGAGGCGGCTGGGGTTGGGGCTGGGGATACGGCTGGGGCTGGCCTTATTGGGGATATGGATGGGGCTATCCGTATGGCTACTACGGCTATCCGTATTACGCGCCCTCCTATTCGTATCCTTCCGACGGATATTCAGAGGATTACATAGGCGACTATCCGCCGAATCCATCGGACTACGACGACGGGCGGAATACCAACCAGCCGCGGCCTCCCAACAATGGGCCAAACCCCAACTACGGGCCGAATCCGAACTATGGACCTGCGCCCAACTCGCGGCCGCAATATAACCAATATAACCATGGCAACGGCAATCGTCCGCCGGCGAATCCGAACGCGCAGCCGCAGCCGAATCAGCCCGATCAGAACGGACAGCCCTCGCCACCGTCGAATCCACCGGCGCCTGGGGGCACGGTCAACATGAACTTCAAGAGCGGCACGGCGGAGAATTATCCGCCGCGTCCGCGGGTCCTCTCGGTTGACCCGATGATGGCGACGCCGGCCAGCTACCGCGTCGCGCGGTCGAATGCTGCGCATGCGGTGAACGGCGGCAGCACTGCGGCGCAATCGAATGCGGCGCTTCGCCCGGAAATGCAGCATGCGGTCGAACGGTTGCGCAACATGCCGCCATTTGCCCGCGAACGGGAAATCGAATCGGGCCGATACAGCCGGTTTTCTTCCGAAGAGAAACAGATCCTGCGAAACGGCGAATAAGCGCCGTAGAAAACAGACCGCTCCCAAAAACCGATTCCATCCCCAACAACTTGTAGCAGTCACGGGCGTGCATGAAAATCGTGCTGGCGCCGGTGTCTGCATACGGTTAAGAACCGACCTGAAGGTTGGCCACTACAGGTATACAGTGAGAACTTGACAAGATGGTTAGTATGCCCGTAGGCTCGGGGGGCGATGGAGCTGGAAGCTTCCCTCTCCTGGCTGGCGATGACGATGACGCCGGGCATAGCGGCCCGGCTGTCTGCGCGATTGCTGCGTGAGTTTGGGTCGCCGGAGGGCGTGTTCCGAGCCAGCTTGGCGGCGCTGGAGTCTTGCAACCTGCCCGCTCCGGCGGCGCAGGCGATCTTCAAGAAGCAGAATTTCTGGCGCGCGGAAAAAGAGGTGGCGGCGCTGCGGGCGGTGGGCGCGAAGCTCATCAACTGGACGGAGCCCGAGTACCCGCAATCGCTGCTGCAGATTTACGACCCGCCGGTGATGCTCTACGTGCGCGGCGACACGCAAATCCTGAATGAACCGACGATCAGCATCGTAGGGACGCGTCGGCCGACGGCGTACGGCACGCAGATGGCGGAGCGTCTGGCACGGGAGTTGGCCAAGCGCGGGCTCGTGATTGTCAGCGGGCTCGCGCGCGGGGTGGATGCTCTGGCGCACCAGGGAACGATGGCGGTGGGTGGCCGGGCGATCGGCGTGATTGGGACGGGCATTGATGTGTGCTACCCGAAAGAGAATAAGAAGCTGTACGAAAAGGTGCTGGAGCGCGGAGCGATCTTGAGCGAACTGCCCTTGGGGGCGCCTCCTGTGCCGGAAAATTTTCCCGTGCGCAACCGGATCATCGCGGGGATGCCGCTGGGCGTGGTGATTGTCGAAGGGAAGCAGTACAGCGGTTCGCTGATCACGGCGCGGCTGGCGATGGAGTTTGGGAGGGAAGTTTTTGGCGTGCCGGGCAACGTGACGCAGGAGATGAGCTTCGCGCCGAACCAGTTGATCAAGCAGGGAGCAAAGCTGGTGACCAGCGCCGAAGATGTGATTGAAGAACTGCCAACGCCGATTCGAGCGGTTTTAGTACGAGCCGAGGAAGTGGAAGCCGAGCAGCGGAACCTGCTGGCGGAAGATGGCCTAAGTGGCTCACAGAAAACGATTTACGAACTATTGAACGTGGAAGAACCGCGGCCCATTGACGACATCGTCGAAACCAGCGGGTTGAATTCGAGCGTGGTTCTGGCTACGCTATTTGATCTAGAGATGAAAGGGATGGTGCGGCAGATCCCCGGAAAGCAGTTCAGCAAAGTGCTGTTGTAAACGCGGGAGTTAGCTCGCCGCGAACGGAAGAATGCACCCAAAGGGCGATTGCGAGCATCATTTGCAAGCGTAAGAGAGCAGCGGGCAGGCTATATATAAGGTAGCGAGAAGGACACAGACCGCCCCGGTAAGCCTTCCAAACGCAGCCTCACAGGTTACAAAGGAACTCATGGGACGTTCATTGGTGATCGTCGAGTCGCCGGCAAAGGCGAAGACGATCAATAAATATCTCGGGAAGAATTACACGGTGAAGGCTTCGATCGGCCACGTGATGGACCTGCCGACGAAGACGATCGGCATTCGTCTGCCCATCAGCGAAAAAGAGGTCAACGCACAAAAGAAAAAGAAGAAAAGCAAGCGTGGCGGAAAGGCTGCGGCTTCGAAACCGCCCTTGAAGGTTATTTATCTGGACGACGCCAAGATTTTTGAGCCGACGCTGCAGGTGATCCCCGGCAAGGGAAAAGTGATTAACGATTTGCGGAAGAGCGCGGCGACGGCGGATGCCGTGTACCTGGCGGGCGACCCGGACCGCGAAGGCGAGGCGATCTCCGCGCACCTGGCGATGGTGCTTTCGAAGCCTGCAAAATTTCTGATACCCGACGACGAAGAGGACAACAAGAACGGGAAGAAGGACGCCGAGAAGGAAGCTAAGGAAGCGGAAGCCGCGGCGGCCGCGGGGAAAAAAGGCAAGGGGAAGTTTGCCAAGAAGCCCGCTGAGAAAGACAAGATCGAAATCGAGCCGATCGATCCGAAGAAGATTTTCCGTGTAACGTTCAACGAGATAACGCCCAAGGCGATTCGCGCGGCATTTGAAAAGCCGCGGCAGGTGGACTCTCAACTGGTGGACGCGCAGCAGGCGCGGCGCGTGCTGGACCGCATCGTGGGCTACAAAATTTCACCGCTGTTGTGGGACAAAGTGCGGCGCGGCTTGAGCGCGGGGCGCGTGCAGACCGTGGCACTGCGGCTGATCGTGGAGCGCGAGCAGGCGATTCGCGCGTTTGTGCCGCAGGAATACTGGACGATTCACGCGATGCTGGACGCGGGCGAGTTGCCGATTTTCGAAGCGCGGCTGACGAAGAAAAAGGGCGAGGACATCGAGGTAAATAATCAGGAAAAGGCCGATGCGATTGTCGCCGCGGTGAGCAAAGCCAAGTGGGAAGTGGCGAGCGTCAATCTGAAGGAAAAGCGGAGAAACGCGCCGCCGCCGTTTACGACTTCCAAGCTGCAGCAGGCCGGATACAACCGGTTGAGATATACGGCAAAGCGCACGATGGCGCTGGCGCAGCGTTTGTATGAGGGCGTGGAACTCGGCGCGGAAGGTTCCGTGGCGCTGATCACGTATATGCGCACGGATTCTGTGCAGGTTTCGAACGATGCGCTGGAACAGGTGCGGGAGTTGATCCCGGAGCGGTTCGGCAGTGCGTACCTGCCGGAGAAACCGAATTTCTATAAATCGAAGAAGGATGCGCAGGGCGCGCACGAAGCGATTCGGCCCACGGATGTTTCGCGGACTCCGGAAGATGTACGCAAGTATCTGGAAGACGACGTTTTCAAGCTGTACCAGTTGATCTGGCAGAGGTTTGTGGCTTCGCAGATGCTGCCGGCGGTGTACGACCAGACGACGATTGATATCAACGCAGGAGACTACACGTTCCGGACCACGGGATCGATCATGAAGTTCGATGGATTCCTGAAGGTGTACCAGATACCGGTGGCGGGCGCGGACCGCGAAGACGACGAGAAGGACGACGAAGGAGAGGGCAAGGCGCTGCCGCGTGTGACCGAAGGGCAGATCCTGAAGCTGGAATCCATCAAGCCGGAGCAGCACTTTACCGAGCCTCCGCCCCGCTACACGGAAGCGACGCTGGTGAAGGAATTGGAAGAGGACGGCATCGGGCGGCCTTCGACATACGCTTCCATTATTTCGACGATTGTCGAGCGCGAGTACGTGAAGAAGGATCAGGGGAGGTTCACGCCGACGATGCTCGGCGAGCGCGTGTGCGTGCTGCTGATCAAGAGTTTTGAGGACGTGTTCGACGTGAAATTTACCGCGCGCCTGGAAGAAGAGCTGGACGAAATTGAAGAAGGCAAGCTCCCGTGGCGCGAATCAGTGAAGGAGTTCTGGGAAAAATTCGTCGTGGACCTGGATAAGGCCGGCGACGAAATGATTTCCTACAAGGCCGGGATCCCGACGGGGAAGAAGTGCGAGAAGTGCGGCCAGGGCGAATTGCTGGAGCGCATCAGCCGGCACGGATTTTTCCTGGGCTGCTCGCGGTATCCGGAATGCGATTTCATTCAGGATATGTCCGAAGAGATTCCGGAAGATGCCGAGAACAAGGTTGAGTACTGCGAAAACTGCGGCAAGGAAATGGCGCTGAAGCGCGGGCGGTTTGGCGCGTTTCTGGCTTGTACCGGCTATCCGGATTGCAAGACCACGCGGCGCCTGGTGGCCGGAACGCGGATTGCGCACCAGCCGGACGAGCCGCTGGACGAAAAGTGCCCGCTGGACGGAAACGGCCTGGTGAAGAAGCACGGGCGGTTCGGCGAATTCATCGGGTGCTCCGGCTATCCGAAGTGCAAGTACACGCGGCCGATCACCATGGGCATCAAGTGCCCGAAATGCAATGAAGGCGAATTTGTGAAACGCGGCAGCATGGGCAAGGGCGGGCGCGGAAGGTTCCGCGTGTTCTACGGCTGCTCGCGTTATCCGGATTGCGATTTTACGACGCCGTTCATGCCGATTGCCGAGCCGTGCCCGAAGTGCGGCGCGCCTTTTGTGGTGGAGAAAAAGACCAAGATCGGGACGGTGCGCGCGTGCCTAAAAGAAGGCTGCGACTGGGAGAAGCTGGCGCCGGAAGAGAAGCCGGCGGAGAAGCCAGTGGTGGCGCATACGGAAGAGCCAGCGCCGGTCGGCGTGAAGGGCTGATCGGACGCAGTTTGAGCTGCAAGAGGGCCTGACCTATTAGGAAACATCCCCACCAGGAAAACTATTCGCGCGTGGAAGTGTATCTATACTCGTAGAGGATGAAGATGCAGAGACCGGCCTGAAGGTCGGCCACTACAGGCTCCCCGGGTAGCGGATGAAACCGACAATTCAAAAATATATCGAATACCTGCGCTCGGTGAAGAACTCTTCGCCGCACACGCTGGTGAATTATGGGCATGACCTGGAACAGTTCGTGGCTTTCCTGACGCCGCCGGGAACCGAAACGCCGAAGCTGAGCTTGATCACGCATCATATGATCCGGGAGTTTG
>DATHOY010000072.1:0-24215 GCA_035484435.1 Vulcanimicrobiaceae bacterium | reverse complement strand
GTAGGGCCCGCTTTCTGAAGCGGGCCGCTCCGGCTCAATCGTTATCGGCTCCGGCAGGCTAAGAGCATCTGGCAGGGCCGCCACCACCTCCGCCGGCTTCTGCACGGCCGCCTCTTTCCTCTTTAAGCCAGCCACCAGGTCATTCACCGCGGCATCTCTGGAGGCCTGCCGCGCGGTTGCCTCGGCCAGCGCCTGCTGCGTGGTCTTCAACTCCGCCTGCAGCGCCGCCTGCTCCTTCCGCGCATCCCGCCAGGTAACTAACACACTCGCCACCAGGACCGCAACAACCACCACGGCCGCAACCTTGATCCAAATCCCCATCACGCAGTTACTGTTGACTGTCGACTGTTGACTGATAACTTCTTCTCATCGATATCTCCCCACCCGCGCCAACACCTCATCCGCATAATCCCGATTCGCGCCGCCGTTCCACGCCAACAGGGCCTTGGCCACATCTCCGCCGGCCGCTTCCAGCTTCTGCCGCAAAATCCTGCAACCCACCGCCAATCCCACCGCGGGATCGCACAAAGTCGAAAGGTAAAGGGAACTGGCACCTTTTTCCCGCGCTGTCTGCCCCATCACCTGCATCAATCCCCACGAAATTCCCCGCGCATAGGCTTCCGTCGCTCCTACCTTATTGTTTGTATATAAAGGTGCGACATACTTCGCAAAGAACGCCGGCTCATACCGCATCGCCCAAGGATTCCACCCGGACTCCTGCTCCACCACCGCGCACACCAGCGCCGGCTCCAATCCCTCCGCCTCCGCCGCGCGCTGCGCCAGCACCAAAAGTTTTGCATCAATGGGCATGAGTGGTGCTCCTGGGCTGGGCCTTCTCTGTGCCCTCTGCGTTCTTTCTCTGCGCTCTCTGTGTTAAATCCTTCCCTCTTAAGCGCTACCGATTGCGTTCGCCATTCCGCATATCTACGTAATTCACCATTGGCTGCTCTTCGAGATGAATTCCCTGCTTCTCGGCAATCGTATTCAGCGCCCGGTAAATATTCGGCAAATGCCGCAACGCCAGTGCTCTCACAAACACCCGCTGGATCTCGTCGTCACGCATGCGCCGGTGCATCCATCGCAAAAATACGACCAGCTGCGCCCCCAGCGAAAACACCACGGCCACATACGTCCAACCCGAACTACCCATGCGTTTTCCTTTGGAGTGCGAAACGCGAAGCTTTCGCTTTCACGGTTGAAGCTAGACAGAGAGTCGCCCGTCAATCGCCAGTTCTGGAGGTTCGTAGCCGGTTCTTGCTTCCTGATCGCCGTTCTCTGTTGTCTGCTATCGTCTCCCTACAAAAACATTCCCGGCACTCCACCCAGCGTCCCACCGAGGCTCGAACCCAACGACGAGAAAAACCCGCTCGGGCGCGAAGCATTCGCCCGCACGTTCAGCAACTCCGATGGAATTCCCAGCGTCCTCCCCAGCAAATTGGAATCCACGCCAAACAATCCCGAAAGCCCTTGCAGCGCCGCCATCTGCCGCTGAAACGCCGTGTTGCTGAAGTTCAACTGGTTCTGTTGCGCCAGATTCCCTTCCGCGACGCCCTTTTGCCGCGCCAGGTCGTCCGTAAGCTCGCTGAAGCCCGCGGAATTCCCCGTGCGTGCCGCGCGGTTTGCCGCCGACTGCTGCAGCGAATCAAACGCGCTCGCCAGCGCTCCCTGCGATTGCCCGGTAATCGCTGCCTTGTCCGCCGCGCTGAATCCCGGATTATTCAGAATGCTCTGAAACTGCGGCACCACCATGTTGCCCACCGACTGCTGCTGCCCCAGCAACTGCTGATTCAGCGCATTCGTCTGCTGCAACTGATTGTCCGTCAAGCTTTGCGTCTGCCCTTGCGCTCCGCGTCCCATGCGTTCCCCCTAAGTAGCTAAATCAATTTCTTGCAGTACGGTGCCCACTCATCGTCCCGAACCCAACCCAATTTTGTCAGCCGCTTGCCAAATTTCTTCGCAATCGCCGGCGGCAACCAGGCATGCACGTCTTCCAATCCCCGAGCCAGCGCATCGCGCCGCGTCGCTTCGTGCAATCCCAGCAGGCACTGCCATTTCTCTCGCGGCGAACCCGCTTCCGGATCGAGTAGCAGATAGGCCTCCGCCGTCAACCGCAGCAGGGCAGCGCCGGCAATTCCCTTCCCACCCTCTTCCCTTCCCAAAACCAGCTTGGTCAGAAACAGAGGGTCGCCCAAATCCGGAAATGCATACCCAAATCCCTGCCGCGCATGGATCTCCCGCAACGCCTCCAGATCGCTCTCCTCATACGCCCGAATCTTCATCGCAGATTTTTGAGTGCGAAGGCAAAGCCTTCGCTTTTACGGACTGAGCCCCGCCACTCAAGCTTCCATCCATCTCTACTTGCCAGTCATCCACAAGTCATCCCGAACCCGCGCCGTCTGCGGGTGTGGGATTTGCTTTTTCTTTTCTTTCCGGTTACTGATTACCGATTACTGATTACTTCCCCTCAAATCGTCACCACCACGCTGATCGTCGCGTTGTCCGTCTGCGTCAACGCCACATGCGGCGTCCGCCCCTGCAGCGTCGTCAACACCCCCGAAACTGTCTGGTTGTCGTTCGGATCCTGCAAATCAAACGTGAACGCCGCATTCAGCGTCACCGTGTCCCCCGGATTAAAATCCCAAGTCGCGTTGTAAGTAAGATTCGGCATCGCCCACTCTCCTCAATTGTCTCTACAAAAATCAGATGGCCAACCACTAACTGTTCTCAGTTCTTGGCTATAGACTGTCGGCTGTAGACTGTTGACTGCCTCTTCCATCACAACACCGTCTGCTTCACCACGCGCGCCCCCGGCACCACCCCAAATCCGTTTCCGCCGCGAAGCAGCCCATTCGGCAGCGCCCCGCTCCCGTTCGATGGCAGCGGCGCAGGTCCCGAAGTTCCTCCGCCAACCACCGCCGCAGCCGGTGAGCCAAACGTCACAGGCGCCGAAGCCAGCGATCCCACAAACTGCGAGTACGCCCGCCAGTACAAAGTCTGGTTCCCCAACTGCACGTACAAATTCCGCGATGCCCCAAGAAAATAGACTCGCGGCGCCGAAAAGGCCGGCGTCACATCCGACTCCACAAAATAAAAAAGCCCCGGCCGAGTCACCGCCGGGTCCGTGATCGCCAGATCGAACCAACCGTTCGCCGCCTGCACCTTCAGCGCAGCAATCGCCGGTGGCGCCGGTGAAGGATTCGCCGGATCCACACCCGCATTCGCGCTCGTCGCATTCACCGCCGAGACAATCTTCACCAGCGTCTCGTACAGATACGGATCCCGGTCCTTCAGGGGTGCCAATTGCGCAACTGTAAGCATCAATTACCCTGCACTCTTCCGTTTTTTCTGTATAAAAGTGGGGAGGCCTTCAATGAACCCATTCTTTTTCTGTCGTCGACTCATCGTTGTTTCGTTCCTCGCCGCCGCATGCTTTGCGTTACGCACTCCAGGGCAGAATGCGCAGCCTCAATCCCCGGCAGCTACTTCAAATTCTCCGCAATCCGCTCCGCCGAGCACAGCCGCGGATGATGCGGCCGCAAAGGCCGCCGAGCGCAAAAAGCGCTTCGATGAGGCGAAGAAGCGCCTGGAAAATTCAGCATCCCAGCAGCAGAACGGCAGCGATGCGGCTGCTTCCTGTTCTTATTCTCCAAACGACCTCTCGCTTTCTCCGGCTCTCGTCAATATCGTAGTCGGCGAGACCCAACGGTTCAGCTTGTTTGACCAGGCGGGCCATAAACTCACCGCCCAGGCGGATTGGAGCGTCAGCGACTCCTCCATCGCAGAACTCCATGTCGAGAGTGACGGTCCCGTCCTGACCAGCAAACAAAAAGGCACAGTCCGGGTTCAGGCGCGTGTTGACTCTCACTCCGCCGAGGCCACCGTCAACGTGATTTCTGCGGAGGAAATGAAGCCTGGGACAATTCGCTGGTCCGCTCCTCCGACACCATGTGCCAAGACAAAAGGCATTGTGGTCGCGGTTCCGAGTGGCGGTGTTCGTTAGTAATGCCCCCGACTCGTTCGCAGAATCTCAGGAACTGATCTTCGCCGTAGCCGTAACGTTATTCGGCAACGTCGCGATCAAAATCCGCGCAAACTTTGCCACCACGTCCGGAAATTCCGCCCGTGTCACGTTGGTTGAATTCACATTCGTAATCGCCGCGCCCTCCTGGATGTACGCTGCGTCGATATCCGTATCCGCCGTTTGCAGTTGCACCGAAAACGCCCCCGGCGCCCCGCTCCACACGATCTCCACCGCCGCCCGCACCTTCCCGCTGCTGAACGCCGGCGCCAGCGCCACCTGCGCGCTCTTGAACGGCGCCGGAAAAATCACATCCGTCGAAGCAATCACCGCCGCGCTGTCCCCAAATCCCACCGACACCGGCGGCAACACATTTCCATAACTTGGCATATCACCCTCTCTTTTTTGAGTGCGGAGGCGAAGCCTCCGCTTTAGCGATCTAAACCCGTCCACCCAAATTCATTCGCCACAGACACCCGTAGCACTGTCATCTTGAGCGCATCCGACGAGGATGCGCGAAGGACCTCAACTCCTGCGTTTCGCCAAAACACAACTACGAAATCGAATCGCCCCGGCCAGCAATCAATTCGCTTCCTGCTATCTGATCGCCGCTATCTGCTATCCCCGATCGAACGCCACCAGTAGCCCGCTACCATCGCTTTAATTCAATCCCCTCACCGGCGCCCACGGATCCACCTTCACCGACGGCGTAAACCTCTGCACCTTAAACCAAGCCCCTGCCTGGTTCGTTCCCACCTGAAACGCCACCCGCTCCCCCAGCACATTGATCGGCAGTTCCAAATCCTTCAACCCAGGTGAACTCATCCCCAACGGCTGCTGAGCCGTCGCCGCGCTCTCCGAATCCACAAAACTCGTCAGCGCCAGGTTCCCCGCGCCCTCCACGTACATCGTTAAATAGCTAAATAATTTCCGGTGCGCGCCAAGTCCCAGCGAACTCTCCACGGCCCGCTCCGGGAAAAAGTGCGTTGTGTAGTAGCTGGGAATCGCCGCTCCATCATCCGAAAACTGCGTGTCGCTCAACTGGTAGATTTTCCCTGTCGCGCCGCCGCCGATTCCCGGCAGCCCCCCGCCAAACGCCGCCACGGCTGTCCCATCCGTGCGTTCGATTAACGCGCAGCAATTCGCCGCGATCGACCATGGCGACCACTTCCGCGAATTGTCCGTCGCCGTTTTCCGCCCCGTGAAGGTGATGTTCACCGGCGGGCGCGACTCGATATCCGAAGCCGAATCCAAATCGTGATAATCCAGCATAAGCACGCGGTTGGGCGTCGTCGCAATGCCAAATGGAGCGCCCACATAAATCCGCCGCTCCTTTGTGTCTACCGTCACCCAAAGCGTCTGCGCGTACTGCCAGTTGATCTGGTTCCACGTCGGCTGAATCTCTTGCGAAATCTTCACCGGCTCACCGCCCGCAAACAAATACAACCCCGTGCGGTGGGCGATCACCACCCAATCTTCGCCGAACCCCACGCCGCGCACGGAAGGCGTTCCCACGCGCCGCGACACTTCCGATATGGACCACAGCGACGGCTCGTTCGTTCCATCGTCCTGCGTCACGTGCAGTGAATGCTCTTTCACAAAGTAGAGCCGCTCTCGCAGCTTGAACGACGCGCGAATCGCCTGGCCGTTGTTTTCCGCCACGCTCAGCATCCCATCGATCTCGTCGTAGCTTTCCGGGTCTTCCACGCGGCTCGCTCTCACCAGCGATGAGTTCACCGGTTGCGCCGTCGGATAAATCTCAATCGCATCCACATAAAACTGCCCGTTCGAGTTTGGCGTCCCGTCAGCATAAATCCGCAGCACCAGGTCGCTAGGTATCGTAACCAACGGCGCAGTCAACTCCGCGCTGTATTCCACATAGTTGGTGTTTAGTTGCATTGCTGTCAGTTGCAACCCCGTCGTATTGATTCCTCCGCTCGTGCTGAACAAATGCACGTGCAGCGTCCCCTGCACCAGCGTGGAATTCCGCGCGCACCGCGCCCGCACCGTGTAGTCCGTGCCTGCCTGAATTCTCTGCGCGCCCAGAGCATCCTGCACCGCTCCCTGAGTCATCAACCCGCGCGTCGCCGCCGTTCCATTCCCCACAATCGAATACGCAGCGCCCCACACCACAAAGCTTTCTTCATCCGTTCCGCCAGGCGCAAACGTCGGATCTGCCGTCCAGCCCAGCGGATAGTGCGGCAACGAAGGCCCGGTGAACCCGCCGTCGAACCCCAGGTTCGTCCAGTTATTCATTTTGTTCCGCTCGCCCCACCAGAAAAGCCGCTCGGAGTAATCAATCACTCCGGCGCAATCGCCGAGTTCGATCAAACGAAACAGATTGTCCACATTTGTTCCCGCCAGCAGGATCGCGTCGGAAAAATCCACAACCAGCGACGTAGTCGTGTTGTCCCCAAGGATCATGTTTCCGCTGAAGAGCGTCCCGCCTCCGCCGACATAGAAAAAACTCGCGCCGCCCGCTCCCGTGAAACACAAAATCCGCCCTACAACATTCGAGGGGCCGGTTGGAATATTCGTCACCACGGCGCGCTTCCCGCCGCTGGCCGTCCAGCTCGTTGCCGGCCCGGGCGCAGTCAAATATCCCTGCCGCGTCTGGAAAATCACGCAGCATTGGTGCACGCCTTGGTCAACATTTCCGGCCGCCGTCGCCGTCCCTCCGCCCGAGGCCGCCAGTCCGCCACCGGCCGCGTAATAAGTAAAATGCGTGGCGTCAATCACACTCGCCACGCTGAACGTCCCGTTGTAGCCGCCAACGCCGACTCCGCCGATCGTCACCAATTGCCCCGCGCTCAGCCCGTGTGCTGTGGAAGTCTGAATCGTCACCGTAGCCGAAGCCGCCGTCCCGCCGCCCGAATTCCCCAGTCCCGTGGCCCCCGCAATATACGTAAATTGCGTCGAGCTCAGCACACTCACCACAGGAAAAGTCCCGTTGTATCCGCTGACGCCCACGCCGGCGATTGTCACCGTCTGCCCCGCACTCAATCGGTGCGCCGCACTCGTTGTGATCGTCACCAGAAATCCGTTTTCGCTCGCCCCGCTCGGGCTCGCCACAATCAACACCGCCGCGGGCTGCGTCGCGCCACTCGGGCTCGCCGCAATCGCCACGATCGAGTTTTCATCCACAACCGTCGGCCCCGCCCCCGGTCCGCCCTGGCTCACGCGATCCAGATTTGTATCGTCGTATTGCCGCGGCAAATCGTTCCCGGTCATCCCGTCGCTCGTCGCCAGATATTCCCTGCCGAACAGCGTCGTCGAATTCGCATACGCATTCGGCGTCAGCCCGCTTGCAATCTCGGTCAGCGTCCCCGGCGTCGTCTCCTTATACAAATTCCCATTCGCATCTTGCACCATCGTACGCAGCGTCCCGTTCGGTGTGATATAGCTCTTCACATAATTCACCGTCGGATTCCCCGACAACGGCCCGAATAATGTCTGCAGCCCCGGACGCGTCGCCACCCCGCCGCTGCTGAACAGCACATCCTGGCAATCCGGTGACACCCCATGCGGCAGATCCGCCGGTGCCATGTCGCTCACCAACCCGCCAAAAATCTCAATCGGCGCGTCCAAAGATCCAATTGTTGTCATTTCTTGTCTCGGAACGTACTTGTATGGTATACAGAGCCTGCGTGGGCGTCGCTTCGGAGAGTGCTCCCAGTGGGGGTACTGGGCACGCCTGCCAAGCGCTGAAGGCTGCTTTGCAGCCCCAGGAGTTCAAGTCTCCCACTCTCCGCACTCGTCTTCAGCGCGCTAGTCGGCCAGTCGCAAATGTACTATTGACTGATACCTGAAGCATGCCATACTGGTTGTGCTTGGCAGGCGTGCCCGGTGCACGTTAAATTTCTAAGGGCGGCGTTCTTCGCCGCCCTTTTTATTTTGCCTTTGGCGCCTTCTTCTCCGGTGCTTCCCCGCCCTTCTCTTCCCTCTCCGCCAATCCGAACTTCGCCGCCTTCTCCCGATCCAGAATCGCCCCGCACGTCCGGCAAACCGCCACCCCTGGCCGTATCTTCTCTCCGCACGCCGGGCAATCCGCCATCGGCTTTGGGTCATACAGCCACGGCTTCTCCAGTCCCAATTCCCGCGCCGCCCGCCGCTCCAGATCCGTGATGAACATCATGTTGTGCGACCTCTCCCACTCCAGGTCGGCCGTCTCCACTAACCGCGTTTGAAACGCCTCCAACTTTTTCCGCGCTTCCGCCAACTCCTCTTTCGTCGGCTCCGGACCCACGGCCACAAACACACCGTGGTAGCTTCCCTCGCCGGAATCTCCATTGATCTCCCGCACCAGGTCCTCGGCAATTTCCTGTGCGCTCAAGCGGATCTCCATCGTCCGCTTGTCGCCCAGATCCATCAGGCTGGTGCATGCGCGCACAGGCGTCACCGCGTACGCCGTGCCTGCCTCCGGCGATTGAATCGTCAACGACCCAAAATACGTCCGGTGGCGCGGCGGCCATTTTTGCGTAGAGATATTCACCAACGACACCACGTCGCTCTGCTTATTCATACTGTCCTCTCCATTGTTTGCTGGAAACTATCCTGAAAACCGCAACTTCACTGCATCCGGTACTGTATCGTCACATTCGCGTCCGCGGGCGTGGTCGTGCACCCCGCGGCCGCCGTTTGCACGCTGAACGTCAGTGCCGCTCCGCTCGCATAATTCTGCGTAATCGCGCCCGAATCGTTCGCCGCCGCCGCAATCGTTACGTTCACCGGCGTTGTGCCATCCGTCAACCGCACCACCGCGTTCGTCGCGCATCCCGCCGGCGCCGTCTTCGCCTGCACTTGCACGCGTGTCACCGTCACCCCGCGGTCCAGTGTCCAGGTCGAGCCTGTCCAGGTCGTGCTCAACGCGCCCGGCAGAAAAATATTCTGTTCCGAGCGCGGCGCCGCGTTCAGAAACTCCCCATTCAGCAGCAGCTTGCTGCCGCCGATCCCGTTCGACGTGCTCACAAAGTTGGCCACTGCCGAAGTTTGATTGGGGTTAGTGTAAACGCATCCCTCGAACGTCGAAGTCAAAGTAATCGTCGCGCCCGCCACCGAAATCTGTGGCGTGGCACAACTCGCAAAGTTCACATATGTGCCGTTCGTCCGGTCATA
Source organism: Vulcanimicrobiaceae bacterium (assembly GCA_035484435.1). GTDB lineage: Bacteria > Acidobacteriota > Terriglobia > Acidiferrales > UBA7541 > Acidiferrum. Next base: position 15,082 of record DATHOY010000072.1, on the reverse strand, counting down.
GACGAGCAGCCCGATGGAGCCTGCGGGAAAAGCAGGGGGTGCCACCAGTTGCACCGACTGGTTCCCCGTCGTCGTTGTCACCTGGGAACAAGCCGCCAGATTCACTCCCGTCACTCCGCCGAACGGATCCACCGCAATCACGCAGTAGCTGTATGTCCCCGGCGCCAGCCCCGTCCCGCTCACCGCCGTCGCGCTCTGAAAGTTGGCCGGGCTCGCCATCGGGGAAAACACCTGCGCGCCTGCATTCAGCTGCGTGTTATAGCCGCTGACGATTCCCAGATTGTTCGACATATTGTCGTAACGATAGTTCACCGCGCCAATATTCCCACCGCACCCATTCAGGTTGTTCCTGACGGAAATTCCAGAGTAAGAAGTTGCAGTCGTGCCGGTTTGCAGAAGCGGTTGAAAACTGTTGCCGCACGACATGTAATTCACTTCCATCCCCGAAGCGGAGGAATTCGTCAGATCGAAATAGGGTGTCGCAAACCCGCCCGTGAAATCCGCGTCCGATCCTTGATTGAAGGAGATTCCAGAAACTCCATAGGGCAACATGTTGAACTTGAAAGGCGGACCGGCAGCGCTTTCCGTAAGGACCTGGTTGAAATTGACGTTATTTCCGATTATTCCGCCAGATAGGCCGCAAGCGTCCACCTCGAAAGTTCCGAAAGAGTAGGACTGATTTGTCGTGAAAATGTACGGTTGCGGTGCAGGCGTCGGCAAGTAGGCCGGCATCCCGCAGTTGTGCGTAATCAGGTAGTCGATACTCTCGGAGAAATTCCCGCCAGACGCGCTCCAGCCGCCATAATTCCAGAAAAATCCGAAACCGCTCTTGTTCACAACCGGAAAGCTGTGTATCCCTCCGTTCGCATGCACGTGCTCGAACCGCAACGCCACCATTCCGTCGTGATTCAATTGCTCATCCATGTAAATCGCGGTCTGATACGGTTGGTTCGGAAGGAAGACCAGGTTTTCCAGGGTATTGCTGTTCGAGGTCTCCGGGTCAAAGTAAACCATCGGGTATGCCGTCCCTTGCAGGCACCCTAGCGACGAGCTCAATTTGTAAAATGCGGGCGGACAATTCGTTGCTCCCTGCCCACCGGCCAGGCTGTCTCCTCCCCCAATCAGGATCGTCCCCATCTGCCAGACGGATGATCGGAATTCCACCGCGGTTCCCGCTGGGCAATTCCGGGGATTTTGGCTGAAATTGCCAACCATGTCGAAGTTGCCGATCAATGGGAAAAACTGGTAGATGCTTGTCGCCGTCGGTATCAGGATGCGCCCGGAGTTCGCCCCCGTCGTGTTTGCGGGCAGCGCTGCACAGGCCTGCAGCAGGTTTGGCGTATTGTCGTGAAACGCTTTTGCGCCAGAGACGGTGTTGCTCGCCGTCGCCGCAATCGTCAAGGAAGTCGTGCCACCTCCCGAAACAATTGTCGTATCCAGGTACTCGTTCGTCGTCCCCGTCGGAGCCGTCGCCGGGGCATCCCCAGTATCCACATTCGCAGGAGTTGCACCCCAGCCTCGATCCGCGAAAAATCCGTCATTCCCCTGTGCCACGCCGACCAGAGAATAATTCGCCGCGTTTGCCGGCAGCGCGCAGGAGGTCCCCGTGCACTCGTAGATCAAATGATTCTTTACCGCTCTACCCGGCACCATCGTCATTGTGCCGCCGGCGCCGACGTTTGAGACGCCCGTGCAGCTTCCAATCGAATATTGAACAGAGTTGGGAGCGGTCCCGGCCGGCGCGTAGTTGCTGATGTTAAATGTTCCGTTGTAGTGGCTGTCCGTCACCCCGGAAAAAATTGCATTCACGAACCATGGCACCGCCCACGTGGACGCCGCCGTATTCGCCGGACCGAACACTCCTGGAGAGACGGTCACCGTCGCCGCTCCGCCGGAGCAGGTCGCCGATTGCACGCTGTACGTGTAATGCGAGTCCCACTTCAAGATAATCTTCGGCGCAATGCGCATCGTTCCGCCGCTGCAGCCGGGATTCGCACCTCCCGTCGACGTCAAATCGTTGCGCGACAACTGAAAGGTCGTGCTGCTGGGCACAGCTGTCAATGAAAATGCGCCTTCGCACTGCCGGTTGTTCGACGTGAACGACTGGATTTCAATCTGTGCGAACGGCTCGCTCGCATTTCCAGAGGCCGCGGTCGGCATGTTATGAGGCGTGGAAGTCGTCACCGTATACACGCCGTTGCTGAAGGACCAGGCGCCCGAGATGGTGTAGGACTGGAGGGCCAGCGAAGCAGGCGCGCTCGTCGTGAATCCCACACCGCCGCACGGAGTGATGCCGCCGGCCCAGTCGCGGTCCGCTACGCAATAATTCCGCTGCGTTGTCCCTACTTGGAAGACCGGCGTGACCGTCGGCGACTGCGGCGTGGCGATCGCCGGTGTCGGCCCCGCCCCCAGAATCAAAATTCCATGGCCATTCTGAAAATCAGAGGCCGCGGCGCAGCTCGCCGACGCAGACCCTGTGCTGATCGAGCAGGTTGTCGCATTCGTGCTGTAGTTCGGGCCTACGTAGCCGCCAAATCGTGTAATGTCCAGCCACGGATTCGGCCCCTTGGTGTGGAAGTCGGCGTCAATATTTTGCGGCGCCGTGAAGGTATTCGGCTGATTCGTCTGCGCTCCACTTGCGCTGGAGATCGGCCCGATCTCCGTCCCCGTTTCATCCTTGTAATACAGCCGCTTGTCCACCGTCTTGGTGTACAGATTCACTGTTCCGCTGCTCGCCGCCCCCGGCGCGGTTCCCTGGTTGGAAAGGTTCAGCGTCCCGCTCGCCAAACTTCCCACCACGCTCGTGCTGCCGTTAACTGTCAGGTTGCCCGTCAACGTCAGGGAGAACGCGTTGATTCCCCCGGTCGAGCTCAAACTGCTGAAAGTTGGCGAAGACGGATCGCTCGGTAAAATCACGTTCGGCAATTGCTTTGTGTTTATTCCCGGGCCGCTGATTTCGATCTCGTATTTTCCCGGCGCCGCGTAGAACGAATAATTCCCCAACCCGTCGGACGTCGTCGGATTCGCCAGCGCTTGCGTCAGCGCCGCGTCCGAATAAATCGGCGCCAGGGGCGTGCACGGCTGCCCGCTCGCCGGCATCGCGCACACGCGCACCGTCGCCCCGGCCAGCGGCACCCCACGCGTATTAAACACGATGTCGTCTTTGCGCGACCCCTGCCCGTGTGCCGGCTTCACCACCCCCGGCCACAAGTGCAGCGCCATCGCCACAATAGCCCACAAAATCCCCATACGCATTCTCGATCGTATCATGTCAATTTCAGTCCTGTCGTTGTAGCACAGCCATTCCATGGGTGCGCTCTTGGGCTCTCTCTGAAGATATTTTCGCGGAACTCTCGCCCGTTCTTCCGCCTCTCCTGCACCCTGGACTGGCCCTCTCCGTAAATTCGCATAAGCGCCGGAGGCGCGGCAGACCCTAGCCCAGCCCGTAAGGGCTGGGTCAAACGTCCCCGGATCAAGCCCCGGAGGGGCGACACTCACTTCTGCAACGACTACAACAACTTCCGAGCCGTAATCGAAAGCTGCACGATATCCGTCGTCACGCTTGCCGAATACGCCCCCGCGGTCACCTCGGTCCCGCCGCCTAGGAACGCCTTCAACTTCCAATTGTTCAGCGCCGCCCCCTGCACCGGAATGTAATACCCGCTGTTTCCGTTCTGGCTCTCCGCGAACACCTGCACGATCGTGTCCGATGGAATCACATTCGTGATCTGCGTAAAATCCAGCGTGTCCCCGCCCGTCACGTAATTCCCCGAAAACGTCAACGTCGCCACCGCATAAACAAAATTGCTAGCGCTGCTGTCCACGTTATTCGGCAGCAGCGAAATCGTAATCGCCATACTCTCCCCCTCTTCCTCTGCGAATCTTTGCTTGCCCTGAGTGAAATTGCGAAGGGCGCTCTCAGCGCCTCTGCGGTTAAGTCTCTTCCGCTCTGAAGGTTGTCATCCCGACCGGAGAGCCGCGCCTTATGCGGCTCGAAGCGGAGGGACCGCGGCAACCAACCCGCCCCTCCCCAACCGTTGGACCCAGGTATTCCTCTTACTGATTACTGATAACTCTCCCCTCAAAACGGTGTATACCCACTCCGTGCCGAATACGGCCTTCTCCGCCGCCCGCTCTGCTGCTCCCTGCGCACCGCGGCCACCACCAGGTCCTCGATCGCGTCCGACGCCGCGTCGTCCCACTTCTCCGCCAACGGGCTGCCGCGCGCCCAAGCCGCGCCCGCCGCAGTTCCATAAGCCAGCGCCTCCTGCGCATTCCGTATCAGCACCGGCGAAGTCGCATCCGTAAAATCCGGATACGCCTTCAAATACCGCAAGCGAATCTGCGTGTCCTGCGTCGCACCCAAAAACCACAATCCATCCGCGCGCCATTCCCACACGCTCAGCACCACGTCCTGCACCCGCGAAGGCAACCCGCCGTGCCGCGTCAAATCCACCATCTCGTCGAATTCCTGCGTGGACAAATTCGGCCGCTCCCAAAGTTTCATCGGCACCAGCAGATCCGTCGGCAACTGGTTCGGCGGCGCCGTCGCATCGCTGATCGAAACCTGCAGCGAAGCATCCTGCCCCGCCACCGCCGCCACAACCAGCAGCGCGTCGTCCTGGATAAATCCCCCGCCGCCGGCATTTCCGATCGCCCGCTGCACCTTCCGGTACGCCGAGTTCAAATACGGCAGCAGCACCGTATCCGTGAACAAATTCCCCTGCGCATCGTTCAGCAGCGACCTCACCAGCGCCGTAATCTGCCCCGCCGTGTTATACGCACTCGATCCAACAACTGGCATATTCTCCGCCCTCTTCGCTCTCCGAAATCTGCCATATAACGCTGGCTTTAATGCCAGCCTCTTGGGTCACTCTTCGCCGTTGTCTTGCTTTTGTAGGGCCCGCATTCCGAGGCGGGCCGTTTTATCCGTCACTCCAAGGGACTAGACAATAATTTCTTACGGTCGCAACCTGCAATTGCTCGAGAGGCGTGTCCCGTAGACAGTAAGTTTTCGGGGCGATTCAAACGGGTCGCCCTTTTTTTTCCACCAGGTGCCGGTGACCTTCACCGGGTGCCCCACACGCCGGTGTTGCGTGTGGGGATCCTGCTTCCAACCGATCACCACCACTCACCCCTCCGGCAACGGCGACTTCTGCAAATACGCCGCCACCCCGATCACCGCATTGATCAACGCCGCCGCCGCCCCAATCCGCACCGTCGCGCCCATCCCCGCCTGCAAATTAAAATGCCCCGGATCAATTCCCACCGCTGCCAACCCCGTCATCACCCCGCCCGCCGCCCCGCTCACTCCTGCCGCCAACATCCCCTTCAACCAAACATCGACTCTGGTCTTGCTCATGAAACACCTTTCGTTTTACATCTCCCTGGCTAGAGATCACAGTGCTAAAATTCCGATGTCATGCAAATCGCAAATCGGCGGACTTTCTATTTAGCAATGGTCCTGATAATTATTGGTGTTTTCTATGCACTGACCGGCATGCTCGTTACGCATCGCCCACTGAGCATTGTTGGGGGAGCCTGTTTTGCGCTCTGCGGCGCTTTGATATTTGGCCGAGGCGCTATTCGGACTCACCCGGCGAAGAAAGGCCGCCCGAATACCGAGAAGTAAAAAGAAACGCAACACCGCACAGGCACACCTATCATTTTCTAAGTCCGCAATTCTTGCTTTCAGAACTCAGCGTCCTCTGCGTCTCTGCGTTAGATTTTCCTTCCTATCCCACCGCCACCATCGGCACACCACCAAACGCCGGCGCCCCGTCGTCCATCACCTCAAACGCCCACTCCTCATACGCCCGCTCTTCCCGCGCTTCCCTTTCATACAATTTCGCGCGTTGCCCTGCCGGATTCCGTCCCCGCGCCCACTCAATCGCCCGCGCCACATGTTCCGCAATCGTCGGCGTCAACTGCACAAACTCCCCGCGAAGCCCTTGCAACGTAAAACAATGCTCGTATTCCCCGCGCTCGGGATACGGCCCCAGCGCCGCCACACTCTTCCCGCTCGCGCACTCCAACGTCTGCGCGTACCACACCCGCGGCGAGCCATACGCCTCCGCCGGCACCCACCGCTCCACATGCCACCGATTCACCTGCGGATACTTCGGCTCCCGCCGCAACTCCACCACTTCGCGAATCAAATCTCCCCGCGCATCGCGATCCTCAAACTTCCCGCCAATCCACCCCAACCGGTTCCAACCCCAAACCACCCGGTAATTCGCCTCGCCATACCGGTTCATTCCTCCAGCCAGACACAACCGTCGCGCCACATTCTCCGGCGTCTCATGCCTCTCGCGAATGACCTCGATCATCTTGTCTGTTAAAAAGTAAGGCAAAGGAAGTAAATGAGGTAAAGGAAGTAAAGGACAGGAAGCGTGCAACGATCGCACCATCCGAATCCTTTACCTCCTCTACCTCCTGAACCTCCTTTACCTCCTGCTTCTAGTACCCGCTCGGCCTGGCGAGGGTGTCGATGTAAGCGCCAGATCTCGGACTATCCGACCAAACCTGGAACGCGGTATCAAAATAAAAGATGTACGATGCCGCCAAACCGCCGCTCGCCCCGTAGATCGGAAACACCGTGTTCCCATTGACCTCGTAAAAATCAATGTCCTTCAACACGGCCCTTCCCCAGTGCGACAAATCCAGGAAGTCCACACGGGTCTGGTCCGCGTTCACGCTGGACTTGATCGGAATCCCGCTCATCGTCTTGCGCCCCGTGAACAGCAGATCCAGGTCATTCCCGCCACCACCGCCGCCTTCCTTGATGATCTGGCTCACCGTGATCCCCAGGTTTTCCCAGGCGTGTTCCTGTTCCACGGCCATGTACGCGATCAGCTTGCTCAGGTGATTGATACCCAGAGCCTTCCTCACCTTGTTGATCGCCAGGCGCACGTTCGCCGGCGTCAGTGCGGCATTGCCTGCGTTCACGCGCGGCGTCTGCAGCTGCACCGGATACGTCGCGCGGTTCAGGTTCAACCAGGTTCCCGTCGTCGCGTTGTTCTGGTGATACTTGATCCCGAACAGCGAAGTCGGCTGCGCGCCGCTCAATCCGTCATGCACAATCACGTCCGTCGCCACCGTCCCGCCTGGCAGCACGTCCACCGTGATCGTCTGCGTCGGGCTGATCGGATCCGCCGCCACCACCTGGCAGGTTCCACGGTTCGTCGTCAGCGTCGTGTCGTACACCTGGATCGTCTGCCCCACGTACACCAGCGCCGCCCCGTTCGGCACGCTCATCGTCAATACGGCGCCCGCCACAGAGCTGATCGTCCCCAGCACGCCGTTCCCCGCCGTCTGGATCAGCTTGTCCAGGAACGCCCGAAACTGCTTCATCCCGTTCGCCACTTCGCGCTTCGCCGAGTTCTCGATCGCGCGCTCCCGCCCGGTCGTCGCATATTCCACCAGTTTCGTGATTTCAATCGCAAACCGGAAGAAAATCGGCGAAACCTGCGCCACGTCGTACGCCGTTCCCGATCCGCGCCCCAGGTCGCCGCCGTCCGCGTTGTACGAACCGGCTTTGCCCCCGGGATTCACCTGCAGCGGCAGCCGCATGTTGCGGCTGGATATTTTCTCGATGTCTCCCCGCTGTTGGATCATCGTCAACAGAATGTCGTCGCGCTCATAGAGCAGGGGCACTTTGTCGCGCACCTTCTCGAGCTGCAACGCGATGACATTCGCGTTTGCTTGTGCTGGCATATTTTTTATCTCTCCTTAAGTTTTACTTTCCGAAATCCCCAGTAGCGGCGACCTTCAGGCTTTCCCTGACGAAGGAACGGGTCGCCCAGCCCCATGTTGAGTGCGGAAGCACAGCTTCCGCTTTACACCCTCAACTCGGCCGCTCAAACTTTCCGTGAGCCACAAATCCAAAAGTTTGTCATCCTGAGAGCATCCGACAAGGATGCACGAAGGACCTCAACGTCAACCTTGGCCACGCGTTCGCAACGTCCGCGCCTTAGTTTTTCTCTTCTCAGCGCTCTTTGCGCCCTCTGTGTTCTGCCTCTGTGCTCTCTGTGTTAAATCTTTCTTTTTTTTCGCAACCCAAAAACAAAAACGGCGCGAAACCCACTCGCGCCGCCACCATCTTCTCTTACGGATTACTGATTTCTGATCACTGATTACTTTCCTGCCTCACATCCCCAAAATCTGCTCATCACTCAACTTCCGGTAATCCACACGCCCACGCGTCACGCTGCGGCCCGTTGTTGTCTGCGCATTCCTATTAGCTGCCGGATCAACGTTTACTGTCCTTTGCGAAGTGTTCGGCGCCCGTTCCGCCCTTCGCTCTTCCCCGCCACGCCCCGCATTCTCCGCGCCAGTCTCTGTCTTCCGCGCCCCCAACGTAGCCTGCGTCCACGATCCCACCACTCTCCGCACCACCCCTGGCACCAACTGCTGCGCCCGCGCATCAATCAACCGCACCACCTGCATCCGAGCCGCCTCATCCAGACGCCGCCCGCTCAAAACCCGCGCCACCTGCTCCCCCAACGAAGCATCGCTCCGCAGCGCCGTCTCCACCTCTTCTCTCACAGCATTCCGCAACCGATCTTGTAGGGGAGGGGCTTGCCCGTCCCTTCCGACCTGCCGCAAATTCGGCAAAGCCGCTTCCATCGCCCGCCCAATCGCCCCGCCCACACTCTTCTCCAACTCCGCATTCGTAACCCGCTCAAACTCCCGATACCGGCTCGCCACCTCTTGTGGCACAGCCATTCCTGGCTGTGCGCCTTTGTTCTCCGCAAGCGCAGCACTATCCGCGGAATTCTGCCCTCCCTGCCTATTCCCAGCATTGTCATCCCGACCGGAGAGTCGCGCCGTTTGCGACTCGGAGTGGAGGGACCTGCTGTTCTCGCTCGCCGCTCGCCACTCGCCACTCGTCATTCTGTTGTTATTCCCGGCACCCTCCAATAAGCGCGCCCCCGCCTCCACCATCTCCCGAAACGCCGCCGGATCCTGTGCATGCAACTTCTGCACCAACGCCGTCCGTCCAGCCCGCAACTCCTCCACCGGCTTTCCCGCCGCTCCAAAAAACACCTCATCAATCTCCGCCAATTCCCGCGCCCGCTCCGCCGCGCCCTTAGCCTCCGCCACTCCCCCCGGATAAATCTCCTTCAACGCCCGAGCATCCTCCGGCGTACCAAACGCCTCCCGAAAAGCCGCCGCTTCCCGCTGCGCCCGCTGCACACCCTCCCACAACTCCCGCGCCTCATCCCCCACCCAAGGATCCTTCATCTCCCGCGCCAACCACGCGGGCGGTTCCGCACTGTAGCTCACCCCTTCAGGGGTGAGGCTTTCCCCCGCGTCACCAGGCTCGCTCCGGGCATCACGCAGTCGGCCCTTCTCCGTTCTGTCATCCCGAGCGGAGGCCGCCGCAGTTGCGGCCGTAGTCGAGGGACCATGGCTAGCAATCAACTGCTCGCGACTCGATGGGTTGGGCTCAACATCTTGCCCCTCCGCCTCCATCCCCAATATCTGCTCATCCGTTAACGCGAACACTTCACTGGTCATAGCTCAACACCCCGATAAAAACATCGTGAATACAAACTTAAGAATCCAAAGGGCTGTGTCGACCACCCCTTCGGCCGAATCCCGCTTTGTCGGATAGGTCAAACCAGAACGCATCGCGTAGCCCGCCTCTGTGTAGAGTACGCAAAGAAACGTCTGCGAATTACGTATTGGACTCACTCAAACTGCTTTCATGTTGCTGGTTGGCGGATTCCTTTGGACCCCTTGCATCGCCCGCAAATGCGCCTCAGCATGCGCCCGTACATTCGCAAACCCTGCCGGATTCGTCATCCGCGCGCTCTGCCCAGCCTCCGAGCTCGCCCACCGCTTGCACTCCTCAAACTCCACCGCATGGTTGTCCAACAACAAATCCACCGCCACCGAAGGCAGCACTACTGTACGCGAACCGCGGCCCGTTTCCTGATCGCTGTTATCTGTTCTCTGATCGCCCTCTGCCGCAGGCACTTCCACCACAATCGGCGCCGCCCCCAACAACACCTGTATCTCCCGCAACTGCTTATTCCTCGAGTCCTCTCCCGGCACCACCAGCTCCGTCAGCCCCAGCACATTCTTGATGTACCCAATGTTCGCCGGATCAGCCATAGCCTCCTGGATCAACGGATCCTTCAACCCAAACAACTGCTGCAGCACCCCGCGTTGCTGCGACTTCAATCTCGGGAAAGTCTCATCCGCCTCCGGATGCACGGCGATGTTCCCCTTCAAATCCGCCACGCGAATCATCCGCGCATCCAGCATCCCGTCAGGCCCCAGCAGCGGCACATCCACATCCTCCGGCCGGTTCTTCCGAAACGACTCCACACCCAGCAGCATCACCTCGCCGTAAAACTGCTTCAGCCGCCGCCACACCAATCCCAGCCGCCCCAGAGCCTGGTCGCGAGCCAGCGCATACCCGCTCGCCGTCTTCACGTCCTCCATGTTTCCGCCAAACACCGCCGGAAACAGTCCTGTCAAAAATTGCGCCACTGGCCCGATCAAATCCTGCTGATGCCGAATCATGTCCGGAGGCACCTGCGCCGGCGCCGGCTGATAAAATCCCGCCGCCAGCGGTTGCCCCGGCCGCGCCCGCGCCGGAAAATGCGCCGCCGGCTCCGCCACCTGGTTCGCCAGCGCGTCAAAATCCAAAACCTGCGGGTCGGCATAGATCGGCGGAATTCCATACTCGTACGTCTCCGCCTGCATGTTGCTCAGCACGTTGTAGCGCTCCTGCACCTGCACGAGCGAATCGCCCACGCTCGGACGATTTTGCCCGTCGCCCGGCAGCGCATGCAGCACCCGCCAGTGGTCGTCCATGCTTTCATTCCGCGCTTCGCAATACGCATCGCCCGCAAACGCCACGTAGCAGCCGTCGGGAAACAGCGCCAGCAACTCCCGCCGCACGTCCTCGTCTTCCACCGAATAAAATGCCCATGGCCGCAGCCACGTCCTGTCAAACGTGATCAAATTTAGCAACGCATCGCCCGGATGAATCGACGGCAGCCCCTGCTCCACACTGATTCGCGAAACGCGAGCGTACACATCTTCCGCACCCTGTGAAGGAGTCGTCTCAATCTTGTTCGCCGCTTGCGGATAAGCCGCCTTCAACTTCGCCCGATGCACTTCCGTCTGCCACTGCAAGTAGGGAAACTCATGCATCTCGTTCGCCCACACTGGCGTATTCAGCTCCAACCCACCCGCAATCGTAATCACTTCCTGCCCGTTCGCCACCCGTCGCGTCTCCACCACCCGAGGCACCGTCACGCGTTCCGCCCTCCGCAAATCCTTCCCACCAAACTCTGCCCCACATCCCGGGCAATTCGACCCGTACACCGAAGCAGTGTCATCCCGACCGGAGCGGCCGGTATTTTCTTGCGCACCGTAGTTGGGTGCGCCGGCCGCGGAGTGGAGGGACCCAGGCAAGGTCTCACCGTCATCTCCCGCCCCCTGATCGCTGCTATCTGGTCGCTGATCGCCTCCAACCGCCGTCTCCATCCCACACTGAGGACACTCCCAAACATCCGTCCCCAGCGGTATCTCCACTCCCGCCAAAATCTCCTGCTCCCGAAACCCAAACCGCTGCCCATCCGCCACGTACCGCACATACGCGCCCAATTTCCCATCGGTCCACAAAAAATAACCAATCGACGTCAACAGATGCTCCACATGGTTATTCCGCTCCACCAATTCCGCCACGTCGCTAGCCGCCTTCGCCGCCGCAATATCCACCAGCGATTGCGCCGACTGCGGATAAAACCGCACGCTCGGCACATCCTGCGAAAGCACCGCCACAAACGAAAGCCCAAACCCCTGATAAAAATTCGTCACAAACTGATACCGCGGCATCTCCTCCAGCGCGCGGTCATCGTTGAACTTCTGCTCAAACGGCAAATGCCAGTTCATGTCATTCGGATTCCACCACGCATACTGCAACCCCTGCCAAAACAGCCGAGCCTGCCGTATCCTCCGGATCTCATGCCGCCGCGCCGTCACGCCTTCCTGCCGGTACTGCCGCACCAGCTCCCGCAACGCATTCGCAAGCTCCGGCCGCAACTCCTCCAACAACTCAAAATTCGCCCCCATCTCCGCCACGCCATAACCCCGCGCCTCTCCCGCCGAATTCCCATCCGCTGGCGCCGTCATCCCCGGTTCCGCATACGCCATCGCGTTCTTCATGTTTATACCCGTCCTGTGGCACAGCCATTCCTGGCTGTGCTCTTGGGTTGCTTTCTCTGTTATCCCGACCGGAGCGGCTGGTATTTTCTTCCGCGCCGTAGTTAGGCGCGCCGGCCGCGGAGTGGAGGGACCGTGACAGAACTTCAACGTCCGACCATCACCGCAATCAATTCAGTCTTTGCCTTACTGCTTCAGCAAATCGTCCCGGCTTTCCCGCCCCGCCTCACTCTCATTCTTCCTCTGTATCTGCTGCCACGATCTCCGCCTCATCCTCGGCAACTCCACCGGCTTCACCGCCTCGGCAAACTCCACTGGCGGAAACCCCGCCGTCCCCAGCAAAGAATTCATCAACGCCCGATTCTCCGTCCGCAGCCGCACCACTTCCCCCTCCAGCATCCCCACATACCGCGTCGTAAACGCCCGTTTCAGCAGTTCAATCATTGATGACCCACAAAACGTAGCGGCCACCTTCAGGTGGCCAAGCCGATGCACATTCCTGCCTATGTAGCGGCCGCCTTCCGAGCCTGCGCCTTTCTCTTGGTACGGTCTCCCAATTATGGGATAATATGTCGGACATCTTGTACGACATTTGTCAGTCATTCTGATAAAATAGCCATGAGGAGTACACTATGCCGGCCCGTTCCAACCGCCGCAAAATCTCCACCACTGTGGCCCCCGAAACCCACGACTTCCTCAAATCCCTCATCCGCCGCGGCAAAGCCGCGAATATCGCGGAAGCTGTCGACCGCGCCGTCGCCTTCGCTCGCCAAAGCGAGTCCCGCAAACGCCTTGCCGCCGCCACAGCTTCCTACTACGACTCCCTCGCCGGAGAATCTCTCCGTGCCGAGCAGCGCTTGGAAAAGGCCCTCTCGAAAGCTTCCTCCCAGGTGGATTTCGATGGCGAGTAAACCGCCAATCCTGCGCGCCCCGAAACGCGGAGAAATCTGGACTGCATACCTGGGTGGACCGGGCCAGCAGCGGCATTGGGTGGTAATTGTCTCGCTCGATGCGCGCAACCTCAGTGATCGCGCCCAATCCGTTTTGATCGTGCCTTTTTCTTCAACCTTGTCCGAAGGCCCCACAACTTTGATTCTTCAGCCAGGCGAAACCGGTCTGCCCGGCAATTCCTGCCTTCGCGCCCACTTCATCTCCACTCTCGCCAAATCCCAACTCATCGCCCGCGAGCCCCGGCCTCTTTCAGACCGCCGCCTCCGCGAACTCTGCCTGTTAATCCGCCGTGCATTCGATCCCGACGCCCCGTTCTGACGCTCTTTACTTTCTTCTTCTCCCAAACTTATGCGCCCCCAACTGCTTCTTCGCCTCCGCCTCCAACCTCTGCTGATGAATCGCCCGCGAAGTCGGATCCTCCGCCGTGATCTGCCTCGCGATCTGCACGTCCACCGGAATCCCCGGTACAAATCGCGCCGTTCCATTCCCAAATTCGGGCGGAGCTTGCCCCGCCCCGGGTCCGCTTACAGCGGATGCCCCAACACCGGCATATCGCACGCCGGGAACCAGTCCGTAACGCGCCGCATCCGCCGCGTCATCACCATCCATTTTCCGAACATCCTCCACGCGCCGGTCGTCCCGCACTAGCAACGGCAAACATTCAATTAGCCGCGGACAACTATCCGCGATCATCCACGCGTCCCGTTCCAGCAACTGATACATCAATTGCCATCCGCCAATCCGGTCGTCCGTCGCCGCCACTGGCCGCGGCAATCCGTTCTGCTCCAGCACATCTCCCAACTGCTCCGCAATCGAAGCCTCGCTCGTCCGTTTCGCAAACGCATCCGGCGACAAATAAATCTCCCGGATCCTCTCCCTCTGCGTCCGCTCCGCAATCGCCTGCCCCAACATCCGCGGCGACAACTCGTTCTGCACCAACTCCCGGTACGTAACAACGCGATTCGAGTTGCCAACACCACCCAAGCCGTCATCCCGACCGGAGGCCAGCGCCGTTTGCTGGCCGGAGCGGAGGGACCGTGGCAAGTTTCCAGCGTCCTGACATGCCCCATGCCAGTACACCGCGCTAGGGTGCTTAAATCCCCAATCAATCGAGATCCACCGCGGCGCCCACTCCTCCAACCGCAAACTCTCCGCCCGCGCCGTATGCCGCCCGATCTCAAACAGATCGAAATACTGCCCCTCCAGGACGGTCCAATCCCCTTCCAGGAACGCTCTCCTCAAGCGGTCAGGCAATGTCGCCAGTGTTTTCTTGTAATTCACATCATTCGCATAAATGGGATTGTCCTCAATCCGCGCCCGCACAAACTCATACTCACTCGCATCGTAAAGCTCCGGTCTCTCAAATCCCGCCGGCGCAACCCTGTCCACCCACAGCGCCTTCACCCACGCATGCCCGATATTCCCCGGGTTCGTCGCCCCCGCCATGCCTGAAACGACCTTTTTACCTCTGCTGTATCCGGCCGTATATTCAAGAATTGGACACCGATTCCGCGATGTCAGAAACTGCCACTGCTTCAGCGTGAAGTGCGTCAACTCATCAATCCCGATGAACAGAAACTCCGCACCCTGGTATTGATAAACGTCGTTTTCGTTCCTGCAATAGCCAAAGCGTGTGGTCGACCCATTAGTCCAAGTCACTACATGCTTCGCTTCGTTATAACTCCGGTATAAATCCCGCGGAACGTCCCGCCGGAAATATGTCAGCAGTGACGATTCCAACTCCGGGAAAGTTCTCCGCAACAGTAGCGTGTCGCTTCCCGCCACTTCCAGCGCCTGCCCGATTGCTTCTGCCAGCAGCGCCTTGCTCTTTCCCGGTCCGGCCGCCCCGCCAAACAACCGGTATTTCGCTCGCGATTTGTGAAAGAGTTCTTGCTGATGGAATGGCGTATACCAGTTCCGAACGAGCGCTAGGATATCCTCCATC
>DATHOY010000071.1:0-5617 GCA_035484435.1 Vulcanimicrobiaceae bacterium | reverse complement strand
CGCGGTTGGGAACCCGTGCTGGCCCGCTACGAAAAGAACTACGCCGACAAAGCCGCAATGGGTACGTTGGATTTTTCGGAGCTTGAAGTCCGCCAGCTTGGCCCGGACGCGGCACTCGTTCTGGGAAAATGGCACCTGCAACGGCAAGTTGGCGATATCGGCGGAATCTTCACACTTGTGTTACAGAGATTCCCCGAAGGCTGGCGCATCGTTCACGACCACACGACGCAGAGCCCGCCTGAAACAAAATAATAATCCTGGATTTATCGAATTTTCTCTTTGGCGGCAGTAAATAGAAGCGCTCTGGCAATGAAAGTGCTCCCATTCTTGCTGGAACTGGCCAAGGCTATTCTCGCGGTCTCGCCTTCCTTTTCGTTGCAGTTCTTTACTGAGACATTAATGATGTGATTGGGAGTACTGAAGCCGGGAAAAATCGCATGAAGGAGAATTTTCTACAACGCCGGGTTATAAAACCGCTGGTGAAATTGCTGCGGCAAGGCGTAACGCCAGAGAAGTTGGCGCTGAGCCTGGCCTTAAGCGCTGCGCTGGCGGTGATTCCGGCGTTCGGCTGGAGCGTGTGGTTGTGCGGACTGACCGGCCTGGCACTCGGGTTGAATCTCCCAGCGATGCAAGCGGTGAATTATTTCCTGTACCCAGCACAGGTCGCTTTGCTGCTGCCTTTCTTCCGCTTGGGTGAAAAGCTTTTTCGCGCGCCGCACTTACCGCTTTCCATTTCACAGATCGTTTCCATGGTGCACGCGAATTTTTGGGGTGCGATCAAGTTCTTGTGGGACACCACGTGGCACGCGGTTGTGGTCTGGGCAATCCTTGCCCCGTTTGCGGTTGGCCTGATTTATCTCGTGCTCTTGCCCATCTTCCGCCGGGTGGTGAACCGGCAAACGACTACGCCTCCGGCAGCCGAAGCACACGCCACTTGACGCTCACAGAAGTAATTTCGAGCCGGGCCTAAAGAATTTCAAGAATTTCTTCGTAACGCTTGAAAGGCGGAATCAGGTACGCACCGGCCAATTCCGTGCGCGCCCAGGCCAGCATTTCGCGCGCGACTTCAAAGCCGCGATCGCGCGCAGCGGCTCCCGCGGCTTCCATGGACTTCAGCAGCGGCTCCGGGATGACGATGCCGGGGACTTCGTTGTTCAAGCGTAAGGCCTGCTTGTAGCTGTTCAGCGGCCAGATGCCGATGAGCACGGGAATGGGCACTTTGCCGCCGAGTTTTTTCAGAAACGCGTACCAGTGCTCAGGATCGAAGAGCGGCTGCGTCATCGCAAAGTGCGCGCCCGCTTCGACCTTGGCGTGAAAGCGCGCGATTTCCGCGTCGAGATCGTCCGCCACCGGATTCACCGCAACGCCGATGGTGAAATTGGTTTGCCCTCCGAGCGTTTTCCCCGCCCAGTCCGTGCCCTGATTCAGGCGGTGAAGAATTTTAACCAGGCCGACGGAATCGACTTCGTAAACTCCGCTGGTTTCCGGATAGTCGCCAACCGACGGCGGATCGCCTGTGATGGCCAGAACATTGCGCACGCCGCCGACCGTCCATGCACCGAGCAACATTGCCTGCAAGCCAATGATGTTCTGGTCGCGCGTGGTGAGGTGAGGCACCGTTTCCACACCGCGGGCTTCCAGGGCGCCGGCCACGACCATCGCGTCCATGCCTACGCGGGCCATCGCGCCGCTGTTGATGTCGATCGCGTCCACCTTCTTCGAAGCCATCACGCGGTCCACTTGCTCATAAATGCGGTCGAGCGAGATGCCTTTGGGCGGATCGATCTCCACGCAGACAGTGAATTCTTTTTTCTGCAGCCTTTTCCAGAATTTGCTGTCCGGATCGCGCTCCTGAATGGGGGTGGCAGGCTGAGCCGCAGCCACGACGGTCACCGAAGCATGCGCCTTGGCGGGTCGCAGAGATTTCACCGCTTCGGCCATCGCTCGGATGTGCGCGGGCGTAGTGCCGCAGCACCCGCCAAGAATCCGCACGCCAAGTCCGGCCGCTTCGCGGGCGAATTCGGCGAAGTATTGCGGCGACGACTTCGGATACACGATGCGGTCGCCTTCGCGCTTGGGAAATCCAGCGTTGGGCATGCCGCTGATGCAGCAGCTCTGCGAATTCGAAAGCTCCTGCAAAATGGGTAGCAGCGACTGCGGGCCAAGCGTGCAATTCGCGCCGATTACCTGGACGTTTTTATCCTTCAAGAGAGAGGCGGCAAGAAACGGGCGGACATCGCCGAACGTCGTGCCCTCTTCGGAATACGTCAGTTGCGCAACGATCGGAAGACTGGAAAACGAGCGGATCGCTTCGATGGCCAGCAGGATTTCCTCGACGTAGGAAAACGTTTCGAGGATGAAGAGGTCCACGCCGCGCTCTTCCAGCGCCATCGCCTGTTCGTGAAAAATCGCGCGAATCTGATCCGGCTCAGGATGGCGCGCCTGAACGCCAATGCCAAGCGGGCCCATCGAGCCGGCAATCAAAATTTCGCGTGAGGCCGCCTCGCGCGCTTCGCGGGCCACTTTGACGCCCCGGCTGTTCAAGCGCTGGACTTCGTCGCCAAGTCCCAGCGGCGCCAGCTTGAAACGATTCGCCCCGAACGTGTTGGTTTCAATAATCTGCGCGCCGGCTTCGATATAAGCCTGGTGAACGCGAAACACGGCCTCAGGCTCGGTGGCATTCAATTCGTCGAAGCAGCGCACCGATCCCACCGCTTCATAAAGCATAGAGCCCATGGCCCCATCCGCGATAAGGATGGAATCCTTCAGCCGATCGTTGAAGTCAGATATTTTCATTTGATCTTTGGCGCGTCATTCGAATCAGCAAAATGATATTTTCCCCGGGGCCGCAATCGCCAAAGCGTATCCCGGCCAGTCCAGCAGGCTGGAAACAATCGCGCCGAGAAGCGAGTAGAGCCACAGACTGGACCCAGGGAGGGGCGTTCTCCGGGTGAAAAGAAAAAGCACGAGCGCCCACACGAAGATCCGCACAACGAATAATATTCCGTAAAGATAGAACATCGGCGGGTTCGAATTCGACGAACCCGGCGACCCTCCAAGGTGCAAAAACAAGAAACTGCTCAGAAAAACAAGGGAGATGGAAGCAATCGGACCAAGAACGAAACCCAATCCCGTTCGGACCGCGGCGATTTTAGTCGCCGACGATGTGATGGCCGGCTCAAATTTCTTCAGGCCCGAAAGGGCAAGTGAGTAGCCGACAAACTTGATCCCTCCAAATGCGGCCACACCCAAAATTCCTGGAAGAGTTCCGGGCACACCTTCTCCTTAGCGTTTCTGTTCCATGAGACCCGCGACTGTGCTCATGAGGTCGTACTTGGTGAGGATTTCGAACTTCGTTTCGTCCATTTCCACGAACACGGCCGGGTTTTCGTGGCTGAGCATGTAGGTGACTCGCTCCACCGGCGAAGAACCCGGGATGCGGGGCAGCGGCTTGCTCATCACTTCTCGCACCACCAGTTTGCGCAGGTCCTTGCCCTGCAGCGCAAGCGTCAGGATCTGGTCTTCGTAGATGGTGCCGATGGGCAAAGTTTCTTCGAAGACCGGAATTTGCGAGATGTCTTGCTCCTGCATGGTTTTCAACGCGTGGAAAACGGTCTGATAGGGTCGCGCGATCACCAGTTCGCGCACCTTGCCGGACTGCCGCTTGGCATTAACGACTTCCGCCGCGGTAATGGGCACGCTCGATTCCACGTAGCCGCGCTCGCGCATCCATTCGTCGTTGTAAACTTTGCTGAGATAGCGCATGCCGGTGTCGGGCAGCAGTGCGACCACAAAATCATTCGGCCCGAGATCCTTTGCCAGCCGCAGCGCTCCGCTCAGGCAGCCGCCGCCCGAACCGCCGGTGAAAATGCCTTCCTGTTTGGCCAGGCGACGCGCAACGACGAAGCATTCTTCGTCGTTCACCTGAATCACGTCGTCCAGAATGTCCATGTGCATGGTGGTGGGGAAGAAATCCTCGCCGATGCCTTCCACGACGTAAGTACGGGCCTTGGCAATTTTCCCGGTTTTGTGAAAATCAAAATAGAGCGAGCCTTCCGGATCGACGCCGACAATTTTGACGTTCGGATTTTTTTCCTTCAGGAATTTGCCCACGCCGCTGATGGTGCCTCCGGTGCCCATGCCGCAAACGAAGTGCGTGATCTTGCCTTCGGTGTCTTCCCAGATCTCCGGGCCGGTGGTTTTGTAATGCGCCTCGGGATTGCACGGATTGTCGTACTGATTCGGGTAATACGCGTTGGGAATTTCCCGCGCCAGCTTTTTCGCCACGCTGTAATAGCTGCGCGGGTCTTCCGGCTCGACGGCGGTGGGGCAAACGATTACCTCGGCGCCCAACGCTTTCAGTAAATCCACTTTTTCCTTGGACTGCTTGTCGGTGGTGGTGAAGACGCACTTATATCCGCGAACCGCTGCGACGAGAGCGAGTCCCATTCCTGTGTTGCCGGAGGTGCCTTCGACGATCGTGCCGCCGGGCTTCAGCAAGCCTTTTTTCTCGGCTTCATCAATCATGGTGATGCCGATGCGGTCTTTCACGGACCCGCCGGGATTCAGCATCTCCGCCTTGATCCACATCTGCGGCTTCAGGCCCTGATTGATGCGGTTCAGCCGGATCAGCGGGATACGTCCCACCGCCTCCAGAATGTTGTTGCAGCGCATAGGTTGATCTTCCGGCAGCGGGCCAGAGCGCGGCCTGCGTGTGCCATACTTCTGATAAGTTTAGCATGCGGGCCAGCGGCGATTCGCTATTCCGCCTGCCGGAGAGGACCAGAATGCCACGCCAGAACATTGCAACGGGAACCAAATGGGAGCCGATAGTCGGCTACTCGCGCGCCGTGCGCATCGGCAACCACATCAGCGTTTCCGGAACCACAGCGACGGACGCGGACGGAAAAATCGTCGGCATCGGCGACACCTACGCGCAGACCGTGCAGATCATCAAAAATCTGGAGTCCGCCCTGGCCCGCGCCGGCGCCGGACTGAAAGACGTGGTCCGCACGCGCATTTTCGTAACCAACATCACCGAGTGGGAAAAGATCGGAAAGGCCCACGGTGAATTTTTTGGAGAGATTCGACCAGCAACCTCAATGGTAGAAGTAAGCCGCCTGATCGCACCCGAAATCCTGCTCGAAATCGAAGCCGACGCAATTGTGGAAGAGTAAGCGGACCGCAGGCAATTTTGAGTGCGGGAGCGTAGCTCCCGCTTTTGCGGTGAAAGCACCTAGGCCAAATTGAATTCGGAGCTGGGTCTTCAATCGGTAAAAGCGGCAGCTTCGCTGCCGCA
Source organism: Vulcanimicrobiaceae bacterium (assembly GCA_035484435.1). Taxonomy (GTDB): domain Bacteria; phylum Acidobacteriota; class Terriglobia; order Acidiferrales; family UBA7541; genus Acidiferrum. The sequence continues at coordinate 318 of DATHOY010000071.1, read as the reverse complement.
CTCAAAAATTACCACTTGGCGCGGACGCGATACTTAAGGACCGAAGTTCCGTTGGCCTTCACCGGGACATCGAACTGCGCCGCGAACGCCGCAGTCTTCGTGAATTTATACGACGATGACTGCATGTCCCAATCCCCGCCGATCGGTTCGTTCACCTGGACCGTGATCGGCGTGTCCTTGTGATTGCGCAGGGTGATTTCAAATTCCATTTCCCACATACGGCTGCCGAGACTCTTGTAGTCCGTCTGCTTGCGCTCGCTGACCACGTCGAAAGCATTGCCGATTTTTACGGTCAGGAATTCATCCTTCGGCGTGTGG
>DATHOY010000070.1:0-17816 GCA_035484435.1 Vulcanimicrobiaceae bacterium | reverse complement strand
ACTGACGGAAGTCCAGCATCGACCCGCAATCCTCGCGCTCGAAGACGGGCGCATATTTAACGGCCGCGCGGCCGGCGCGATCACGCGCCGGGGCGGAGAAGTCGTTTTCAATACCAGCCTCACCGGTTACCAGGAAGTTTTTACCGATCCCAGCTATGCGGGCCAGATCGTCTGTTTGACGTATCCACACATCGGCAATGTGGGGGCGAATCTCGACGATGAAGAGTCCACGCGACCGTACATCGAATCGTTGATCGTTCGCGAGTTCTCGCAAGTCACTTCGAACTGGCGCTCGGCGGAATCCGCTCAACTGTATTTGAATCGCCACAAAATTCCCGTGATCTGGGATTTGGATACGCGGGCGCTGGTGCGGCACATCCGCAAGCTGGGCGCTTTGCGCGGGGTAGTCGCCACGGACGGAACGCCTGGCGATCAGCTGGTATTTGAAGCGAAGCAGTTGCCGACGATGGCCGGGCAGGAGTTGGCGGGGCGCGTAAGCTGCGCGAAGCCTTATGACTGGCAAAAAGGCTCCATCGATCTCGCCACTTCTCCTTGGGCGGAGCAGATGGGCGAATCCGGGGCCAGTCCGGACACCAAGAAGTTCAAAGTGGTGGCGTACGATTACGGCATCAAGCTGAACATTCTACGATTGCTGGTGGACCACCACTGCGACGTGACCGTGGTTCCGGCGAACACTTCCGCCGAAGATATTTTGGCGATGCGGCCGAATGGCGTCTTTCTCTCCAACGGCCCCGGCGATCCCGAACCCATCACCTATGCAGTAGAAAATATCCGCAAACTGGCCGGGCGTGTTCCGGTCTTCGGAATTTGCCTTGGGCACCAGCTCTGCGGACTGGCGCTTGGCGGGAAAACCTTCAAGCTGAAATTCGGGCACCACGGGTCGAATCATCCGGTGAAAAATCTGCTTACCAGCCAGGTGGAGATCACCGCGCAGAATCATGGCTTCTGTGTTGATCCCGAATCGCTGCCTTCGAGCGACGTTGAAATCACGCACGTCAACTTGAACGACCACACCAACGAAGGCATGCGCCACAAGAACCTGCCGCTCTTCAGCGTGCAGTATCACCCGGAGGCCTCGCCCGGGCCGCACGATTCGCATTATCTGTTCACGCAGTTCACCGACCTGATGAAGGAATTTGCAAGTCCCGGGAGTTCCCGTCGATGAACTATCCTGCCGCGGCAATAACTGCTTTCGGCCTGACGGGTCTTGTGGCGCCCAATCCGTGCAGTGAGGACGTGGCCATCGCGCGGACTTTTGTAAATGCCCGAACTGTGCTCGTGGACCTGGGCCAGGCGGTCGCTCCAAAATCGCCTTCACCGGCCACACTCGAGGAGCAAATCGCGGAGGCAGAAAAGGGAATCGTTCGCGAGCGCATCTGGTTTTACCGGGGAGTCGTGGAGGATCCTTCCGGGAAGAGATTGCGTGGAGTGAAAATTGATATTTTCCGCAGCGGGTCGGGCGGCAAGAGTCCGATAGCTTCCACACAATCCGACTCGCACGGCCACTTTGTGGTTCATTTGACAAACGGAGAGTACACGGCGGTCATGCAGGCGAAGGGTTTCAGCCCGTTAATCTATATTTTTGAAATTACATACGAGGGAGTGGAGAAAGAACTTCGATTTCGACTGAACCAGGCGCCTAAGACATAAGAGAGAAAAGATGAGCACCGAAACGCAAATGCCGCGCTGCACACATACCACGAGAGCTCTCGCACCCATCGCGCTTGCTCTTCTGACGGCTGCGTTATGGGCGGAAACGCCGAAGCTGAATATCCGGACGAAGAACCATCTTCCCGCGGAGGAGCAACGTAAACAGCAGATGGAACGGCTGGCGCGGCAATATGATCTGAGCAAATACACGATTACGCGGGACATTATCATCGAGCGCGTGGCGATGAATCACTCTTCGCCTGTGCTTACGTTGAATCTGCGCTTTCTGCACAACGACGACCTGGCGCTTTCGGCTTACGTTCATGAGAAGGGGCACTGGTACTTGATGGAACGCCATCGGCCTGGGAACCCACAGTTGTTCGAGGACCTGCAGCAGACATTTCCAAATTTGGACTATCGCATGCCCGGCGGGGATGGGGAACTCCGCAGCAGCTATTTTCATATTGCGGTGTGCATGCTGGAGTGGCAGGCGATGGAAGAGTTGGTTGGGGCCGAGCGGGCCCGCAAAGTGATTGAGTGGAAGCAAAAGGATCATTACAAGGCGATTTATGCGATTCTGCTGGGCCACCGCGAGCAGGTGGAAAGCGTTTTGAATCGCAACGGTGTGAAGTGGTGAGCAACAGTTTTTGGCTGGACCGATATTGGAAAACTAGTTTGAGGGAAGATGCCTAAACGCAAAGACATCCATAAGATTCTGATTATCGGTTCCGGGCCGATTGTTATTGGGCAGGCTTGCGAGTTTGACTATTCGGGAGCGCAGGCGTGCAAGGCGCTTCGGGCGGAAGGGTATGAAGTGGTGCTGGTGAATTCCAACCCGGCCACGATCATGACCGATCCGGAATTGGCGAATCGCACGTACATCGAGCCGTTAACCAAGGAATATCTCGAAGAAATTCTGATCAAGGAAAAGCCGGATGCATTGCTGCCGACTGTGGGCGGACAGACCGCGCTGAATCTTGCGGTCGAGCTTGCCGAGGGCGGCATCCTCGAAAAGCACAAGGTCGAAATGATCGGGGCGTCGCTTCGCGCCATAAAGGTTGCGGAAGACCGGTTGTGGTTCAAGGACGCGTGCCGGAAGATCGGACTTGAGGTTCCCGCGTCTGCGCTGGTTAATAACGCACAGGACGCGTTGCGGCTCTGCGATCAGCTTGGCTTTCCGCTGGTGATTCGCCCTTCGTTCACGCTGGGTGGGACTGGCGGAGCCATCGCTTATAACAAGGAAGAGTTTGCCGACGCCATCGCGCACGCGCTGGAGATGAGCCCGGTGCACGAAGCGCTGGTGGAAGAGTCCGTGCTCGGGTGGAAAGAGTACGAGCTGGAAGTGATGCGCGATTTCCGCGACAACTTCGTGGTGATCTGCACGATTGAGAATTTCGATCCCATGGGCGTGCATACCGGCGATTCGATCACCGTCGCGCCGGCTCAGACGCTGACCGACAAGGAATACCAGCGGATGCGCGATGCCGCCGCGGCCATTATCCGTGAGGTAGGCGTCGAAACCGGCGGCTCCAACGTTCAGTTCGCCATCAACCCCGAAAACGGCAAGATGGTAGTGATCGAGATGAACCCGCGCGTTTCGCGCAGTTCCGCCCTGGCCAGCAAAGCCACCGGGTTCCCGATCGCCAAGATTGCCGCGCGTCTCGCCGTGGGCATGACCCTGGACGAAATTCCTAACGACATCACGCAGAAAACGCCGGCTTGCTTCGAGCCGACCATTGATTACGTTGTGGTGAAAATTCCCAAGTGGCAGTTCGAGAAATTCGCGGGCGCGGACAGCACACTCGGCACGCAGATGAAGTCGGTGGGCGAGGTAATGGCCATCGGCCGCACGTTCAAGGAATCGCTGCAAAAGGGGATTCGGTCGCTCGAGCCGAGCACGCCCTGGCGCGCGCCCGCGGAAACGCCGGACTCGCTGCTGCGCGAAAAATTGGCCACGCCGCGGCCCGATCGGATTCACTGGTTGCTCACCGCTGTTGAGCGCGGTTTGCCCGCCGCGGAGATTTGCGACCTGACCAAGATCGATCCGTGGTTCATTCATCAGATTGAGGAGATCAACCAAGCCAACCGCCGTGCGGCCAGCGTCACCGTCGAAACCGCATCTAAAGATTTATTGCGCGAAGTGAAGCGCGTCGGCACCAGCGACGAGCAACTAGCGCAAATCTGGAAGACCACGCCGGCCGTCGTTCGTTTGCAGCGCGCCCGCTACGGCGTTGCTCCCGTTTTCAAGCGGGTGGACACCTGCTCCGCCGAATTCGAGTCGTTCACTCCGTACATGTACTCGACCTACGAGGAAGAAGACGAAACCGACCCGACACCCAAGCAGAAAATCATGATTCTTGGCAGCGGGCCCAACCGCATCGGGCAGGGAATTGAATTCGATTACTGCTGCTGCCACGCTTCGTTCGCGCTGCGCGCCGACGGTTTTGAGACCATCATGGTCAATTGCAACCCGGAGACCGTCTCGACCGATTACGACACATCCGACCGTCTGTACTTCGAACCGCTTACGCTGGAAGACGTTCTCGCCATCGTGGAGCGCGAAAAGCCCGCTGGCGTCATCGTGCAGTTTGGCGGACAGACGCCGCTGAACCTGGCGCTGGAACTGAAGCGCAATGGCGTCTCGATTGTCGGCACCGCGCCTGAATCCATCGACCTCGCCGAAGACCGCCGCCGCTTTGGCCGGTTGCTTGACGAATTGCGCATCCCCCAACCGCGTAACGGCACCGCGCTTGTGCCCGAAGAAGCAGCGCGCGTGGCGGGTGAAATCGGAATGCCAGTGCTGGTTCGCCCCAGCTACGTGCTTGGCGGGCGCGCCATGGTCATCGCCTACGACGTCAACACGGTGCAGGAATACGTGGCGCAAGCCGCGTTGATGGGCCCGGCGCGCCCCGTTTTGATCGACCAATTTCTGGAAGAGGCCACCGAAGTCGACGTCGACGCGCTTGCCGACGGGACCGACGTGGTCATCGGCGGAATCATGGAGCACATCGAAGAGGCCGGCGTCCACTCCGGCGACTCTTCCTGCGTTCTGCCGCCCGTGAGCCTTTCGCCCAAAATTCTCGACACCATTCGCGATTACACCAAGCGGCTGGCCCTGGCGCTGAAGGTCATCGGGCTGATGAACGTGCAGTACGCGATCCAGCGTGACACGGTCTACGTCCTTGAAGTGAACCCGCGCGCCTCGCGCACCGTTCCCTTCGTCAGCAAGGCCACCGGGGTGCCGCTGGCAAAAATCGGTGCGCGTCTGATGGTTGGCCGCCGCCTGGCGGATATGAATCTTCCGCTGGTGCACTCGAACGGTGTGGCGGAAATCGCCGTGCACGATTTCTATTCCGTGAAATCGCCGGTGTTCCCGTTCAACAAGTTTCGCGGTGTGGACACGATTCTCGGCCCAGAAATGCGCTCCACGGGCGAAGTCATGGGCATTTCCACTTCGTACGGGCAGGCGTTTGCCAAGGCGCAGCTCGCCGCCGGACAGAAACTGCCGAACAGCGGCACGGTGTTCATCAGCGTGAACGACCGCGATAAGCGGCAGTTGGGCACCATCGGCAAGGAACTCGTTTCGCTCGGCTTTAAAATCGTCGCCACGCGCGGCACCGCCTCGGCGTTGCACTCTACAGGCGTACCCTGCGAGGAAGTGTACAAAGTGAATGAAGGCCGGCCCAACATCGTCGACCTTATTAAGACCAGCAAAGTTCAACTGGTCATCAACACGCCGCTTGGCCGCGAATCGTTTTACGACGAGAAGTCCATCCGCCGCGCCGCGATCCGTTACAACATTCCCTGCATCACCACGCTTTCGGCGGCCCATGCCGCTGTCCGTGGCATCCACGCGCTGATTGAACTGAAACGGGAAGTTTCGTGCCTGCAGGATCTTCACAACAGCCGCGTCGCCGCCTCGGGCAATCCCGGAACCGGAGACTAGTCATGAACCTCGGCGGAATTTTCCCGGCGCTGGCAACACCGTTTGAAGCCGACGGCAGCGTTTCGCTTTCCGGCATGAAGCAGAATATCGGCCTCTACAATCGCACCGGCCTCGCGGGTTACGTCGTGCTGGGTTCGACGGGCGAATCGGTGCTGCTTTCGCGGGAAGAGGCGGATCAGTTGCTTTCCGCCGTCAAAGAATCGGCAGCGCCGGGGAAAATCCTGATTGCCGGCACAGGTGCGGAATCCACCGCCGAAACCATCGCGCGCACAAAACGGGCTGCGGCTCTGGGTTATCAGGTCGCTCTCGTCAAGACGCCCTACTACTACAAGCCCGCCTACCGCGCGGAACATTTCATCACGCATTATCGCGCCGTTGCTGACGCGTCGCCGATTCCGGTTCTTCTCTACTCCGTGCCGGTATTCACCAACATCACTTTGGAATCGCCGGAAATCATCGCGCTGGCACAGCATCCTAATATTATCGGCATCAAAGACAGCTCCGGCAGCATCCAGCGCATCGGCGAAGTCGTCGCCGGCGCGCCGGTGGATTTTCAGGTACTCACCGGCGGTGCGGCTGTTGTGTATCCCGCGCTGGCCGTCGGCGGGCGAGGAGCTATCCTGGCGCTCGCCGATCTACTCCCTGAAAAGTGCGTTGAGCTGTTCCAGTTGTTCCAGCAGGGCCATCACGAGCAGGCCCGACAACTGCAGTTGCAGCTTGTCGTCGCCTCCAAACAGGTGGTCTCCGAAAACGGCATCGCTGGCCTGAAATTCGCCATGGACCTGCGCGGCTACAAGGGCGGTGTCCCCCGGCCGCCGCTTCTGCCCCTGAAGGAAGAAAAGAAAAACGCCATTGCGGCGCTGGTGGCGGAACTCCATCCGGCCGCGGCGCGCGTCTAAACCTTCGCACCGGTCGCTGGCCGCTGCCGGCGGGTTGCCGTGACCTTTTGCCGGGACTATCATCTAAACGCTCATGGACTGTCGCGCTCTTCCACCCTCCGCCCTGCCGCACACCAGCAAGCTGATTCACGATTACACCGAGAATTTTTCCCGCCTGCAGAATTTCTTCCAGCACAAACCGGAACTTCACTCCGCCGAAGCGTACGCGCGTCAACTGGATTTCCCTGCGGAGCGCCGCAGGGAAGTCGCCGCGATTTTGCGTGCCGACAATCTTTTGTTCGGCGGCGGCCCGGAGACGGAGAACAATCTGCGGCGGCTCGAAAACGGTGCCGTCGCGGTGGTTAGCGGTCAGCAGGTGGGGCTTTTCGGAGGCCCCGCGTATGCGTTTTACAAGGCGCTTACCGCGATTGAATCCGCACGGGAGCTTTCGCTCTCTGGTATCGAAGCCGTGCCGATTTTTTGGATGGCCACGGAAGACCACGACATTGACGAAATTCGCCACACCACGTGGTTTGTTGAAGGCAAGCTGCGGAATCTTGTCTTGCCTACGCCGGCTGAGGAAGCGCGCCCAGCGGGCCGGGTCTCGCTCGGCGTTGGTATCGAAACGCTGTTGCAGGAAATCGAAGATAGTCTCACCGGCCCCAGCGGCTTCGAACTGCTGGAAATTCTGCGCTCGTGTTATACCCCACAGGATACCTACGGCAGTTCCTTCGCAAAACTCTTTGCCAAGCTTTTTTCCCCGCACGGCCTGATTCTTCTCGACCCACTTAATCCCAGCCTTCATGCCATCGCTGCTCCCGTGTTGCGCCAGGCGCTTGAACAACGCGACGACTTGAACGAAGCGCTGTTGCAGCGCGACAGGGAACTTGAAAAGGCCGGGTATGCTCCGCAGGTTAAGATCACTTCAAGGAGCACGCTGCTTTTTGCGTTTGAAGACGGCAAGCGCGAGGTGATCAGCGCCACGGACGGGAAGTTTTCGTTTGGCGGGAAATCCGTTGCAAGGGCCGAGTTGATTGGGCGCGTATCGGCCGAGCCGGAAGCGTTCAGTCCAAACGCGTTGCTCCGGCCGCTGATGCAGGATTACCTTTTGCCAACCGTGGTGTACTACGGCGGCCCCGCGGAAATTGCTTATTTCGCGCAGTCGCAGGTGCTTTATCAAAAACTGCTGGGCCGCATGCCGGTGTTGTTGCCTCGCGCAGACTATACGTTGGTCGATCCCAAAGCTGTGCGCATCCTGGAGAAATACGGATTGAAGGTGGAAGATGCCTGGCTCGGCTCGCAGGAGCTTCGAAAGAAGATGTATTCCACGAACCTGCCCAAAAAGCTGGCGCGCTCGTTTGACGGCAGCCTGGGGCAGATCGAGAAGAGCATCGCCAGTCTACATGAATCCATCCGCGAGGTGGATCCGACGATCCAGGGAACGATCGACCGCGCCGAAAAGCGGATCCGCTACCAGGTGGAAAAATTGCGCGCCAAGACGGGTGCCGCGCTCGACCGGCACGAAAAGATCATCGAACAGCACGCGGATTTTCTGGAGAATCTGCTCTATCCGCACAAGGGACTGCAATCCCGCGATCTTTCTTTCCTTCCATTCCTGCTGCGCCTCGGCAGCGGCGGCCTCGGGGAATTGCAGAAGCTTGCCTGCGCAAAAAAAACCGGCCAGCATTACATCGTTTCCATTCCCTGATACGTTGCGAGAGGCGGCTATGCAATCGATTCGAGTGCGAACGGCGCGGCGCACCCAGATGGTGGACGTCACTCAGGAAGTGCAGCGGGTCGTGACGGCGCTGGGGATAAAGGTGGGCACGTGCTACCTCTACGTGCCGCACACCACGGCGGGCATTTTGATCAACGAACATGCCGATCCCGACGTGGCCTCCGATGCGGAGGGAGCGCTCGATCGCCTTGTGCCGTCCGCCGGGCCATTTCGACACGCGGAGGGAAATTCCGATTCGCACGTAAAAACCATGCTTATCGGCACATCGCAATTCGTCTTCGTCGAAGACGGCAAACTCGCCTTGGGCCGGTGGCAGGGCATCTTCTTCGCCGAATTCGACGGTCCCCGCGAACGCCATCTCTATGTAAAAGTCCTTCCCGACCGCGTCTGATGCCTGGCCTCCGTGTAGCGGCCGCCTTCTGAGGCGGGCGCTTTCTTCGCAAATTGCCATTCTCGGGCCGGAACATAAGGTAAGCTGTCACGCAAAGCTGAGCTTCGAAAACCAAAGCGAGGACCGAAATTCGTTGGCCGCCACCCCGGTAATCGAGACTCATTCATTCTCCAAGCGCGGCATCTGGCGTGTGATTTTCGCGTCGGCTGCCGGTACCATGATTGAGTGGTACGACTTTTTCATCTTCGGCAGTCTTGCCGTTGTGCTTTCCCAGAAATTCTATCCTCCGGGGAACGAGACGTTCGCTTACATTGCGTATCTTTCCACGTTTGCCGTCGGCTTCGTGGTGCGGCCGTTCGGCGCGTTGTTCTTCGGCCGCATCGGCGATCTGGTGGGCCGGAAGTACGCGTTTCTGGTTACGCTGAGCATCATGGGCGGGGCCACGGCGTTGATCGGATTTCTTCCAAGCTTCCACACGGGCGGCTGGATTTCTCCGGTGATCCTGATTCTGATTCGCGCGCTGCAGGGACTTGCGGTCGGCGGCGAGTATGGCGGCGCTGCGGTTTACGTGGCGGAACACGTTCCGGACAACAAGCGCGGTTTTTACACCAGCTTCATCCAGATCACGGCGATGCTTGGTTTCTTCGCGTCGCTCTTTGTGATCATCGCGACGCAGCGCTCGATGTCGGTCGAAGCCTTCAACCAGTGGGGCTGGCGTATACCGTTCCTGCTTTCGATCGTGCTGGTGACTTTGTCGTTCTACATCCGGCTGCGTATGAAGGAATCGCCGATCTTTTCGGCGATTAAGGAGGCGGGAAAGACCTCGCGCAATCCGCTGAAGGAGGCTTTCAGCGGCTGGAAAAATATCCGCCAGGTGCTGGTAACGCTTTTCGGCGCAACCGCGGCGCAGGGAGTGCTGGCGTATTCCGCCGAGTTCTATTCGCTCTTCTATTTGCAGACAATCCTGAAAGTGAACCAGCAGACTGCCAGCATCATCGTGGCCGCCGCGTTGCTGCTCTCGGTGCCCACCCTCATTGGCTTCGCGGCACTTTCCGACCGCGTGGGCCGCAAGTGGATAATGATGGCCGCGTGCCTGCTGGGCATCGTCACGTGGTTTCCGATTTACAAAGCCATGCAGCGGGCTGCCGGCAACAATGTGATTTCCGTCGGGTCCACAAATAACAAAGTCACCGGCGCGATCACGCTTTCACCCATGACTAAGGACCCGCTATCCGCGCAACTTGTCCCGACGAGAGAGGCCTTGAATCCCGATATACCCGGCCTGATTTTGCTGGTCTACGCGCAACTCTTTGTTTTCACCATGATTTATGCGCCTCTCGCGGCCTACCTGGTCGAAGCGTTTCCGGCGCGCATCCGCTACACGTCGCTTTCCCTGCCGTATCACATTGGCAACGGTATTTTCGGCGGCTTGCTGCCGGTGATTGGACTTTCGCTCTGCGCGGCCACGGGCAACATTTACGCCGGTCTTTATTACCCGCTGGCCGTCTGCGCTATCACGCTTGTGGTTGGCAGCTTGTTTCTGAAAGAGACGCGTGCCACGCGCATCTGGGACGAAATCGACGAAAGCACCGGCGCATCGTAGCTCTGTGCTACTGTTTTAAGTGATGGGCAATCTCGGCATTTATATTCAGGTTCCGTTCTGCCAGACGAAGTGCACCTACTGCAACTTCCACACGGGCGTGGTGTCGCCCGGCCGATTTGCGCCTTACGCGCATGCAGTAGGCAAGGAAATTGCATTCCATCGAATTATGAAGGTAGCAGCGGGGATTAATTCCCTCGACACACTGCTTTGCGAGGGCCCGGTCGTGGACACGGTGTATGTCGGAGGTGGCACGCCAAGTCTGCTGGAGCCGGGAATCCTCTTCACCATGCTCGAATATTTGCCACAGAGTTTCGATTGTCAGTGGAAGGAAGTTACCCTGGAAGCGGACCCCGAGACCATTGTGGCCGAAAAGGCCGCTGCCTGGGTCGCCATGGGCTTCAATCGCATCAGCTTTGGTTCGCAATCGTTTGTGGATGAAGAGTTGAAAACTGCCGGCCGTATGCATCGCCGCGAGGATATTTATCACGCCGTCCCCATTCTTCGCGCCGCGGGAATTCACAATATCAGCTTTGATCTGATCGCTGGGCTTCCCAAACAGACGGCCGCTTCTTGGCGGCAATCGCTAACCGAGGCCATCGCACTAGGGCCGGAGCACATCTCCATCTACATGATGGAAATCGACGAAGGGAGTCGCCTTGGCCTGGAAGTGCTGCAGAGCGGCTCGCGCTACAGCGCCAGGGATCTGCCCAGTGAAGAGTCCACGGCCGAATTTTATGAACTTGCGCAACTGGAGTTGAAATCCGCAGGCTACCTCCAGTACGAAATCTCCAATTGGGCTAAGCCAGGATTCGAATCCCGTCACAACCTTAAATACTGGCGGCGGGAACCGTATCTCGGCTTCGGCGCGGGCGCGCATTCGTTTTCCGGTGGGCAGCGTTGGGCGAACCGCCACGATGCTGCCGCTTATGTTGAGGCGATTTCCGAGGGGAACAACGCCATAGAATCCGTCGATACTCTCACGCCCGCACTCGCCCTCGAGGAAGAATTCTTTCTTGGCCTGCGCCAACTTTCCGGAATCGATCTGTCGCGAATTGAGCGCGAGTATGGTGTTAGCCTCTCCGGAAAATTCAGCGAACTTGCCGCTCGTGGCATGGTGGAGAAGCAGGGCAATATCCTGCGTTTGCCCGCCGGGAAACTCAGCGTGTCCAATGAAGTCATCGTGGAGTTGCTGCGCTCCGTTCAGGTCGCCGCCTGAAGCGTGAAGTGTCCGCTTGCTTCGAACCGGCTTTGCAATCGCTTTCAAATCGTTTTAGGCTCTGAACGAGGCCAATCATGACGTACACCGTCGCAAAAGGAAATCAGCTTACCGATCCCGACCACGTTGCTCCCATTGAAGGCGCTGTCGATCTGCGCAGCGACACCGTCACGCGCCCCAGCGAAGAGATGCGCCGCGCCATGGCCGTGGCCGAAGTGGGCGACGACGTGTACGGCGAAGACCCGACCGTCAATAAACTGCAAAAACGCGCCGCCGAAATCTTTGGCAAGGAGGCCGCTCTCTTCGTCCCCACGGGTTGCATGGGCAACCTGATCGCCATCAAAATCTGGACGCATCACGGCAATGAAGTCGTCTGCGAAGACCGCAGCCACGTCAATCTGTACGAACTTGCCTCGATGTCCGCCATCGCGGGTTGCATGCCGCGTGCCGTACGTGGCGGTGACGACGGCATCCTCACCTGGCAGCAGATTGAACCTGCCATTCGCCCGAAAATTTACTATGACTCTCAGACCGCGCTGGTTTGTCTCGAAAACACCAGCAACATGGCCGGCGGCACCGTCTATCCCACCGCGCGGGTGGATGAAATCTGCGAGCGCGCCCACGAGCTCGGCCTGAAGGTTCACCTTGATGGCGCGCGTATTTTCAACGCTGCTGCTGCGCTCGGCGACACGGTCGCCAATATGACCAGGAACGTCGATTCCGTAATGTTCTGCCTCTCCAAAGGGCTCGGCGCCCCCGTCGGCTCCATGATTCTCGGCTCGCGCGAATTCATTGAGCGTGCCCGCGTCTACCGCAAAATGTTTGGAGGGGGCATGCGCCAGGTCGGCGTGATTGCCGCAGCGGGATTGATCGCGCTGGAAAAGTCTCCTTCGCGGCTGCAGGAAGACCACGCCAACGCGCAGCATCTCGCCGAGGGCATCGCGAAAATTCCCGGCCTGAAAATCGATCCCGCCAGCGTCAAGACGAACATCGTCATCTTCGATTGCAGCGCCAGCAGCATGAACGCCGTCGAACTCTGCGACGCCCTGCACGAACGCGGCATCTGGGCGCAGGACACGGCTTTCCACTCCGTCCGCATGGTCACGCATTGGAACGTCAACCGTGCCGGCATCGATCGCGCGATCCAGGAGCTTGGCGCGGTGGTGCAAAAGAAAAAAGGCCAGGTCGCCTGACGCCAATCTGAATTAGAATCTTCAGCCAGTTGGAGAAAAGGAACCTTCGCTATGAAAACGAATCTCGCTCGCTGGTGTGCCTTCAACCTCACGCTTTTGCTGGCGGTCACGCTTGCCCCTCGGCTTACACTCGCGCAACAAACTACGGCACCGACGCCGGACGAAGCCAAGCGGTTCATCGAGCATGCGGAGCAAGACCTTTCCGATCTTGGACTGAAAGCCGCGCGCGCGTCCTGGGTGCAGCTAAACTTCATCACCTTCGACACGGAAAACATTGCAGCCGATGCTCAGGAGGCCGCAAACACCGCCGCCACCAATTACGCCAAACTGGCGCATCGTTACGACAAAGTGAATCTCCCGCCCGATCTGGCTCGCAAGCGTCTGTTGCTGGAGCTTGCTGCGGAATTTCCCGCGCCGGATGACGCGAAAGCGCAAAAAGAGCTGGCCACCATTCTCGCGTCGCTTGGCAGCGACTACGGAAAAGGGAAGTGGTGCCCTGACGGTGACGCCAAGCCGTGTCTCGATATCACCAAGATTGAACGCTTGCTGGCCACCAGCCGCGATCCCGAAGAGATGAAGCGGGCGTGGATCGGCTGGCACGCGATTGGCGCGCCAATGCGCGATCGCTACGCGCGCATGGTCGAACTCGGCAACGCGGGTTCGCGCGAACTCGGCTATTCCGACGTCGGAGCATTGTGGCGCTCCAAGTACGACATGCCGCCGGATGATTTTGCGCGGGAGCTCGACCGCGTCTGGGAGCAGCTCAGCCCGCTGTATCTTTCGCTGCACGCCTATGTGCGCGGCCAACTGGGCAAAAAATATGGCAAGGACGTCGTTCCGCCGAATGGACCGATTCCCGCGCATCTGCTTGGCAATCCCTGGGCGCAGGAGTGGAACAACGTTTACGAGCTGATGGATTCGCCCAAGCCGGCGCAGAGCTACGACCTTACGAAGATCCTCGTTGACCGCAAGACCGACGCTCGGGGCATGGTCAAATACGGCGAGAACTTTTTCTCCTCCATCGGCTTCGCACCGCTTCCAGAAACGTTCTGGCAACGCTCGCTTTTCACCAAACCGCAGGACCGCGACGTTGTCTGCCACGCCAGTGCGTGGGACGTGGACGAGAAAAACGATCTGCGCGTCAAAATGTGCATTCAGATCACCGAGGAAGATTTTCGCGTCATTCACCACGAACTCGGCCACAACTATTACCAACGGGCTTATAACCAGCAGCCCGAGCTTTTCCGTGGTAGCGCCAACGACGGCTTCCACGAAGCTGTGGGCGACACCATCGCGCTCTCCGTCACCCCGGATTATCTGAAGACCATCGGGCTGATCAACGCGGTGCCTCCCGCGTCCGACGACACGGACTATCTGCTGAGGAAGGCGCTTGAGAAAGTGGCGTTCCTGCCGTTTGGGCTGGTCATCGACAAATGGCGCTGGGAAGTTTTCTCCGGCAAGATCAAGCCTGCGGAATACAACAAAGCCTGGTGGGAGCTTCGGCGGAAATATCAGGGTGTCGCCCCGCCGGTTGAGCGGACGGAAGCCGACTTTGATCCAGGCGCAAAATTTCACGTCCCCGCCAACGTTTCCTATATGCGGTATTTTCTCGCGGCCGTTTACCAGTTCCAGTTCCAGCGCGCGCTTTGTAAAACCGCGGGCTATGAAGGCCCGTTGAATCGCTGCTCGATCTATGGCAACAAAGCCGCCGGCGAAAAGCTGAACGCCATGCTCAGCCTCGGGCAGAGCAAGCCTTGGCCCGAAGCCCTGGAAACGCTGACAGGCCAGCGTCAAGTCGATGCCACCGCCCTGGCCGATTATTTTGCGCCGCTAAAAACCTGGCTCGACGCCCAAAACAAAAAGAACAACTACCCCATAGGCTGGTAACGGTAGCGGCTACATTCATGTGGCCGCGGCTTCCTCTCTGCCGCACCGGCCACGCTTAATTTGACATTTCGTTTACACGCCACCCGTAACCAAAACGTGCATCCCATCCCTTCATAAGATAAACTTTTACCAGCTATATAGATAACTATTACTCGAGGAACCCGTGGATTTCACTTTTACCGAAGAGCAAAAGCATCTCCGCAAGTCTGTCCGCGAATTCGCCGAAGGAGAAATCGGGCCCCACGTCATGGAATGGGACGAAGCCTCGCAATTTCCCCTCGAACTTCTGCCAAAGCTTGCCGACATGGGCCTGCTGGGCGTCATCTTCCCGGAGGAATATGGCGGCGCCGGCCTCGGCTACATCGAATACGCCACGGTGATCGAAGAACTCTCCCGCGTGGACGGCTCCGTCGGCCTCTTCGTCGCCGCGCACAATTCGCTGTGCAGCAATCACATCTTCAAATTCGGGACGGAAGAGCAGAAGCGGAAATACCTCACGCCGCTAGCGCAGGGCAAAAAGCTGGGCGCCTGGTCGCTGACTGAGCCCGAAGCCGGTTCCGATGCCGGCGGGACGCGAAGCACGGCGAAGCGCGACGGCGCGCACTGGATTCTGAATGGCTCGAAAACGTTCACCACCAATGGCCACTATGCCGACACCTGCGTCGCCATGGCTGTGACTGACAAATCCAAGGGCTCGCACGGAATCAGTGCCTTCATCCTCGAAAAGGGTATGCCCGGCTTTCGCCCCGGCAAGAAGGAAAACAAGCTGGGCATGCGCGCCAGCGATACATCGGAGATTATTTTCACGGACTGCAAAGTCCCCGAGGAAAATCTTCTCGGGCCTGAGGGAGAAGGATTTACTGGCAGCTTGAAGATTCTTGACGGCGGGCGCATCTCCATCGCCGCGCTGGGCCTCGGCATGGCCCAGGGTGCGCTGGATGCGGCGTTGAAGTACGCCAAGCAGCGCAAACAGTTCGGACATGCCATCAGCGAATTCCAGGCCATCCAGTTCAAGTTGGCCGATATGGCCACGGAGGTGGAAGCCGCGCGCCTGCTGGTCTACCACGCCGCGTGGCTGGCCGATCAGAAGGATGTCCGCTTCACCCGCGAATCCAGCATGGCCAAGTTGTTCGCGGGTGAGGTTGCCGTGCGCGTCGCCAACGAGTGCGTGCAGATTCATGGCGGCTACGGCTTCATCAAGGACTATCCCGCGGAAAAGTATTATCGCGACGTCAAGCTCTGCACCATCGGCGAGGGCACCAGCGAAATTCAAAAACTGGTCATCGCCCGGCAACTCCTCGGCAAGAAATAACCAGAGGCTGTAGCTCAGGCCTTCAGGCCTGAGGGTTTTCATAACAACGACGCGAGTTTCCCGGCGCAAGGCAAAGCCTCACCACTGATGGGGTAAGCTACAGTTTCGTCGCGCTGCTCGGGATGACCGATTGGGAGAGTTGAGGTAGTCTGCTAAAGGTATGTTCTCCGTCGCGACGTTTCAACCGCACAGGCTCACTTCGCAATGACCACCGCCGTGAACGACTGGGCCAACAAGGTCCGCGCCGGGGACGTGCGTGCGATTTCTCGAGCTATTACTGCCATCGAAAATCATTCTGCGGAAGCGGAAGAATTGCTGCGGCAACTTTTTCCGCATACGGGCAACGCCTATCTCACCGGTGTCACCGGCGCGCCGGGCACGGGAAAGAGCACGCTGGTCGATCGGCTGGCGGCGTATCACCGCAAGCGCGAAGACCGCGTCGGCGTGGTGGCGGTGGATCCGACCAGTCCCTACTCCGGCGGCGCGATTCTTGGGGACCGCATTCGCATGCAGGGGCACGCCAGCGACACGGGGATATTCATCCGTTCCATGGCCACCCGCGGATTTCTCGGCGGGCTTGCCCGTTCAACAGCGGAAGTCGCGCTGTTGCTTGATGCGGCCGGGAAGCGGCAGGTGCTGATCGAAACCGTCGGCGTGGGCCAGGACGAAATTGATATCGTCCGCCTCGCGGACTGCGTGCTCGTCGTTCTTGTTCCCGGGCTCGGCGATGACATACAGAATATGAAGGCCGGCCTGATGGAAATCGGCGACATTTTCGTGCTCAACAAAGCCGATCGCGAAGGCGCCGATCGCCTGGAAGAACAGCTCCACGCGATGCTGTCGTTGGTGATGCCGCGCGATGGCTGGCATCCGCCGGTGATTCGCACGGTGGCGACGGAAAACCGCGGCGTAGAAGAACTTGCCTTGACCGTCGAGAAATTCCGCAAGCATTTCGAATCCAGCGGCCAACGCCTGCAGAAGCATGTGGAGCACTGGCAAAACCGATTGATCGAAATGCTCGAATCGCGCCTGCTCGAAAAAGTCCTCGGCGGCAAGGAAGGCGAAGCACGGCTGCGCGCCCTGGCCGTGGAAGTTGCGGAGCGGAAGAAAGACCCATTTACCGCGGTTAGTGAAATTCTGAGAGGAGCACGGCTGGTTGAATGAGTCTTCGGCGGAATCTGTTTCTCCTCCCTCGGATCGAAAAGCAGATCCCTCACCCGCAAACGACGCGGGTTCGGGATGACAATTTGAGGTCTTGGCAAATCAAAAGATGTGATGAGTAAGGGTTAAGGGATTCTTGCGTATGCATTTGGGCGACATTGAGGTTCGTTATCTCGACGGGGGAAACTTCTGGCTGGATGGAGGCGCCATGTTCGGCGTCGTGCCGAAAGTCTTCTGGGACAAAAAATCCGCGCCCGACGAAAAGAACCGCATCCGTTTGCGTGCCAATTCGTTGCTTGCCCGAGCCCACGGAAAGACGATCGTCATCGAAACCGGCAATGGCACCAAGTGGGACGCGAAACAGCGCGCCATCTACGCAGTTCAGGAGGGCGATCCGCTGGTCGACTCGCTTGCGAGACAAGATGTTCAGCCTGGCGACGTCGATCTGGTCATCAATACCCACCTCCACTTTGACCATGCTGGGGGCAACACCCGCATGGAAGACGGCCGCCCCGTTCCGACGTTTCCGAACGCAAGGTATGTCTTGCAGCGCGCTGAGCTTGCGCACGCCGCCGAGCCAACCGAGCGCGACCGAGCCAGCTATTTCCCCGACAATTTCCAGCCCATCACCGACGCGGGACTCTGGGATCTCGTCGACGGCTATACGCAGATCCTTCCAGGCATCTCCGTCGCTCGAATCCCCGGCCATAACGCGGACATTCAAGCCGTCCTACTCACGGGCGGAGGAAAAACGCTGGCCTTTGTTGCGGATTTGCTCCCGACACGGCACCATATTCCTTTGCCCTGGATCATGGCGTAC
>DATHOY010000069.1:0-11968 GCA_035484435.1 Vulcanimicrobiaceae bacterium | reverse complement strand
GGTGGCCGAAAAATGAGGTTGTGTGCAGCTTGATTGAAGAGCTGGGAGTGCCCCTGACAGGGACCAGCGCGAATTTGTCGGGATCGAGTACTTGCGCGAGCGCGACGGAAGTTTTGGAGCAACTGGGGGATCGGATTCCCTTGATTTTGGATACGGGAGAGGCGGGGGAGCAGGTACCGTCGACGATTGTGGAGTTGCGCGGGGAACATTGGTGCATCGGGCGCGAAGGGGCGATACCTGCGGAGACGATTCAGGAGGCGCTGGAGGGGGACGACGCGGTGCCGGCGTGAGATGGAACATCGAAATTGGAAATTGGAAAATCGAAATTCGGAAGAGAAGAATTAACGCTGAGATCGCTGAGGCGTAGAGGTCGCAGAGACGGGGAGTTGGACTGAACGCGTCGTGAAGTTGGTTTGGATGTTGCCACGGTCCCTCCGCTCCGTGGCCGGCGCACCAAAATGCGGTGCGCAAGAAAAAGCCGGCCATTCTGGTCGGGATGACAGATAAAAAACAAAAACCGAAGAGCACAGGCAGGAGTGCCTGTGCCACATTGCGCGGAATGCATTAAGCGTAGGAGATTTTACCGAGGATGGCGGGGCGGCGGGCGCCGGTGGCGGAGGGGAGATTGGAAGGGCGGTGGTGGAAGGTTTCGTAGGCGAGGAGGGCGAAGGCGTAGGCTTCTTTGGATTGTTCGGGGATGCCGAGGGTAGAAGAGCGTCGCACCGAGACTAATGCGTGCTTCGGAATAGTTATGTGCGGTCTGTAAGGCGAATTGGCTTCGTACATGACTATGCTGACTTTTCCGGGAGTGGCCACCCTATAAAAGTCTCTCGGATTGCTGCCAGCCATCGCAAACACGGATAGAGTTTGCAAGAAGACGGGGTTCTGTGCTCCCCCTCCGGAGACAATGATCTCGTTGATTTTGTGTTTCGGAAAAACAAAGCGGTGTAGCGCGTCTATCACAGTAGCCGCCGAGAACATGGTTGTGGTGCAAATGAGGTCGCTGGGGCTCAAATGGTAGCGACGTCCGAGTGCGATAAGTTTTTTGACATAGTCCCTCCCGAAGTATTCGCGGCCGGTGGATTTTGGAGGTCTCTGTCTAAGGTAGGGATCACGCAAAAGCGTGCGCATTAACTCGCGACTAATTTGTCCCTGTTTGGCAAACGCGGCGTCCTTATCGTAGCGCTGGCGGCCGTGGGTGAAGTGGGAGACTAGGGCGTCGATGAGGATGTTGGCTGGGCCGGTGTCAAAGGCGAAGACGTCTTGTGGCTTGGCGTTGGCCGGGATTACGGTGACGTTGGCTATGCCGCCTAGATTTAGGGAGACGCGACCTAATTTTTCGTGGCGGTAGAGCAGGTAGTCGGCGAAAGGGACTAGTGGGGCGCCTTGGCCTCCAGCGGCCATGTCGGCTGGGCGGAAGTCGGCGATGGTGGTGATGCCGGTGCGGGCGGCGATGATGGCAGCTTCGCCGATTTGCAGGGTGGAAGAGGTTTTGGCGCCGAGGTAGAGGATTGGTGGGCCTTGATGGAAGATGGTTTGGCCGTGGGAGGCGATTAGATCTACGGATTTGAGAGGGACGCGGAGTTTTTTGCAGGAGGCGATGGCGGCGTCGGCGAAGAGTTGGCCGAGGCGGAAGTTTAGTTGGCTTATTTCGGCGGCGGGGAGTGGAGTGCCTTCGGCGATTTGGAGGATTTTTTGGCGGATGGGTTTGGGGATGGGGAGAGAGGCGTGGCCTTCGAGTTTGGATTTGAGTTTGGGGGGGGCGCCGCTGATGCGGACCAGGGCGGCTTCGATGCCGTCGGCGGAGGTGCCGGACATCAGGCCGAGGACCAAGAGAGAATTTTTGGGCATGAGGTGGTTGTAACAGGGAAGGAATGGATGAAGCAAGGAAGTTGAGAAGTGATGAGGCAAAGATGCAAAGAGGAAAAAGTTTTAACACAGAGATCACAGAGGAAGAGCACGGAGGACACAGAGAAGAGGAGAAAATTCGAGGCGCTAGATGGTAAGACCCACCCTTCGCACAAATCGCGAAGGATGGGGCACCCTCAAGTTCGGTTGATGGGTGGCGTTGGATCGAAAATCCAAGAGCACAGGCAGGAGTGCCTGTGTCACAAGCGGCTGGCTTGAAAGACCAGCTACATCGAGGAATGAAGAGAGTCGGAACTACTCGATTTGTTTTTTTAGGTCGGAGAGGAGGTTTAGGGCTTCGAGGGGCTTTAGGTTGTCGAGGTCGGCGTTGCGGAGTTTATCGAGGACGGCGCGGTCGAGGGCGGTGAAGAGGACGGATTGGTTGCCGTTGTGGGAGTGGCCGGTTGCGCCGGGGGTAAGGGTTTCGCTTAGTTCGTGTTCGCTTTGTTCGTGTTTTTTCAGGACTTCGCGGGCGCGTTCGATTACGGATTTGGGGAGGCCGGCGAGGCGGGCTACTTCGATGCCATAGCTTTTATCGGCGCTACCGGGTTCAACGCGGCGTAGGAAGATGATTTCGTTGGGAGTTTCTTTGACGCTGACGTGGACGTTTTTTACAGCGGGGAGGAGTTCGGCAAGTTCGGTTAGTTCGTGATAGTGGGTGGCGAAGAGGGTGCGGGCGCGAGTGTGTTTCTGGAGATGTTCGACTACGGCCCAGGCGATGGAGAGGCCGTCGAAGGTGGCGGTGCCGCGGCCGACTTCGTCGAGGAGGACGAGGCTGGAGGGCGTGGCGTGATGGAGGATGGCGGCGACTTCGCTCATTTCGACGAGGAAGGTGGAGCGGCCGCGGGCGAGATTGTCGCTGGCGCCGATACGGGTGAAGATGCGGTCGGTGACGGGGAGCTTGGCACTGCGGGCTGGGACGAAGGAGCCCATCTGAGCCATGAGGATGATGAGCGCGGCCTGGCGGAGATAAGTGGACTTGCCGCCCATGTTGGGGCCGGTGATCAAGAGAAGTTGCTGACGACCGGGTTCGAAGCAGAGATCGTTGGGAACGAAGCGCTCCCCTTTCTGGCGGAGGAGTTCTTCGATGACGGGATGGCGGCCGCCGACGATGAGGAGTTCACCGGCGTTGTTGAATTCAGGGCGGATGTAGCTGCGGTCGGCGGCTAGTTTGGCGAACGAGGCGAGGACGTCGAGTTTGGCGATGGCGGCGGCGGTGACGCGGAGGCGCGAGGCTTTGGCGGCGATGCCGGAGCGGACGTCGACGAAAAGCTGGCGCTCGATTTCGAGGATGCGCTCATCGGCCGCGAGAATTTTTCTTTCGTAATCCTTTAATTCGGGAGAGGTGAAACGCTCGGCGTTGACGAGGGTTTGTTTGCGTTCGTAATCGGCTGGAGCGTTGGGGAGATTGGGTTTGGAGATTTCGATGTAGTAGCCGAAGACCTGGTTGAAGCGGATTTTCAGGGAGTTGATGCCGGTACGTTTGCGTTCGCGCTCTTCCATGCTGGCGATGATTTGCTTGCTGTGCTGGCTGAGGTTGCGGAGCTCGTCGAGTTCGACGTGGTAGCCTGAGCGGATCATGCCGGGCTCAGCGGCGGAGGCGGGCGGCTCGTCGGAGAGGGATTTTTCGAGTTTTTCACGGACGTCGGTGAGCTCATCGATTTCTTCGTGGAGATCGCGGAGGAGATCGCTGCCGCCGGATTGCGGTGGGGTAAGGAAGTTCTTTAAGACGGGGAGTTGCGTAAGGGATCTGCGGAGGGCGAGGAGTTCGCGTGGGGTGGCGAGGCCGAGGGTGATGCGGCTGGTGAGGCGCTCGAGGTCTTGAATGCCTCGGAGTTCCTTGCGGATTTCGCCGCGGACGACGGTTTGTTGCAACAGGTGGGCGACAGCGCCGAGGCGGGCTTCGATGGCGTCGAGATCGATCAGCGGGCGAAGAATCCAGGCACGGAGCATGCGGGCGCCCATGCCTGTGACGGTGGAGTCCAGGGCGGCAATCAAGGTGGTGGGGCCGGTGGATTTGGATTCTTCGGTGAAGATGGGGGAGACGAGTTCGAGATTGCGGACAGAGACGGGATCGAGAATGAGTGCGTCGTGCTGCTCATAGAAGCGAATGCGATCGAGATGGCGGAGGGCTTCGAGGCTGGGTGCGTCATCGCCACGGGCGGAATTCTCGCGAAGATAGTGGACGACCGCTCCGGCGGCGGAGAGGGCTTGCGGGTGATCGTCGAGGCCGAAGCCGGTGAGTTCGGCGACTCCGAATTGTTCGCGGAGGATGCGTTCGGCGTAGTCGGGGTGGAAGACCCAGTCTTCGACGCGGGATTCGACGCCGCCGGCGCCGTCGAGGAGCGAGGTCTTCGAGGTTTCGAAGAGTTGTTGCGGGCGGGGGAGAAGAGTTTCCCGGGGACGAACGAGTTGCAATTCGTCGCGGAGGGCGTCCTGCGCGTCCGGGCCGGAGAATTCGGTGGCTTGGAATTCGCCGGTGGAGAGATCGACTAGGGCGAGGCCGATGATTGAGGCGGAGGCGTTTTGGGCGACGGCGGCGAGGAAATTATTTTCGCGGGCGTCGAGGACCGCGACGTCGGTGGCTGTGCCGGGGGTGATGACGCGAGTGACTTCGCGGCGGACCAGTTTTTTGCCAGGGCCGGGCTGCTCCATCTGTTCACAGATGGCGACTTTGAAGCCGGCGCGGATGAGGCGGGCGATGTAGCCGTCGGCCGCGTGATAGGGAACGCCACACATGGGGATGGGTTGACCTTTTTCTCGATTGCGGGAGGTGAGGGTGATCTGGAGTTCGCGGGCGGCGATGATGGCGTCTTCGTAGAAGAGTTCGTAGAAATCACCGAGGCGGAAGAGGAGGAGGGCGTGGGGATAGCGGGTTTTGACCGCGTTGTACTGCTGCATGAGGGGTGTGGTGGGTTCGGACATGGGGAAGTGATCAGTGAACAGTAATCAGTAATCGGTAAGAGGGAAAGAGAAGAGAGTTGGCGGCATTAGAGCGTAAGAACCCACCCTTCGCAAAGGACGCGAAGGATGGGGCACCCTCAAGTTCAGAAGTTGAGCGGCCTAGCGTATATGAGGAAAGATTCATTGGGAGATGCCTAGTTCGGAGAGGACGAAGGCGTAGTCGAAGGCGATTTCTTTCAGGTAGTCGTAGCGGCCGCTGGCGCCGCCGTGGCCTGCGCCCAGGTTGGTCTTGAGGAGGAGGACGTTGCCGTCGGTTTTCAGGGTGCGGAGTTTGGCGGTGTATTTGGCGGGTTCCCAGTACATGACCTGGCTGTCGTTGAGGCCGGTTTTGATGAGCATGGCGGGATAGTCTTTGCGTTCGAGGCGCGTGTAGGGGCAATAGTTCTTCATGTAGAAATAATCTTCGGCGCGCTGGGGATTGCCCCACTCCTCGTATTCACCAACGGTGAGAGGGAGAGTGGGATCGAGCATGGTGTTGAGGACGTCGACAAAGGGGACGTGACTGACGACGGCGCGGAAAAGATCGGGACGAAGATTGGTGACCGCGCCCATGAGCAGACCGCCGGCGCTGCCACCTTCGATGATGAGTTTGTTTCGGGCGGCGAAGCCGAGGGCAATTAGATCTTCGGCGCTGGCGATGAAATCGGTGAAGGTGTTCGTCTTGCGGTGCATGCGGCCGGCGTCGTGCCAGGGCTTGCCGAGTTCGCCGCCACCGCGGATGTGGGCGATGGCGAAAATCATGCCGCGGTCGAGGAGGCTGAGGCGATTGGAGCTGAAGATGACGGGCATGGAGATACCGTAGCTGCCGTAGCCGTAGAGGAGAAGCGGGGCGCTGCCGTCGCGGGGAGTGTCGTGGCGATAAACGATGGAAATGGGAATCTTGGTGCCGTCGGAGGCGATGGCGTGGAGGCGTTCGCTGGCGTAGAGAGCGGGGTCGTAGCCGCCGAGTACGGGTTGCTGTTTGCGCAAGGTGCGGTCGCCAGTGCGGATGTTGAGATCGAAGACGGAGCGCGGGGTGATGAAGGATTCGTAGGTGAAGCGAACAAAGGTGGTGTCGAACTCGGGATTGGCGCCGACAGCGGCGTTGTACGCGGGTTCGGCGAATGTGATGCGTTTTGAAGCGGCGAGTGCGGAGGGCGCTTCGCGAGTTAGATCGACGATGCGGAGGTGGGGGAGACCTTCTTCGCGTTCGACGAGGACGAGGTGGGAGCGGAAGGCGGCTACGCCGGAGAGCATGACACCAGGACGGTTGGGGATGACTTCGTGCCAGCGAGAGCGGACGGGATCGACGGCCGGTGCAGTCATGAGGCGGAAGGTGCGTCCGGCGTCGTTGGTACGGATGAAGAAGACGCCACCGGCGGGATCGCTGGAGCTGCCGGGATGGTGGTCAACGTAGTATTCGTGGTCGTCGCGGCGTTCGTGGATTAACTGGAAAGACAAGGAAGGGCTGTCGGCGCGGAGGAAGCGGACTTCACTGGTGGTGTGGCTGTTGGCGACGAGGAAAATGTAGGCGCCGCTGCGGCTGCGCTCGACGTCGATGCGGAAGCGCTCGTCTTTTTCTTCGTAGATAAGGGCGTCGGGGCCGTTGGAGCCGATGACGTGGAGAAAGAGTTGATTGGAGCGCTTGGTGGTTTCGTCTTCGACGACGTAGAAGAGGGTGCGATTGTCGGAGGACCAGGCGGCACTGGTGACGCGCTCGACGCGCAGGGGAAGCATTGTCGCGTCATCGAGGCTTTTGATTTCTAGGGTGTACTGGCGAAAGCCGGTGGTGTCTGTGGCGTAGGCGAGGAGGGAATTGTTGTCGCTGACTTCGAAGATGCCGAGGCCGAGGAAAGAATGGCCTTCGGCGAGTTGATTGAGATCGAGGAGGACCTGCTCGTGGGGATTCTGGATGGTGGTGCGGCAATAGATGGAGTATTGCTGGCCTTCGACGGTGCGGGTGTAGTATTCGAAGCCGCGAAGGGTGTACGGGACGCTGAGATCGGTTTGGAGAATGCGGGCTAGCATTTCGTTGTAGAGGCGGGATTGGAAGGCTTCGGTGGATTTGAGATAGGCGTCGGCGTAGGCGTTTTCGGATTCGAGATAGGAGAGGACGCGGGGGTCTTTTTTGTCGCGTAGCCAGGCGTAGTGGTCGACGCGACGGTCGGAGTGGATGACGTGCTCGACGGGTTCGCGGAGGGCGAGCGGGGGCTGGAGTCCGGCGGGGCCGGATTTGGCGGGGGAGGCGGCGTCGGGGGAGAGGTGGGCCGCGGCGGAGTTGTGGTCTGGCGTCATTGGGTCAAGAATTGATTCCTGAGCTTAGGTCTGTCTCACTAATTATGCCGGTATACGAAAGGCGCCCGCCTCGGAAGGCGGCCGCTACAAAATCAGGAGGACCGGCCTGAAGGTCGGCCACTACATGATTTTGGGAGCTGGTGGAATACCCTGCTAGGCCATAGTAATCGAAGATGGGTTGGGATTACAGCTAACTGCTATGCTTTGGCGGATGGGATGGATTGAGGGATATGGCTACTGAAATTGAGATCAAGCTGGCGATTCGGGATGGGAAGAAGCTGGCGCGGGCGTTGAAGCGGCTGGGGTCTAAGCCCGCGAACGCGAAAGCGCCGCGGATGCATGAGATGAATGTGATTTTTGATACGCCGGATGGGGGGTTGGCGAAGCATGGACAGCTGCTGCGGATCCGGACAGAGACGCCGGCACCTGCGAAGAAAGGCCTGCTGAGCAAGGGGGTGGGGCGGACTTTGCTGACGTTTAAGTCGCCGCCGGAGGCGTTGGCGATTGGGGATGTGGGACCGAGCGCGGACCGGCGGCATAAGGTGCGGGAGGAGATTGAGACGGAGCTGACGGATGGGGCCACGATGCGGAGGATTTTTGAGGGGTTGGGGCTGCGGGGGTGGTTCCGGTATGAGAAGTATCGGACTACTTATGTTTTGCCGGGTCGGCATAGGTGGGCGAAGGGGTTGTTGATTGAGGTGGACGAGACGCCGATTGGGGTGTTTGTGGAGTTGGAGGGAACGGCTGGGGCAATTGATCGGGCAGCGAAGGAGTTGGGGTATTCGGCGCGGGATTATGTGCTGAAGAATTATTTGGTGTTGTATGTGGAGGAGTGCAAGAGGCGCGGGGAATCGCCGAGGGATATGTTGTTTGGGGAGGGGAAGAGAGAGGGTCGATAGGCGCTGGCAGGATCGCTTGGTGGTTGGGTTTCATCCCTAAGAGCGGAAGCTTCGCTTCCGCACTCAAAAAATTTGGCAAAAATTTCGGAAAGGGTTGATTTTTCTTGACAATGCGAAGCGGTCGGCTTATCTCTAAGTTCGGAGTGAATTTTTTACGTATGAGCGCGTCCAGCGAACTTGAACCTCACCCTAGTTGCTTAGAGGAGGGGTGCAGCCACTTGACCGCTATTCCGGCGAGCGATCCGCGGTGCGCCGGGGCTGATCGGGAAGGGATTCGATTCAGCTTGCTGGAAGTCCGGGCGGGGGGCAACGGGCTGGGAGGGTTTATTACCGGCTGAAGCGTACGCATCTTTGCGTTTTGGTTGCCCGCGGCCGGAATGGTTTGCGGGCTTTTTGTTTTTGGGAGAGCAAAAAAGAAAGAAATAAAGATAACGCAGAGACGCAGAGGGCGCTGAGGAAGAGCGGTGAGAAGAACGGCCTGCCTCGGAAGGCGGGCCCTACAAGTGCAAGAAACCCAAGAACACAGGCTGAAGCCTGTGCTACCGGGGGGAAAGGAGGGACGGAAATGCTGTTTGCTACGGAGATAGTGGGGGCGTCGGCTTATGATTCGCAGGCGCATTTTGTGGGGCGGGTGCGGGAGTTTTTTGTGGAGCCGGCGGAGCAGCCGAACCGGATTTCGCACTTTTTGATATCGCGCGGCAGGTTTCAGCCGCTGGTGGCGCGATACGACCAGGTGTCGAAAGTGGTGCCGGGGCGGATTGATTTGAACGTGACTGAGCGTGCGCTGGAAGCTTACAAGCCGAATGAGGCGTGGCTGGCGGTGCAGAAGGATCTGCTGGACCAACAGATCATTGATACGGAAGGGCGCAAAGTAGTGCGCGTGAACGACGTGGATCTGGCGGTGATGCGCACGAACGAGCACGTGGAACTGCGGATTACCCAGGTGGATGTGGGGCTGCCGGGGGCGATGCGGCGGCTGTTGCAGGGGATCGCGCCGTCGGCGCTGGTGCGGAAGCTGCAGGGAAAACTGCCGCAGAGGTCGATTCGGTGGGAGTTTGTGAACCTGATTGAGCCGGACCCGCTGCGTCGCGTGAAGCTGCGGATTACGCACGAGAAGCTGGAGGACCTGCATCCCGCGGACCTTGCTGAAATGATGGAAGAGCTTTCGGCGGCGGAGCGGCAGGGGATTATCGCTTCGCTGGATGAAGAGACGGCGGCGAAGGTGCTAGCCGAACTTGACGAGCGGCTGACGACCCAGATCGTGGAGACGCTGGATCCGGAGAAGGCGGCGGATATTCTGGAAGAGATGGCTCCGGACGCGGCGGCGGACCTGCTGGCGGATTTGCCGAAGGAGACTTCGGAAGAGTTGCTGGAGGAGATGCCGAACCTGGAGGCGGAAGAGGTTCGGGAACTGTTGAGTTACGATTCGGCGACGGCGGGCGGAATGATGAATACGGAATTTGCGTACGTGAGCGAGGCGTCTCCGCGAGAAGAGGTGCTCGGGTGGTTGAAGAAGCAGGATTTCAACCTGGAGCAACTGGACACGATTGTGCTGGTGGACTCGCACGCGCAATTTTCAGGGACCGTGCCGATGGCGCGGATGCTGCTGGCGGCGCCGGAGCAATTGATGTCGGACTTGAAGACGGAGCCGCTGGTGAGCATTACGCCGGACGCGAGCGAGAAGGACGTGTTCGAACTGTTTGACAAATACAACCTGCGGATGCTCACGGTGATCGACGAGGAGAAACGTCCGATCGGGACGGTAACCGTGGATGACGTGGTGTCGCGGCTCGTGAACGCATGAATCTGACAACCATCAACAATTTAATCGACAAGATACGCGGGCGGACGCTGACGTTTTTTTCAGCGGGGAACCAGTGGCGCCGGCGACTGGCGCTGTTTCTGGCGGTGATTGGGCCGGGGATTATTACATCGAACGTGGACAATGATGCCGGCGGGATTGCCACGTACACGCAAGCGGGCAGCGCGTATGGTTACTCGTTGCTGTGGTCGCTGATCCCGATGACGATTGCGTTGTATGTGACGATGGAGATGTGTTCGCGGATGGGAGTGATTACGGGGAAGGGTCTTTCCGATTTAATCCGCGAAGAGTTTGGCTTTCGCTCGACGTTTTTTGTGATGATTACGGGCTTCCTGGTGGATTTGGGAAACGTGGTGGCGGAGTTTGCGGGTGTGGCGGCCGCGGCGCAGATTTTTGGGGTGAGCAAGTATATTGCGGTGCCGCTGGCAGCGGTGGCGGTGTGGGTGCTGGTGCTGAAGGGAACCTACCGGCAGGTGGAAGTGGTGTTCCTGATCGCCTGTATCTTTTATCTTAGCTATCTTTTTTCGGCGTTGCTGTCGCATCCGGACTGGCTGCTTGCGGCGCGGATGACGGTGATTCCCACGATTCACTTCGACGTAAGTTATCTGATTACATTGACCGCACTAGTGGGAACAACGATCGCGCCGTGGCAATTTTTCTATTTGCAGGCGAGTTTCGTGGAGAAGAAGGTGGGGCCGAGACAGTATCCGCAGGCGCGGCTGGATGTGCTGCTGGGGAGCATCAGTTGCATGGTGATCGTGTTCTTCATCATTATTTGCACGGCGGCGACACTACACGCTTCGGGTCTCACGAATATCACCGACGCTGGGGAGGCGGCGAAAGCACTGGTGCCGTTGGCGGGGAAGTGGGCGGCGTTGACGTTTGCGTTTGGGTTGCTGAACGCTTCGCTGTTTGCGGCGACGATTTTGCCGCTTTCGACGGCGCACGTGATTTGCGAGGGGATGGGATTTGAGGCGGGGATCGATCACAAGTTTCGGGAGGCGCCGGCGTTTTATTGGCTGTATACCATTTTGATCCTTGTGGGAGCGGGAATCGTGCTGATCCCGAACGTGCCGCTTTGGAAGATATTTATTTTTTCGCAGGTGGGGAACGGCGTGTGGCTGCCGATTGTGGTGATTTTTATTTTGCTGCTGGTGAACCGCAAGGATTTGATGGGGGAGCACACGAATACGGTGGCGTTTAACGTGGTGGCGTGGATTACGGCGGTGGCGATGATTGTGTTGACGTTTGTGCTGGTGGGGCAGGGGATTTATCAGTGGGTGAGGGGAGTGCCGGGGTGAGCGGAGTTTTCAGTATTCAGTAATCGGTAATCAGTCAGAGGGATAGCAGCGAGCAGTTAACAGCGATCAGGAAGCGGTTGGTTGCCGGGTGTTTCGAGGCGCGGACGCACCGCCCGCCGTTCGGTCGTTTCGGAGAGATTACCCATTCCCCAAAAGCGCGTTGCGCGGGGGCGGAAGGGTATGTTAACTTTGCGGCGTAAAGGAAGATTGACCTGGGACTATCGTGGCTCACTCGTTTGAACTTTCCGCTGCTGCTCTCGGTCCGGTGACCGCTGAGGAAGCGCATATCCTGAAAAAACTGGATCTGGAACGGTTGCCGCGGCACATCGCGGTGATTATGGACGGGAACGGGCGCTGGGCGCAGAAACGTCATCTGCCGCGCATGGCGGGGCACCGGGTAGGGACGCAGTCGGCGCGGACGGCGATTGAGACTTGCGCGCGGCTGAAGGTGGAGGCGCTGACGCTGTACGCGTTTTCGGTGGAGAACTGGCGGCGGCCGAAAGTCGAGATTGAGTTTTTGATGCAGCTGCTGCGGGAATATCTGCGGAAAGAGATGCCACTGATTCAGAGGAATAATATCCGGATGAGATTTCTGGGACGGCCGGATGAGTTGCCGGAAGGTGTGCGGAAGGATTCGCGAGAGGCGACGGAGGCTACCGCGGGAAATACGGGGATGGTGCTTTCGATTGCGCTGAATTACGGAGGGCGCGCGGAAATTGTGGACGCGATGAACGCGATCCTGGCGGAACGGAATGGAAATGGGGCGGGGTCGACGGTTACGGAAGAGCAGCTTTCGCGGC
>DATHOY010000068.1:0-32215 GCA_035484435.1 Vulcanimicrobiaceae bacterium | reverse complement strand
GAGGTAAAAACAAACTCAGCGCCGCACTCCGAACACTTCAGGACCTTATCGTGGAATTCCATGACCCCGCTCCCCCTGGACCCGTATCGGGCGGGGGGCCGGGCTCTTGCACGTCGGGCCGAATGAAGCGCTTGGACCTGTGGTCCGGGACAGCTGGGCGCGGATCCCTTGGGCCTGCGGGCATAGAATTTGAACAAATACCCAACTTGCTCTGCCTGATAGGGGCCTGATCCCGGAAGTGCGGCGCCGAGCTGCGTCTAAAGCAGGAGATTAATCCTGCTCGCGACGCTGCTTTTTGCGCAGTCGCTTCCGCGAAAGCGCTTCTTTTGCCCGGCGCTTCTCGCCGGGTTTCATGTAGAAGCTGTGTTTCTTTATTTCCTTGATGATGTCCTCTTGCTGCACCTTGCGCTTGAAACGCCGCAGCGCATTCTCAAGAGACTCATTCTCCTGAATCACTACTTCTGCCAATGTACTTCACCCCAATTCCGGTTCGGATTGCCTGCATGCAGTGCCGTCGCTGTTGTACCGCACTGCTCCTGAATACATTATCGCATGAGGTTGTTGGCTTCTTGTAGTCAATTCACCCCCACAAGTCAAGCAATCTTTCGCTGCAACGGCCTTGCCCGCCCGATAGATAGCTCTGGAGTTACTAGTTATACTTGTATAACCTCCTGCCCGGCTGCCTCCCGCTTGCCACTGCTGGTACACTGGGGAGCCTCAAACTTCTGCTTCGGGAGCCGACCTCCATGCCCGATATGCGCGACGCGGTTGGAGTACTTCTTGCCGGAGGTCAAGGCGAGCGCTTGTGGCCTTTGACGCGAGACCGCGCCAAACCCGCGGTTCCTTTCGGGGCTCTCTACCGCATCATTGATATCACCCTTTCCAACTGCGTAAATTCCGGGTTGCATCGCGTTTTTGTGCTCACCCAATACAAAGCGCTCAGCCTTTCGCGGCACGTGCGCGCGGGATGGTCGCCGCTGATGGGTTTGGGGGAGTTCATCGAAGTCCTCCCGCCGCAGATGCGCGTTTCCCAACAGTGGTACCAGGGCACAGCCGACGCGGTGTACCAGAACATCTATTCGCTCGGCAGCGAGCGATCGAAGTACACCTTCATTTTGTCCGGCGACCACATTTACAAAATGGATTACGCCAAGATGCTGCAGCGGCACATCGATACCGGCGCGGAAGTTTCCGTGGCCACGATCGAGGTGCCGGCGGCGGAGGCGGCGCGCCAGTTTGGCGTAATCGAGACCGACAAGGACTGGCGAATTGTGGGTTTTGAGGAGAAGCCGGCCGCGCCAAAAACTTCTCCGCACAAAACCACGCACTGCAACGCCTCGATGGGCGTGTACATCTTCAACACGCAATTGCTGATTCCCACGCTGATGGCCGATTCCGAAGATCCTAAGTCCGCGCACGATTTCGGCAAGGACATTATTCCCCGCATCATTTCCAAGCATCGCGTCTTCGCCTACAACTTTGTGGACGAAAATTCCAAGGAGTCGCTCTACTGGCGCGACGTCGGAACCATCGACGCCTACTACGAAGCGAACATGGACCTTGTGAGCGTTTCGCCGGTCTTCAATCTCTATGACAAGGCGTGGCCGCTGCGCACCTGGCAGCACCAGTATCCCCCGGCGAAATTCGTCTTTGCCGACGCCGACCGCATGGGCATCGCGCTCGATTCTATCGTCGCGCACGGCTCGATCCTCTCCGGCGGACGCGTGCAGAATTCCTTGCTCGGCTACGATGTTCGCGTAAACAGCTATTGCGAGATCACCGCATCCCTGATTTACAACCACGTGAACATCGGTCGCCATTCGCGGATTTGCCGCGCCATCATCGACCGCCACGTCAGCCTTCCCGAGCGCACGGAAATCGGCTACGACCTCGAAGCCGACAAGCGCCGCTTCCACGTCACTCCCTCCGGCATCGTCGTCGTCGTCCGTCAGGAATCCCTCATCGAAGAACCCGAGTCGCCATAGGGCCTGACTGGCAATAGATTTACGCCCTTGTAGGGCCTGCCTCCTGAGGCGGGCCGCTCTTCTTTTTTTCTCCAATCGCCAGCCACTCGCCACTGCACATCCTTTGTTACAATATTTCGTTACTTCCATCACTCAGGAGCCTGCACACCCATGTCCACCAAAATTACCCGCGTCCGCGCCCGCCAGGTGATTGATTCGCGCGGGAATCCCACGGTCGAAGCCGACGTTTATCTGGAGTCGGGCGCGTTTGGGCGCGCAGCGGTACCCTCCGGCGCATCCACTGGCGAGCATGAGGCGCTCGAACTCCGCGACGCAGACAAATCGAAATACCTGGGAAAGGGTGTGCTGAAAGCGGTGCATAACGCCAACACGGAAATTGCCAAGGCTGTCACCGGCGCGGATGCGGCGGATCAGCGCGCTCTGGATCACACCATGATTTCCCTGGACGGCACGCCCACGAAATCGCGCCTCGGCGCCAACGCGATTCTCGCGGTTTCGATGGCCGCCGCGCGTGCGGCTGCGGTCGCGCTGAAGCAGCCGCTCTACAAATATCTTTCGCGGTATTCCACGGACACTTCCGCGAACCTGCTGCCGGTGCCGATGATGAACATCCTGAACGGTGGCGCGCACGCGGACAGTTCCGTGGACTTTCAGGAGTTCATGGCCATGCCTGTGGGCGCGCCGTCGTTCAGCGAAGCGCTGCGCTGGGGCGTGGAAGTTTTTCACGCGCTCAAAGCCGCGCTGAAAAAACACGGATATTCCACCTCCGTCGGCGATGAAGGTGGTTTCGCGCCGAGCTGTAAATCAAACGAAGAAGCGATCCAGATTGTGCTCGAAGCGATCAGCGCGGCGGGTTATAAACCCGGCGAACAGGTGGCGATTGCGCTCGACCCCGCGGCCAGCGAATTCTACGACAAGGCCAGCGGCAAATACGTGTTCAAGAAATCGGACAAGTCCTCGCATTCCTCTTCGGAGATGGCAGCGTACTGGACCAGTTGGGTGGAAAAATATCCTATCGTTTCGCTGGAGGACGGCATGGCGGAAGACGATTGGGCCGGCTGGAAGAATTTGACGCAGAGCGTGGGTAGCAAGACATCGAAGAAGAAAATCCAACTGGTGGGCGACGATCTGTTTGTGACCAACACCGAACGCCTTTCGCGCGGGATCAACGAGGGCATCGCCAACGCGATTCTGATCAAGCTGAACCAGATCGGCAGCGTCACCGAAACCATCGATGCGATCGAACTGGCGCGCAAGGCCGGATACAACTCCATCATTTCGCACCGCTCCGGCGAAACTGAAGACACCTTCATCGCCGACCTGGCCGTCGCCACCGCCGCAGGGCAAATCAAGACCGGCTCCGCCTCCCGCACCGACCGCATCGCCAAGTACAACCAGTTGCTCCGCATCGAGGAAGAACTGGGCTCCGCCGCTCGCTTCAACGGCAAGGCCCCGCTGCGTTGAGTTGTTTTGCGCTGGTGGTCGAGGTGCATTCTTGAGTCGAGGAAGAATTTAAAGGCAAGGAAGAGCAGGGATAACGCAGAGGCGCGGAGGGCGCAAAGGTTCGCAGAGAAGAGCGTTAGCGCCGGAGGCGCGGCAGAAGTTAGCCCAGCGCGTAAGCGCTGGGCTAACTGGCAGAAAGAACCGAGCGCCGTAGGTGCGACAGTTAGCGTGAGATTGGTGATTATGCGGCAGATTTCTTGGATTGTTTTTGGCGGCGGGCGTGGGCCACTACCAGGCGGATTTCTTCGTAGGTGACCTGCTCGGGCAGGGCTTCTTTGATCGGCCTCAGCAAATCCAGGCCAAGGCGGCCGGCGGCTTCCAGAATGTGTTGCTGGTGGATGGGATGCACCCAATCCGGGCGGAAGGGCGTTTCGCCTTTTTCAACCAGGTCGGCGACGAGGACCACGACGGAAGAAACTTTTCGGCCGCGGAGTTGGGCGATCTCTTCAAAGGTGCGGCCTTGGTTCAGCAATTCCAGTGTTTCCTGCGAGGGGCTGGAGGCTTTCGCGTGCCAATCCTTGCTGGCGCGCGCGCCGTTGGAAAACCGGCGCAGGGCGTCGAGAATTTCTTCCCCGTAAAGTTCGCATTTCTTTTCCCCGATGCCGGAAATCTGGCGAAGTTCGCCGAGCGTGCGTGGCTGTGCCTGGCAGATCGCGTCAAGAGTAGTGTCGTGGAGCACGATAAACGCTGCAATCCCCTTTTCGCGGGCGGTATTCCGGCGCCATTCGCGGAGGAATTCGCGGAGATCTTCGTTCACCTGAACGGTGGGATTCAGTTCGTATTGGGAAGCCTCCAGGACGCGGTTGGGATTCTGAATCGGCAGGGATGCTCTGGACGAGCTTTGGTTTATGCCGGCCAGCCACTTTGGAGTGCCGGCGCAGATGTCGCAGACTTCGCAGCGATCCCATTTCGTCGCTTCGCCAAAGTGAGTGCAGATTTCCTTTTGCCGGCATTTCTGCCCGCCGACGAAGTGCTGAACCTGGTGGTAGCGATCCCAGGCGCGGTCTTTTTCTTGCGAGTCTCCGATCTGGTTGATGAAGAATGCGCGCAGGCTGTTGTCTTTCTTTTCCCAAAAAATGTAGCAGTCGGCGGGCAGCCCATCGCGTCCCGCGCGGCCGGTTTCCTGATAAAGCTGCTCGATGCTTTCGGGCAGGCCGAGGCGGACCACGGCGCGCACGTTTGGCTTGTTGATGCCCAGGCCAAAGGCGACGGTGCCGACGAGGACACGCGCCTCCTCGCTCATCCACTTTTCCTGGTTGGCTCGGCGCGCGCCGCTGTCCATCTGGCCGTGATAGCCGACGGCGGCGATGCCGTTTTCTTCCAGCAGATCGATAACTTCGCCGACGCGGGCGATGGTTGGCGTGTAGACGATCACGTTGCCGTCTTTCACTTTCTTGACCGCTTCCACGACGCAGGCGTCCTGCATGTTGCCGGTGCACTGGCGGACGAAGTAGCGGAGGTTTTCGCGGCGGAAGCTGGAGACGGATTTCAGCGGGTCGCGCAGGTGCAGCTGGTCGACGATGTCGTGGCGGACCTGTCGCGTGGCGCTGGCGGTAAAGGCGGCGATGGGATGATCGGGGAAGAGGGCGCGGAGTTTGCCAAGCTGGCGGTATTCGGGGCGGAAGTCGTGTCCCCATTGGGAAATGCAATGCGCTTCGTCGATCGCGAAGAACGAGAGCGGCACTTGCCGGAGCCAGTCGGCGGTGCCCTCCATCACGGCGCGCTCGGGGGAGACATACATCAGGCGGTATTCCCCGGCGATGGCTTTTTGCTTCAGCTCGCGGCGGTCGGATTCAATCACGGCGCTGTTCAGAAAAACAGCGGAGATGCCCATCTGGCGAAGCTGCGCAACCTGGTCCTGCATCAGCGCGATCAGGGGAGAGATAACGACCGCGGTGCGATCTTCCTGCAACACAGCCGGCAGCTGGTAGCAAAGCGATTTGCCGCCGCCGGTGGGCATCACCACGCAGACGTCTCGGCCAGACGCGAGAGCGCGAACAATCTCTTCCTGCCGCGGACGAAAGGCGTCATAGCCCCAGTAGCGCTTCAGCGCCCCAAAAAATTGCGAATCGGCGATGGTGGCGTTGGGATGGGTGGTGGTAGCGGACATCAGCAGCTCCGGGAACGACGCAACCCCAGGGGAAGGGAGGCGAAGCGAATGGAGCAGTTTCGCTTTAGTTTCGCCAAATGTCAAGCGCAGTTTTGTTAATTTCCTGGTTGGTAATCCACAGCCGAGGAAAGGCTGTGGATATGACTGTTTTGGACCGGGATAGCAGCGAGCATATAGTAGGAGGGCGAAGAGCGCCGGCTCTCAAGCCAGCGGCGTTTTTCCGTCGTCCCACTTGCACCGGGCGTGGCCGAATTTGGCTCAAGCGAACGCTGGGATTTCAAAACTGACGCCGCGCCCAGCTAATCCACTTCATTCCCGGGATGACATTGCCGCGGGGTCCGGGGTAGACTCGCGATACGGAATTAGTAACTAATTCAGCTACGAATACAGGTGAACACTGGAGAGCATCATGGCAGAAGAGAGCAATACAACGAGTTCCACGCCGCAGAGTGCCGAAGAGGTTTCGGCAGTCGCATCTATACTGTCGGAGCTTTCCAAATTTGAGCCGTCGGTTCGGGAACGCATAATCCAAACACTTGCGACATTTTTCGGTATCTCGTCCAGAGACCTCACGTGGCGCTCGCGTCAGGAACCGCGCCCCTCCATCGGAACTCCCAGTTCCGACCCGGCCGCATTCTCCGAAGATCGTTCCATCTCCCCCAAACAGTTCATGCTCGAGAAACAGGCCAGGACGGACGTAGAAAAGGTAGCCTGTTTGTCATATTATCTAACGCATTATAGAAACACAGGGCACTTCAAGACCTTAGATATAAGCAAGCTTAATACCGAAGCTGCCCAAATCAAGTTTTCTAATCCCGCAGTAGCCGTCGAAAACGCTGTGAAGATGGGTTATGTAATTCCGACCACAAGAGGCAACAAGCAACTAAGCGCGATCGGCGAGTTATTTGTCCAGGCGCTTCCCGATCGTGAAAAGGCCAAGGAAATCATGGCCAACGCTCGGCCGAGGCGAAGAGCGCGTAGAACCGAATCCGAACAACCGGAGGAGGAAGAAACCTAGATGTCAGTATCTCAGTTCGGCGGCCCTAAACGCCATAGCGCTGTTCGTCTAGTAATTTTCAACCACAAAGGAGGAGTCGGGAAGACAACTCTCACGGTAAACGTTGCTGCGGCGCTAGCAGAAATGGGCAAGAAGGTACTCCTTGTTGATTCCGACCCTCAAGGCAACCTGACTTCTTACTTAGTCGAAGAGACTGTAGTTGACGACCTACTCGACAAAGCAGATACGGAGGGTGGAGCAACGCTCTGGTCTGCGCTAAAGCCGATAGTCGAGGCGAGCGGCGAATTAAAGGTCATTGCCCCCATAGAAGCCCGACAGAATTTCTTCCTTCTTCCTGGAGACGTGCGGCTATCCGAATTCGAACAAGAACTAAACTCAATGTGGACGGATTGTATTGCGAGGAAACCCAGGGGGTTTCGAGGAACCACTGCCTTGAGCAGGTTAGTCGACCAACTGGCCGCCAATCTTAGTATCGACTACGTTTTCTATGACGCTGGTCCCAATATTGGGCCCCTGAACCGAGTAATCCTCCTGGACTCCGACTACTTCATCGTGCCTGCCGCGTGTGATTTATTCTCCTTAAGGGCCCTCAAGACACTAGGCCATACATTGGTCACATGGATCTCCGACTGGGAAACGATTCTGGAACTCGCCCCGGCCGACATTTACCTTCTACCCGGCAAGCCACGATTTCTCGGATATATCCCGCAACGCTTCCGAGTCTATGCGGGAAGGCCTGCTTCGGACTCCTCAAAATACCTGCCGCGGATTGAGAAAAGTGTTAGCAGCGACCTTGTCGCAGTGCTAGGGCGAGCAAACTCGGAGCTAGTACGGGCCTTCGATACTGGCTACCAACTAGGGCAAGTAAAGGACTTTTCGGGTCTAGCCTCAGCCTCGCAAAACGAAGGAGTCCCGATCAAAGACGTCACTGGAGGTACACTAAGCCTAAAAGCCGAGGCTGTGCATGTCTTCCATGAAATCGCACAAAAGATTGTCGATCGGACAAGCAAGGTCTAGTGCCACATGGCTGCCTTTACCCCCACCCCCGGACAATTGAGTTTCGTGGAAGAACTCGTTGCCCATTACCAACAGAACCAGGGGCCAATAAAGCGATCTTTGGACAGTCTACACAGCTTTATCCCCGAAGCTGAAGCCCTGCGGCCCCTGATTCACTCGGTAAAGCACAGAATGAAGGATCCTTCCAATTTGAGAGACAAACTACTCAGAAAACTTAAGGAAGCACACGATGAAGGGAGTGAATTTGACATAAGCCAAGAAAATTTGTTTATGAAGATAAACGACTTGGGAGGTTATCGGATTCTGCATCTTCATACTACCCAGGTGGACCAAATCAACAAGGCGTTACTAAAAATACTTCAGGATGAAGCGCAATTCTCACTAATTGAAGGACCTAAAGCAAACGTATGGGATAAGGAAAGCGAGTCCTATTTTCAGAGCATTGGAATCACAGTGGAATACAATCCGAGACTCTACTCAAGCGTCCACTATATTATCCAACCCAACAACAAGGCCAAGGTAACGTTGGAGATTCAAGTTCGCACGCTATCCGAGGAAATCTGGGGTGAGGTGGACCATAAATTCAACTACCCCCATTCCATCGATAGCGTAGCTTGTCGAGAACAAATAAGGGTGCTCGCGCGATTGGCTTCAAGTTGCAGCCGGTTGGTAGATTCCATCTTCGCCTCGCACGCTGATTGGAATAAGGGAAAAACAAATCAGTCCTGAAGCCCTCCCCGCTTTTTAAGATCGCGGAGTCCAACTGCTTTTTATAGTTTCCCCCCCCCACATTTTCCACAGACCATTCGAACGCTTCCCCAGTACCGTTACCAATTTTTGTCCTAAGAGATACTTGTCAGTACCTTGCCTATTCGCCAACTATTCTCCATGAGCAACCCACGATGACAAACAAACGACCAGACGTTTCCTACAACCTTTGCACCTTTAAATTCGCCAACGGCAAATTCTGCACCATGCCCGCCCACCCCAAATACGAAGGCCTCTGCCTCAACCACGCCACCATCCACCGCCGCACCTATCATCGCGAAGACGATCTCGTCAAAGAACTCGCCAGCCCCGCCGGCGATTTCATCACCCAGATCGATATCAATCACGTCCTCGGCAAACTCTTTGAGGCCCTCGCCGCCAATCGCGTCTCGCCCAAACGCGCCGCCACCCTAGCCTATATCGGCCACCTCCTGATGCGCTCCCAATCCGGCGCCAGAAGAGAAGCCAGCACCTGGCCCATCGAATCCAAGATCCTTTCCAAACTAGTAGCCATCAAATACCCTTCCGAGCATTCTCACAACGACGCCTCCCCAGCCCCGGCACCGGACCCTTCCGCCAAATCCTGATCAGCCAATCCACCATGCCTCCCCATAAATCCGCCGAAGCGATGCTCTCTCGCGAAGGCGGACCATTTTCGATTTTCGATTTTCGTTTTTCCGTGGGGATATCCTCGCTCCTCATTCCTCGCTGTGGGCTGTTGACTGTAGACTGTCAGCTTTCCTCACCTAACTCCTTTCCTTCCCCTACATACACAAGCCACAACCGTAACCCCTTTCTTTCCCATACATACGCAAAAACAGGGGGGTACACATCCCCCAAAAATGTCGGCGCGCCGACATTTTCAATTTTTCCCCATATTTTTTGCAGTTTTTTGCGCTCAACGCGCGGTACGTGGGAGAGGAGAAGAACCGACCTGAAGGTCGGCCACTACAAAAGCGGTGGTTTTGGTTGGTTCAGGGTTTGGAGGAATCGGCGGTGATGTGGCCGGAGGAGCGGTAGGAGGCGACGATTTTTTCGAAGGTTGGCTGCATGTCGTGGAAGAGAGGCTCGATGCACCAGGCGGAGATCTTGGTGTAGGTGTTGCCCGACTGGATGAAGGCGGAGAGGAATTCCACGGGGAGATTGTTGCTCTTCTGGAGAGTGCCGCGATAGAAGACCAGGAGGGCGGGTTTGCCGTCGATGGTGGATTCGGAGCGGGCGAGTTCTTCGAAATTGGAGAGGGTTCTGCGGACACCGAGCATGGTCAGTTCGCGGTAACTATCCATCGAGCCGGGGTAGTCCTCCTGGATGACCATGGCGAAACGCATTTTGTCCTTGGAGCTGAGGCCGGCGAGCGTGGTGGGAGAGTTGCGAAGGTTCGGGTCAATCAACCAATCCTGGGGAAGGGTGAGGGAGAACTTGGCGGTGCGGTTGAGATATTGCGTGCCGATGAGGGATTCGTCCATCTTCGGGAGAACCTGTTTGACCGCGGTTGCGTCGGGAGCTTTTCCGGAACCGTTGTCAGCAAAGCTGATGGTCACAATGTCGGCGCGGTTCAATTGAACTTTGCCGTAAGAGGTTTCCACCTCGATCTTGTCGGAGGTGATGCCGGTCATGTGGCCGACAATTTTCGTGCCGTCTTTCAAAACGATCTCTTCCGCGATTGCAGGCAAAGCCGCGGTCAGAAATAGCAGGCAGATGGTGAATGATCGAAACATGGAGCCCTCCTGCGCGGCGTGGGGCCGCGTTCCGTCGAGAGATCTTTGTGCACCCTACCATTGGGCAGGCCGTTGCGTGAGTGTTAATTTCGGGTATCGCAGCGCTGGCGTCGATAGGCGGATGGTACCAGCGGTCCAGAATCTAAGTAGCGGATTAGGCACCGCAGCGGGGAGTCCGAAAAGGCTTAACACAGAGGGCACAGAGGAAGAGCGCAGAGGACACGGAGAAGAAAAAGGGCCGAGCGAGTTCGGCCCCTACAAAGAAGTACGGACGGGCGTGGTTAGGGCTTTTCGTTCCACCACCAGAGTGGGGGGAGCGGCTTTTGCTGGGGGTAGATTTGGTTGAGGGTGTCGCCCTCGAAGAGTTCACCGTTTTTCATTACGTATTGGATGGCGGTGGTGTTGTGGATGTCGTCGAGGGGATTTTTGTTGAGGACGACCAGGTCGGCGAGTTTGCCGGGTTCGATAGAGCCGAGATCCTGCGCGAAGCCCATGGCTTCGGCGCCGCGAAGTGTGGCGGAGCGGAGCACGTCGAGATTGGAAGCGCCGCCGGAAGCGAGCGCCCACATTTCCCAGTGATAGCCGAGTCCCTGGAACTGGCCGTGGCTGCCGATGCAGACGCGGCCACCGGCTTTGATGAGCTTGGCGTCCTCGGCGGCGAGGCGCGGGAAGGCTAGCTCGTCTTTGCGCGTCCAGATGCGGCGGCGGCGAGTGCGGGCGTCGACGATATTGTGCGGCAGGAAGCGGCGGACTTTGGGGTCGTCGTGGACTTCGGTGGCTTCGTAGAAATAGTTTTCGGCCCACGGACCGCCGTAGGCGACGATCAGCGTGGGCGTGTAGAAGATGCCGGAGCGGGACCAGAACTGAACGGCGTCGTCGAAGAGCGGAGTGATGGGAAGGCTGTGTTCGTTGCCGCTGAAGCCGTCGATGGCGTGGGTG
Organism: Vulcanimicrobiaceae bacterium; assembly: GCA_035484435.1. Classification (GTDB taxonomy): domain Bacteria; phylum Acidobacteriota; class Terriglobia; order Acidiferrales; family UBA7541; genus Acidiferrum. The sequence continues at coordinate 21,157 of DATHOY010000068.1, read as the reverse complement.
AAGTCGAGCTTCATGTCGAGCGCGCCTTCGGTGGTGGGCATGACGCCTTCTTTTTTGCAGGCCATCACCATCCACTGGCGCTGCTTGCGATTGCCGACGAGATAGGACTTGAGATAGGTGGTGCGGTAGAAGTGGCGATAGCGGCGGACGACATCGTCGGCGTCGTCGGCGGATTGGAAGTCGGTGTCGGGAAAGACGCCGGGGCCGGTGGAGTAGGGGCGGGGGCCGATGATGTCGCCGGTGTCGATCAGGTCCTGGTAGGCGAACATATCGTTGGAGAGGGTTTGGGGATCGCGGCCGGCGGTGACGCCGTAGGCGAGGTTGGCGAGGAAGCTCCAGTTCTGGAGGTCGAGAACGCCGCGGCGGATTTCGGTCCAGTGCGGGTGAATATCGATGAAGCCGGGAACGATGGTTTTGCCGGAGACGTCGATGAGTTTGGCGTCGGCGGGAACGGTGAGGCTGCCGGATTTGCCGACAGAGACGATGCGATTGTCTTTGACGAGGATGTCGGCGTTTTCGAGAACTTCATCGCCGTGCATGGTAATGACGCGGGCGCCGCGAAGGACGGCCTGGCCGGAGGGCGTGTGGCGCGGGAAGGTTAGATTGACGGCGATGATTTCGGGTTTGAGTTTGGGGAGTTTTTTCTTGTCGTCGTCTTTGTCTTTTTTGTCTTTATCGTCGGCGGAAGCGGCTGTTTTGGAATTTTTGACGGACTTTGGCTTTTCGGCAGGCTTGGCTTCGGGCTTTTCGTCTTCCGGTTTTTTTGGGGCTTCAAATTCCACTTGGTCGAGAGGCAGGCGGAAGAAGGTGGCGCCTTCGGCCCAAGTTAGAGTTTTTCCGCCGTCGGCAAAGCCCATGTAATCGCCGCCGACTTCCGTGATTTTGCGGAGAGGAAGAGGAGATTTGGAAACATCGACGGTGGGGGTTTCACCTCCGGAGCGCGGGACGGCGAGGAGGTAGACCTGGTTGGTGACCTGAGCGAGGGCCCATTTGCCGTCGGGACTGATGCGGACATCGTCGGCGGGATTGCCGTCGGGTTTGTCGGGATCGGGGAACCAGGTTTTGCCGACGACTTTGATGATGCTGCGGCGGTCGGTGCCGTCGTAGCGGAGAGACATGAGGCCGGAGTCGGTGTAGATGTAGACGCGCTCGGGCTCCGGCCCAAAGTGCGGATGAACGGCGCCGCGCGCGGGGAGAATCAGGTTGGCGTCGCCGCCTTCGGAGGGCAGCCAGATTAGATCGACATTGACGGGCGTGGCGTCCCACTCGTCGAACTGCTCGACGTGGCCCTGACGAGGGGCGCGGATCGCGACAATGCGCTTGCCATCGGGAGAAAAAGCGAGGTCGCGATAGTAGGCGGAGACGCGGGTGAGTTGCTCGGGAGTGCCGCTTCCGTCGGAGCGAATTTTCCAGATTTGTCCGCCTTCCTGGGTCCAGGTGACGTAAGCGATCCATTGACCGTCGGGCGACCACGCGGGCATGAATTCGGGCGTCGTGGCGGCGGTGAGGCGGCGCGAAGTGCCCGCCTTCGCCGCAGAGTCAGCGGCTACGGCGGGAGAACCGCCGGGAATGTCCATTACGTAGAGATGAGTGAGGGCGGAGAAGACGAGTCGCTTGCCGTCGGGAGATTGGACGGGTTGTTGGATCAGGCGGAGCTGGACGGGGCCTTCGTCGACGCGCATGGAGAGGTTGAGGTCAGGGCCGAGTTCACGGGAGATTTTTGCGGTGAAGGGAATTTCAGTGTCGTCGCTGGTGGCGACGGAGATGCGATGTATTTTTCCACCGTATGCGGCGACGACTTCCTTGCCGTCGGGAGTGAAGGCGTAGTTGGGGAGGAAGTCGCGAGTGAAGAGGGATTCCTGGTCGTCGCGCTGGACGGGATATTTCAGCCAGTGCTCTTCGCCACTTTTGAGGTCGCGGATGCGGAGGCCGGTTTCGGTTTCGACGCGGGTGGCGTAGACGAGGAGATTGCCGTCTGGAGAGATTTCAGCGCGCATGGCGCTGCCGGGCGAGTCGGTGACGATGTCTTCGTCACCGGTGGTCAGATTGCGGCGAATGATTTGGGAGAGCGGGAAAGTAACGTTGTAAAAGCCTTCGGGATTCTTGCGGGCGGTGTAATAGAGGAAGCGGCCGTCTTTGGAGAGCGACGGGCCGAGGGCGTTGAGCCAGCGGCGGGGAGAAGTGTCGGCTCTGGTGTGGGACTTGGTGACCTGAACACCGGCGCCGCCCTTGATGTGGTACATCCAAAGTTCCGCTGCGCCGATGGGAAATTGCGTGAAGCGGGAGGCGATGACGTAGTAGCCGTCGGGAGTCCAGGTTGGCGAAGCGAATTCGCTTTGTTCGTCCTGGCTGAGCTGTTTGGGATTGGAGCCGTCGGCGTCGGCAATCCAGATGTTTTCGGAGCCGCCGCGATCGCTGAGGAAAGTGATTTTCTTGCCGTCGGGGGAAAAGCGCGGCTGAGAGTTGAAGCCCATGCCAGTGGTGAGCTTGCGGGCTTCGCCGCCGGAGAAGGGCATGGAGTAGAGGTCACCGACCAATTCGAAGATAAGAGTTTTGCCGTCGGGAGAGACGTCGAGGGAGAGCCAGGTGCCTTCGGAGGTTTTGAATTCGACGTTGCGTGAGGGCTTGAGCGGGAGAGGCTGATCCTTCTTGTCCTTGTCGTCGTCGGCGGCGCGGGAAGGCGCGGGTATCGCAAGGATCGCCGCAAGAATGGCGGGGAAGAAGATGGCTTTCATGTGTGCCTCCAGGCGCAGCGGGCTACGTTAGTCTTGCCGGACAGCCGTGTCAACGAGGATCGCCTCATTGAAACGTAACAGATGGGTGCATGGATACAGACCCCGGCTTTGTTAGTTGGACGCGCAAGAAAGAAAAAGGATAACGCAGAGGCGCAGAGGTCGCAGAGGAGCGCTGAGAAGAAAGAGGCTGGCCGATCTGAAGTTCGGCCACTACATGTTGATATCAGGAATTCGGCAGGCGCGGTTAGCGGGAGTGGGTGATGACCCAGTTGGCGAAGGAGTGCCAGAGGGCGGTTTTGCCGAGGGGAAGGCGGATTTGCTCCACGACGATCAACATCGCTCCGGCCCAGAGGGTGGCGCGGTGAATTTTGCGGATGGACCAGAGGTCGTAAGCGATGAGGAAGAGAAGGAACAGCTCGCTGACCAAACTGGCGGCCAGGACGTTCCGGGACACGAAGGCGAGAGGCCAGCGAGCGATTGCGGCGACCATGAGAGCCGTGGTGGCGATGTAGATATAGCGCTTATGAGCGGGGCAATCCTTGCGGTTCCGGAAGGCAAGATAGATGAATGTTGCAAAGAGGAGCATGTCGCTCATCGGGACGAGGTAAAAGGCCTGGGGATCGCGGCCGAATGGATCGAGTTGGCCGGCGTGGCGGATTAGAGAGTCGGTGCTGGCCAAGACACCAAGAATCACCATGAGGCAGCCGAGGAGGAAGCCGGCGATGCCGAGGCGGCGGTGGATGTCGGTGCGGCCGGCGGCGACGAGGGAGGTCTGTGTTACGAGAAGGAGAATCCAAGCGGTGAAGGCGGCGCCGTGGATGTGAACGATCGGGCTGGGCAACGGGGCGCGGAAAACGCCTGCGAGAAAATAGCTGCGAGCGAAACCGATAAAAACCGAGACGAGCATGAGTAGCGCCATGATGGAAAAGAAATAGTGATCGTAACGTCGGCCGGGCAGGCCGGGTATGGGGCGGACAGACTGGTGCGGTTCAGCTACAAGTGTTGCCAAGATACCTCCGTGAAAACATGGACGGGCAAGGAATGCGCGTCGACCTGGGAATTGAAGGCATTGTATACGGAATCGGTGTGGAGCGCTCGCGGATAAAGGCAATCGGAACGGAGGGACCGATTTGAAGACCGGCCTCCAGAGCAGACTAGAGATTACGCGCCATCAAGGTTTGGCGGAGGGTTTTGTGCCGGGCTTGGCCATTAATTTTTCGGCTTCGGCCAGGGCTTGGGCGGCGGGGATTTCAGCGCCGGATTTGTCGACGTAGTGGATGTCGAAGGGTGCGTCGAGAAAGAAAATGGCGGCGCAAGGTTTGGAGCCGGTGCATTTGGCCTGGTGGATGTGTTTGGAGGGAAGGTAGGCGTAGTCGCCGTTGGTGAGGAGAACGGGTTTTTCGCCCTTCATGGAAACTTCGAGCAGGCCGGCGAGGGGTACGGCGCCTTCGCTCGAAGTGTGCCAGTGCCAGGGGACGATGCAGCCGGGAGTAAATTTCATTTCGACTACAGAGGGGCCTTTGCCTGGGTCGCCTTTCAGGACGGCTAGAGTGAGGCAGTCTGGGACGCCAGGGACGGCGGCGAATTTTGCGGACATGCCTTTGGCGACGACGGCAAGGTCGGGGGATTCCTGGGCGGCCGCGGGCAGAACGGCGAGAAAAAGTGTGGCGAGAAGAATTGTTTTCATGCGTGGCTCCGTTTGGTGTCGGAGTACGTTAGACGTTTTCGACGAAGAGTGTCAATGGAGATTGCGGGAGCGAAGAGCGTGAGTCAATTACAAGAGGGCGATTCGTGAGTAAGCGCGGGGGCTGGTACTCTGGAGTTGGATTGTTTGCAGCGATGGCCGTCCTGATTCGTTAAAGGTTGGAGTCCTGGGAAAAATGTGCCGCGCCTACGGCGCTCTGAATTCTGTTGGCATTTTTCCCAGCGCTTACGCGCTGGGCTAATGAATGTCGCGCCTCCGGCGCTGGTTTGTAGATACACAATTCCTTTGTGGAAGATGAGGATTCAGTGGCACCGATTATCAGCGCGCAGAGGTTGGGGAAGCGGTTTGGGGCTACGCCGCTGTTCCGGGAGATTTCGTTTACGGTGTCGGAGGGGGACCGGATCGGGATTGTGGGGCCGAACGGGTCGGGTAAATCGACGCTGCTGGCGATGCTGGATGGACGAGTGTTGCCGGACAGCGGAGATGTGGCGGTGCGCAAGGGGATGCGGGTGAGTGGAGTGGAGCAGATGTCCGACTATGCGGCCGGGGATACGGTACGCTCGGTGATCGATGCGGCGCTGGACCGGGCAAAGGTGGCGGAAGCGGATCGGGCGGGGCGCAAGGCGGAGATTCTGGGGCGCGCGGGATTTGTGGATGCGGAGGCGCGGGCAGATTCGCTTTCAGGAGGCTGGCGGAAGCGATTGGGAATTGTGGAGGCGCTGGTGCAGTTGCCGGACGTGCTGCTACTGGACGAGCCGACGAACCATCTGGATCTGGCAGGGATCGAGTGGCTGGAGGGGGTGCTGCAAAATGCAGCATTTGCGTGCGTGGTGGTGAGCCACGATCGGTATTTTCTGGAGAATGTGGCGACGGCGATTGTGGAGATCAATCCCGTGTATGAGAACGGGACGTTTCGGGTGGAGGGGAACTACAGCACGTTTCTGGAAGGGAAAGAGGCGTACCTGCACGCGCAGAGGAATAGGCAGGAGGCGCTGGAGAACCGTGTGCACACGGAGATTGACTGGCTGCGGCGAGGGCCAAAGGCGCGGACGACAAAATCGAAGGCGCGGATTGATACGGCGCACAAGTTGATTGGGGACCTGGCTGAGTTGAACGCGCGGACACGGACGACGAGCGCGAAGATTGATTTTACAGCGAGCGAGCGAAAAACGAAGCAGTTGATGACGCTGGACGCGGTCACGCACGGGATGGGCGGGCGGACGCTGTTTCGGGATATTCATTTTGTGATTACGTCGGGGATGCGGGTTGGGTTGGTGGGGCCGAATGGAAGCGGGAAGACTACGCTACTGCGGTTGTTGAATGGAGAATACAAGCCGGAGCAGGGGAGCATGAAGACGGCGGAGAATTTGAAGATTGTTTATTTCGATCAGAACCGGGAGTTGGATCCGGATGTGACTTTGCGGCGGGCGCTGGCTCCGGACAGCGATGCGGTGATTTACCAGGGGCAGGTGATTCATGTGGCGTCGTGGGCGGCGCGGTTCTTGTTTTCGGGGGAGGCGCTGAATCAGAAGGTGGGGCGGCTTTCGGGAGGCGAGCGGGCGCGGGTGCTGATTGCGCAGTTGATGTTGCAGCCGGCGGATGTGCTGCTGCTGGACGAGCCGACGAACGATCTGGATATTCCGACGCTGGAGATTCTGGAGGAGAGTTTGCTGGAGTATCGCGGGGCGCTAGTGCTGGTTACGCATGACCGGTACATGCTGGATCGGGTGTCGACGGTGGTGCTGGGCCTGGATGGGTTGGGAGGAGCGGAGCGGTTTGCGGATTATGGGCAGTGGGAGATTTGGCAGCGGGGGCAGTTGGCGACGGCGAAGGGAGAAGAACGCGTAGTTGAAAAGGGCAGGGCGGCGGGCGCGGCGGTGGGGTCGAAGAAGAGATTAAATTACAAGGAAACGCGCGAGCTGGAAACGATGGAGGAGCGGATTGCGGAGGCGGAGAAGGAGCTGCAGGGCAAGCACGAGCTGCTGCTCGATCCGCAGGTGATGAGCGACGCGGTGAGATTGCGGGGGTTGTCGCTCGAACTGGAAGCGGCGCAAGAGGCGATTGATACGATGTATGCGCGCTGGGGGGAATTGGAGAAGAAGCAGGGAGGGAAGACCTAAGAGAAAACACGCTCGGGGCCGGCAGAGCATAGGGAGAAGAAGGGTATTCAAGGGCGCTCGTGTCGCTTTGGGGCTATCCGGCTAAGGCAGGGGAATTCTTGTAACCATGTGCATCCGCGTTGAGGACGTTGGCGACTTCGTCGCGTTGCAGGTAGCGGAGTTTCGCGGAGGCCTCGGTTCGTTGGGTTATTTGCGCGAGGCCGAGCAAGGTGGCGCGCTCGGCGGTGGTCATTTTCTTGTTGAGCATGACGCCGCTTCTTTCAACAGCCACGAAAGGCGGGGAATTGACCTTGCCGTTGAAGGGATCCGGCATTTTCGAAGCGAGAACGGTGAGCGGAAGCAGCGGCATGGTGTGTCCCAGAAAAGTGGCCTGGCATGGATAGAGGACGCCGCCTTTGAGAATCCGAAGAGATACCTCATCCGTGGCCAGAGAGTGCAATGAATCAACATCCGGAAACTGCCAACTTGAGGAACGCGCAAGGGTACCCAACACCGCGGTATCCGGTTTCGGGAATGGCCGGGGAGCAATCACCAGGCGACGTTCGACCTCAAAGAGCAGCTTTTCGGCCGAATCACAATCAGCCCCACAGACAACAAGTCCGTGATTCCCGAGTATGAGCACATCGGTATCTGGCGCTAGGGCCACGGCTGTTTCTATCGCTCGGGCCAGCGGGATGCCGGAAGCAGCGTAGGGGATCCATTGCCAGTGCAGGGGATCGAGGCGTTGCTTCAGTTGGGCGGGGCCATCGAGACGTATAGCCCAGGCAATGGTGTTGATGGAGTGGACATGGATGACGACGCGATGGCGGAGGATCGCGTGCATCGGAGTTTCGATGGACGGGCGCAAGTCGCTATCCTGTACGCGGCCTGGGACGAGTCCGGTGGGATTCTGAATGGAGTCCCTGACTGCCGCGAGTTCGAGAGGCACGAACATATCGTCGTGCAGAGCACGAGCCAGCCATTTGCCGGAAGCCTTTAACCACAGGATTCCGTCAAGTTTAATGGAGGTATTCCCGTTGCTGGCTTGGACCAGGAGCGGATTGCTGCCGACTCGAGCGGATAGATCACGAAGGGAGACGACCGCCTGCTCATGGAGAACCGGCAATCGCCGAGAGGAGGCAAGAAGTTTCACAAACCAAGTCCTTCCTTGTTGCCGGCGGCGACATCTTTTTTTACCTGTAATATTCGCAAAGCGTCCTTGGCTTGCGGACGACTGACGGCATTCACCCTGGAGTTCGCTCGATTCTGGCCAATCTTGATGGATGCATTAAAAATGGTGCCGACGGAGAGAATCCCGGCCAATTTGTGGTCGGCGATGGAGGCCAAACCCATGGAGGCCAGGCAGCCGCAGGAGGCGCAATCGGGATTTCCGCCGAACTGGCACGGAGTGATGCGGGTTTCCAAATCCGCCGACAAAGTTTGGGTGGTGAGGGCGAAAACACAGTCCTGCGGACTTCGCGGCGGCGAGGCAAACTGCTGAATCACCACCGCCGGCATATCCAATTTCGGGAATTGCTTTCGCAACTGCATCATGTCAGCAATGGCACGAGCACGCTCCCCGGGACTGAGGATTTCCGGCAGTTGATCGCCGACCTGAGGGGTGAACATGCTGAACCAGACCTTCTTGATCTCAGGGCGCGGGGTCCAAAATTCAAGAAATTCTGCGAGGTAACCGGTGCGCTTCATCATCTGAGCGGTAATAGTGCAATGAATGGTGACCCGCTGGCCGACGATGTTTTTCAGGATGCGGTCATAGGTGGCCGGTGCCCGGCGGAGATCGTGCTCGGGCTGCAGACCGTCAATGGAGACAACCACGTTGAGGTTCTCAAGATTTGCCCAAGTGGGGCCCATAGTCCGGAAGGCGCTGGTCACAACCTGGACGTGAATTCCGCGAGACAATATGAGAGGAAGTAGCAACTCCAATTCGCGAAAGCGGACCAGCGGATCACCGCCGACGATCGACAAGTGCAGAGGCTTCAGGCGGTCGACGACTTCGAGAACACCGTCTACCAGGGCCTGGCCTCTGCGATCGTTCAGATCGCGTAAGGTTTGGCCGCCACCGAGGTGAGCGTCGTCGTATGCGTAACATCCGGGACATTTCAACGGACATTCGCGGGTGATTTCGATAGAAAGAGAAGGGGGCTCACCCTTGAGGATCTTTCCCCACGCTTGAAGAATCTGATAGGTGTGCAACGAAGGCGTCCCTTTTCTGACCGTTGGGCTGGACTACGGTCTGTGAATGTACTGGGCAGGCGCGACGCCTGCGGGAGAGACTGCTGATCACCAATCGGGTACCAAAACAACGATTGGGCGTGACGATTGACTGCGAGCTGGGGAAAGTAGTCGTTTGGAAAAATAGGGCGGCAATACGTCTTTCACTGAAACGCCTATCTATAGGTAGAGGGAAGAACCTGTGTCGAGAACGGAACAACAGGGAGCGCTTGTAATAGATTCCCCTTCCCAGCCCGTCACTTAGTATGCGCCTGATCGGGTTCAAGGACAATTTTTTCGCCAGGTCCGTGGGAGCGGAGCGAAGAAGAGAAGAGGAGTCGCGCGTTTGGGCGTAAGAGCCCACCCTTATAAACCAAGGGTCGGGCGCCCTCAAGTTCGTTTGTTTTGGTGTTATGACCGGAGATCAAAGGCAGGGGCGGGAGAGTTGCGGGTTAGTTGTTCTTCGTGGCATGGGGTGACATAATTTCAGACTTACGGTGCGTGAATGCCTGGGGAATCCGGCCTTGCTTGTGCGGCTGGACACGGGGCACTGTTCTGAGGGGGAATTATGGCGATGCGCGATAGCTGGGTGGAAAAGCGGGAAGCGGCGCAAGCGAACGCGAACGGAAGCCGGAACATGTCGCAAATGCATCTGGCACGGCTAGGCGAGATTACGGAAGAGATGGAGTACGTCGCGAAGCGCGAGAAGCTGGACCCCGAGGTGGTGCGCAGCGAAGTGGCGCGGGGGCGCGCGATTATTCCCGCGAACATTCATCACCGGAACCTGGAGCCGATGGGGATCGGGATTGCGTTCAACTGCAAGATCAATGCGAACATCGGGAATTCCGCGACTACATCAGAGATTCACGAAGAACTGAAGAAGTTGCATCACGCGGTGCATTACGGCGCGGATACGGTGATGGACCTTTCGACCGGAGGAAATATTCCGGAGATCCGGCAGGCGATTATCAATAATTCACCGGTGCCGATCGGGACCGTGCCGGTGTATGAAGCGATATCGCGGGTGCGGCGGCCGGAAGATATCAGCATTGATTTGATGCTGGAAGTGATTGAAGAGCAGGCGGAACAGGGCGTGGATTACATGACGATCCACGCGGGCGTGCTGCGGGAGCATGTGCCGCTGGTACGGAAGCGGATCACCGGGATTGTGTCGCGCGGCGGTTCGCTGATGGCGCACTGGATGGAGCACCACAAGAAGCAGAATTTCCTGTACGAGAACATCGAGAAGATCTGCAAGATTTTCAAAAAGCATGACGTAAGCTTTTCATTTGGGGATGGATTGCGGCCGGGTTGCATCGCGGATGCGAGCGATGAGGCACAGTTTGCGGAATTGAAAGTGTTGGGCGAATTGACGAAGATTGCGTGGGAGCACGATGTGCAGGTGATGATCGAAGGGCCGGGGCACGTGCCGCTGGACAAGATCAAGGAGCAGGTGGACAAGGAGATGGAGTGGTGCCATGAGGCGCCGTTCTATACGCTGGGGCCGCTGGTGACGGACATTGCGCCGGGGTACGACCACATCACGAGCGCGATTGGTGCGGCGATGATCGGGTGGCACGGGGCGTCGATGCTTTGCTATGTGACGCCGAAGGAGCATTTGGGATTGCCGAACCCGGAGGACGTGAAGCAGGGCGTGATTGCGTACAAGATTGCGGCGCACGCGGCGGATGTGGCTCGGCATCGTCCGGGAGCGCGGGACCGCGACGACGCATTGAGCTATGCGCGGTTTTTGTTTGACTGGAACAAGCAGTTTGAGTTGTCGCTGGATCCGGCGACGGCGAAGGCGATGCACGACGAGAATCTGCCGGATGATTTTTACAAAGAGGCGAAGTTCTGTTCGATGTGCGGGCCGAAGTTCTGCTCGATGAACATTACGCAGTTGGCGGAAGCGGAGAGCGGGAAGGATCAGGCGGAGCGGAAGCAGAAGTTCGCGGAGTTGCTGGTGAAGGTGCAGGGCGCGGGGGCGTGAGGCAGTTTGGGTGCTCCATTAGGGAGCGCTACATCTCCGCGCGGAAGCAGTAAGGTAACAGTTGTATTAGATTTGTTTGTCGTCAATGGCATTTTGGTTGAAGCGGCTCAGGCAAATCCTCGATTATTCTCTTCCTTTGTTAGGTTGGTTCGAAGAACGCCACACCAGGTAAACACAATCGAAAGCCGGGCCTTTGGGCCGCGGCATAACTGCATGAATGCGCCGGGATCCATCTACGATGTACTGGTGGTTGACGACTCGCCTGTTTACCGGAAGCTGGTGGAACAGGTACTTGAGTCGCAGCCATTCAGTTTACATTTCGCCCGGAATGGCAAAGAGGCGCTGCAACTGATTGAGGAGTATTCACCGTCGATTGTAGTGACGGACTGGATGATGCCGGATTTGTCAGGGCCGGAATTGTGCCAGCGGATTCGCGCGGACCAGGGCAAGCCGTACACCTACATCATTTTGATGACCAGCAACACGGAAAAGGGAAATGTGGTGAAGGGGCTGGAGGCAGGGGCCGACGATTATCTGGCGAAGCCTTTCGATCCGGGGGAACTGCTGGCGCGCATCGGGGTGGGGCGGCGGATTATTGATTTGAACCGCGAACTGGCGGCGAAGAGCGTCAAGCTGGAAGAGGCGGCACGGACGGATCCACTGACGGGATTGCCGAACCGGCGAGCGATTGAGGAGTGGGCGTTCAAGCAGTTGCGCGGGGCGGCGCGACACGGATTTTCACTGTGGGTGGTGGTGTGCGACATCGATTCGTTCAAGACGATTAATGATAGTTTCGGGCATCATGCCGGGGATATCGTCATCAAGACGTTTGCGGATTTGCTGAAGCGGATCACGCGTTCTTCGGATATTTGTGGACGGCTGGGTGGCGATGAATTTTTGCTGGTGATGACGCATGTGGAAGCTGGACATATTGAAACGACGGTGAACCGGTTCCGGGAACAGTTCGCGGCACTATCGTTTCCGTTTCAGGGGCAGAGCGTCAGTGTGACCTCGAGCTTTGGAATTGCCGGAAACGCCGGGAAAGAGATGCCGGAGTTTGGCGGGTTGGTGCGAAAAGCGGACCAGATGCTGTATGAGGCCAAGCGCAGCGGGCGGAATACTGTGCGCGTGTACTATCCCCAGGCGTAAAACAAAGATTCCACGATTAAGTGCGGGGCTGGCTGCTTGCCGCGAATTATGGTAGTAGTGCGTTCGGATGAGTTCGAGATTGCGAATCCAAATGTGAAGGTGGGCTGATGGGATTTCTGAACGAGGGTGTGGCGGTGATTACGGGAGCGGGATCGGGGATGGGGCGTTGTCTGGCACAGCAGTTGGCTTGGCTGGGCGCTTCGCTGGCCATTTCGGATGTGGACGAAAAGGGGCTGGCGGAGACAGCGGCGCTGCTGGGTTCGGCGAAGGGAAAAGTGACGCAGCACATTGTCAATGTGGCGGACGAGGCGAGGATGAAAGCGTTTGCGGAGGAGGTGGAGGCGAAACACGGGCGAGCGACTATGCTTTTCAACAATGCGGGCGTGGCGGTGCTGGGGAAATTTGAAGAGCTGTCGCTGGAAGATATTCGCTGGTTGACAGAGATTAATTTCTGGGGAGTGATTTACGGCGTGTTTTATTTCATGCCGCTTTTGAAGAAGGAACGGCGGGCGCACATCGTGAATACATCCAGTGTTTTCGGGCTGGTGGGGGTGGTCGGGCAAACGGCTTACTGCGCGAGCAAGTTTGCGGTGAGAGGGTTTACGGAATCGCTTCGGCATGAACTGGAAGGGACGAACATTTTTGTTACCAGCGTGCATCCCGGGGGGATCAAGACGGCAATCGCGAAGAAGGCGAAGCTGGGGGCACGGGCGAAAGCGAGTTTGTATCCGGACAGCGTTTCACGATTTGACCGCGTGGCAATCACGACGGCGGAGGATGCGGCAGCGCGGATCTTGAAGGGCGTGGAAAAATACGAGCCGCGGGTCTTGATTGGGAGGGATTGCAAGATCGCAGATATTTTGCAGCGGTTGCGGCCGGTGGGATATTGGAAGATGGTGGCGAAGAAGATTCAGGACCCGGACGTGAAGAGGTAGAACCTGCGCCCCAGAGCGCGGGAGGATTGCTAACCCTGAGCAAGCGGTGGACTTTGCAACGCTTGAAGGGAAGTACAGTTAACTTACAGGGAACAGATAAGCGCAGGGCGCGGAAATTGCGAAGGTGAAGTGAGCTAGACTTGCCCCAGTGTAGTTGTCCGGAAGACTTGGGGAGTGGCCGACCCTCTCGAGCGGACGGAACTCGAGTTCCAGGCGACCGAGCAGAGAACCGGGTACACCCAGGTCCTAACTTTCAGGAACGATCCAGACAAATCAACAGAGCAGGGATTCGACCGGGGACGGAGAAGACCATGCAATTGACAAGCAGATTGAAAGGAAATCTTTTCCTTGCGGCACTGGTGTGCGCGATGCAGGCCCGGGCCTTCGCGGACGACCCAAAACCCAAACCGGAAAATACCGTCAGCGTGCATCTGGCGGAACCGGTGGCGCCCCAGAAATTCGAACACGCGCCGAAGTTCTGGATCACGGAAATGGCAGACCGCTCCGGGAACGCGCAACCGATGCTGGTGCTGAAGTCACGGGGAGGGATATTTCTAGACCGGCAGCCGACGGTGATTGTGCGGGAGGCCCTGGAGGAATCGTTGAAGTCGGGGAACCTGCTTGCGGCAGACAGCAATTCGGCGGATTTGGCGATTCGAGTCTATCTTTTTCACTTCGGACTGGCGGAGGGCTCGGGACTTGATTTTTTTGGGAAGGTGGAATTCACCGCGATCGTGAAGAATCCGAAGACGGGTGAGACCGCGGAGGTGAAGGCTTCGGGAACGTCGATCGCGAAGGGAGCGGCGAGGAAGAAAAATGTGCAGAAAAACGTGCAGGAAGACCTGGAAGAATCGCTGAAAGACGCCGCACGCAATTTTTTGCGAGGGCAGCAATTGAAGGAAGCGGTGGGGTTGCTTTGGAAAGGCGGGGATACGGCGCCGGGTGCGGACGCGAAGCCATAGGGCGAGTGGAAGCGGTGGAAGAGGGATCAAAGGGCGATCCGCACGGCAAAGTTTTCCGAAAGTCACGGAGCGATTAAAAAATGGAGGGGTGAGAAATGCGAATCCGAATGAAGATGGCGATGCTGGTGCTTTTGGGGTTTGCCGGCATCTCTGCCGCAAAAGACACAAAAGCAGTCTTCAAAACGGCAGAGGCGAAACATTTTACCGGGGCGGAAGGGGTCGAGTTGTCACCGGCGTTCTACGACTACTTTTATGCTGAATTGCGGAGTGAACTGACGAAATCCAAGCTCGTGAGCGAGGTGATTGGCGAAGGAGAAGCGGTGGACGACGCCGACGCGGAGAAATCGGTGATCATCACGGGAACGGTGACCGAGTACAAGAAGGGAAGCGCGGTGAAGAGCGCGCTGATCGGATTCGGCGCGGGGTTGCGAAGCCTGAAAATGGATGCGGACGTGGTGAGGCGAAGCGACAAACAGGATCTATCCGTTTTCCACGTGCACGTGAAAGTGGATCCGAGATGGAATGAAAAGACGATGGCGAAATTCGCGGCACAGCAGATTGCCAAAGACATGAAGAAAGAGTTCGGAGAGAAGAAGTAAAGCGGCGGAAAGAGAAAGTTGAGCAAAAAGGAGACGACCGCGATGCGGATGTGTATCAGGGCGGCCATTCAAAGAGCGCTGGCATTGGGGATAACGGCAATGCTTCTGTTCGAGGGGGGAGCAGCCGGCTCCAACAAGGTGAAGTTGCGCGGTTATATTACCGGACGAGTGGACGAGAGGGCGGTGCTGATCCTGGATGACCGATTGGAGACAACAACGGCTAGCCGTGTGATGGGGCAGGACGGAAGCGGCGAGCACCCGATGAAGGCGGAGGAGTTGGCCACGGGGATGCTGGTTGAGGCGGAGGGGCAGTGGCTGGACCGGCACAAGTTTTTCGCCGAAAAAATCAGCGTGGATTTGCGGGAGAGCGACAAGAAGATTCGCGGCACGGCTTATTTGCAGGAAGAGCCCGAAGACGCGAACAAAATTGCGAATGGTCAAAACGGACAGCTGAAGTTGGACGGATTCTTGTTGGAAGTAAGCGGAGATACCAAGAAGGAATGGAATGTATCAAAAGCGACGGCAGGAGTCCCCGCTTCCAGCCAGGGACAGCTCGCGGCATGCCACGTGAAGTACACAGCGATCCGGCGGAAAGACGGAAAAGTGGATGCGGAGCAGATTGACCTGGGGCCGCCGGCTTCGGCGGATGCTTACAAAATGCCGCACGATATAGAGATACAACAGGCGAAAGAACCTCAGACAGGGATCGAGATTCTGGAATTCCGGCAAGGGAAGAAGGTGCAGGGGCGGCTGAAGTTGCTGGCGGAAAAAAGCGTGAGGGAATATGTTGCGCACCTGGGCGATTCCCTCTTGCCTGAGGGCGCCGAGGGAACCAGCCGACCGATCGAATTCCGATTTTTCGTAATAGAGGACCCGGAAATAAACGCGGCTTCGCTGCCAGACGGAACCTTGCTGATCAACACGGGTCTGCTGGGGGCCATCCAAAACGAATCGCAACTAGCGTTTGTGATGAGCCATGAGATCGCGCACGTTCTGCAGACGCATTACAAGCGAGAGGTGGAGGAAACACGAGGACAACGAGTGGGGTTGACCATCGCCGGGATTGCCGCGGGAGCGTTTATAGGCGATCTGGGGATATTCATGGCCAACATCGGAATCGCCTCGGTAGTGAACGGTCATCAACGCGAACTGGAAAACCAGGCGGACCGGTTGGGGCTGGAAAACGTTATTGAGCACGGATACGACCCGAGGGAGGCGCCGAATTTTTCGCGGCTGATCATAAACCGGTACGGAGACAGGAGTACGAGCAAGCTTTGGTCGAACCACGACTCGAGCCTGATCCGCGGGAGTTTTTTGACGATTCAACTGCAGCGCGCTTATCCCGGAGAGAACTGGGAAGGGACAAGGAAGAGCACGAAAGCGTTTGAGCAGATGAAGGAGGATTTGGGGCCGGTAAAGATCATGTAGGATGCCGGGGAGGCGGCGGCATGGGTCTGGGGCAGGGGAGACGTGAGTGACGTGCAGGGGTGGCGGTTCCGGTATCGCCAGCCGACCAGGTTGCGGCCGTTTTCAGAATGAAACTGCGAAGTAAGCCGGGTTCATATTCCACTACTAAAATCGGGCTCCCGAAGCGCGCGAGCGGTGTCTAACGAGTAGTGTCCCCTTAAGTTGTGCGGGAGGCCCGCAGATGCGCATATGCTACTTGTCTGTTTTCTTGCTGTGTTCCACAGCCGCTTTCGCCCAAACGTCTTCCGAGAAAAAAACCACCCCAAAAGTTCCCGAGACAGCGACGGATAAAATTGCGTCCCTACCGGTCAGAAAAGTGGTGCTCTACAAAAACGGCGTGGGTTATTTCGAACACACCGGACGGGTGTGGGGAAACCAGGACCTGCGGATTGAGTTTACGACGGCGCAACTGAATGATGTGCTGAAGTCGCTGACGCTGGTGGACTTGAATGGCGGGCGGATCAACGCGGTCCATTACAACTCGGTCGCGCCGCTGGATGTGCAGCTGCGGGGTTTGCAAATCCCACTGGGTGAGGACGTGACCAGCGCGGCACTGCTGATTGCATTGCGGGGGACTCGTGTTGAGGTGCACAGCGGGGCGAGCAACGTGGTGGGAAAAATATTCAGCGTGGAGACGGTTGAAAAAGCAGGTAGCAAGGAAAACCCGATTCAGGTGACGCAGTTGGCGATTGTGACCGATGCGGGGGAGATGCGTCTGTTTGAGCTGGGGCCGGCGGTGACGGTTCGCGCGGCCGATCCGGAGATTCATAAGGATATTGACCGCTATTTGAGCCTGATGGGAGCAACGCGATCGAAAGACTTGCGGCGGATGACGATTGGGGCTTCGGGGAGCGGTGAACGGGAAGTTATGGTGAGTTACATCAGCGAAGTTCCAGTGTGGAAGAGCACGTATCGGATCGTGCTGCCGAGGGCGCCGGCGAAGGCATTTCTGCAGGGGTGGGCCATTGTGGACAACACGGTGGGGGAGGACTGGAGCGATGTGAAGCTTTCGCTAGTGTCTGGAACGCCGCAATCGTTTATTCAGAATATTTCGCAGCCGTACTATACGCGACGGCCGGTGGTTCCCTTGCCGGAGTCTGTAATGCTGACGCCGCAGGCACACGAGGCGAGCATGGAGGCCGGGAAGCTGAGTTCACCCCGAGCGATTATGGGTGGAGTGGCCGGTGGCGTTCCAGGAGGCTCCGCGGGAGGAGTGTTGGGCGGGGTGATTGGCGGAGCAGGAATGGCGCCCCCGAAATTGCCGGAGGAACTCGAAGAGCCGGAGGAGAGCAGCGAGGTGAGCGATTTGCTGAGCAAGGAAGTGGCGGCGGCCGAGGGGGCCGCGGTTGGGGACCTGTTTGAGTACAACTTGAAGGAAAAAATCACGGTGCTGAAGAACCAGTCGGCGCTGGTGCCGATTGTGCAGGCGCCGATTGAGGCGGAGAAGGTCACGCTGGTCACCTCGGACGAAGACGGGGGGCCGCAGGCGACTCCGCTGCGCGCCTTGTGGTTGAAGAACAGTTCGGGACTGACGCTCGATGGCGGGACGTTTAATGTGCTGGAGCAGGATAGCTTTGCGGGAGAGGGGATCATGGAGCTTCTGCACCCGGGAGAACGGCGGTTGCTGTCTTTCGCAGCGGATAAGGCGGTGCGCGTAGCGAAACGCGACGTGACGGGCTCGAAAGCCGTGACGAGGACCACGATCCTGAAGGGGGTTATGGCAGTGCACCGCGAGGAGTGGGACACCACGACGTATTTAATTCACAACGCGGACGTGACATCGCGGCAGATGATTCTGGAATATCCGATCCGTAGCGGGTGGAAACTGGCGGAAGAGATGAAACCGGAGGAGACGAGTGCCACGCGCTACAGATTCCGGGTGGAAGTGGCGCCGGGGAAGACGGAGAAATTCGCCATCAAGGAAAGCCGTGGGGAGGTTTCGAGAATCCACATTTCCACGCTGACGGACAACCAGGTTGAGGCGTTTGTGCAGGAGGGAGCGATTACCCCTGCGGTTGAGGCGGAATTGCAAAAGGTGATTGCCAAGAAATTTGAAATCGCCGGGGTGGATCAGGAAATCAAGGCGCGGCAGCAGGAGACGGAGTCGATCGAGAAGGGCCAGACGCGGCTGCGAGAAAATATGAAAGCGTTGAAGGGCAGCCCGGAGGAGAAGGCTCTGCTGCTGAGGTATGCGAAGGAACTGGACGGACAAGAAGACCGGCTGGCCTCGCTGCAAAAAGAGATCGGCGAACAGAAGACAAAACGCGAGGGCCTGCAAGCGCAGTTCGACGGGCTGGTGCAGGGGATTACCATCGAGCAGGCGGGGCGGAGCGAATAGAGACCAAAGGAATGGCGCCACGATGGAGAATGGAACGAAAAGTTGAGAATATTTCCTTGTGGGGTCCATAAGAAAAATTGAAGGAAGTGGCGAGGCAACTAAAGTTACACTTATGGCCCTGTTTCAGGGAGGGGGCCGAAGATGCCTATAGTTGCGCCGATTGCCGAATGGGAAAGCTTGTCCGCACGCATTAAATCGGAAACGCCGGAAGCGTTTGATTCCGAGGGGCGGGTTCTCAATCTGATTGAGGGGGAATGGAAGGATCCGGGATTCGGGAGGCACTACGAATCGCCGATTGACGGGCGGAGCCTGGGGCGAATCCCGATGATTGACCTGGAGACCGCCCGGACGGCGGTGAAGTTTGCGAAGGCGGAGGCAGCCGGGTGGGCGCGTACGGATCTGGACGAGCGTCGGCAGTGCGTGAGTGAGTGCCTGGCGGGACTGCAAAAGCAGAAAGAGCTGATCGCGCTTTTGCTGATGTGGGAGATCGGAAAGCCGTACGCGCAGGCGTTGACGGATATTGAGCGGTGCATCAGCGGAGTGGAATGGTACGTTTCGCACATCGAGAGCATGCTGGGGAGGCGGGCGCCGCTGGGACTGATTTCGAATATTGCTTCGTGGAATTATCCGATGTCTGTGCTGATGCATTCGGTGCTGGTGCAGGCGCTGGCGGGGAACGCGACGATTTCAAAAACGCCGACGGACGGAGGGCTGTACGCGCTGACACTGGCACATGCGGTGGCACGGAGGTGCGGGCTGCCAGTGTCGCTGGTGAGCGGATCGGGCGGCCAGTTGAGCGAAGCATTGGTGCGGAATGAATTTGTGGATTGCCTGGCGTTTGTAGGAGGGAAGACGAACGGCGGAGTGATCGCTTCGTCGCTCTATGACGAAAACAAGAGGTACATGCTGGAGATGGAGGGGGTGAACACGTACGGGGTGTGGAAGTTTTCGGATTGGAGCGGGCTGGGGCAGCAGTTGAAGAAGGGATTTGATTACGGGAAGCAGCGGTGCACGGCGTATGTGCGGTATGTGGTGCAGCGAGAACTGTTTCCGCAATTTCTGGAGATGTACCTGCCGCTGCTGCGCGGATTGCGGTATGGAAATCCGGTGATGGTCGAGAAGGAGTCGGACGCGCTGCCAAAGCTGGATTTCGGGCCGCTGATCAACAGTAAAAAGGTGGAGGAGCTGCGAGTGCTGTACGTGGAGGCGTTGGGGAAGGGCGCGATCAGCCTGTTTGAGGGCGGGGTGCAGGAGAGCATGATTTTTCCAAACCAGGATACGTCGGCATATGTAGGGCCGGGGGCGCTGCTGAATATCCCGAAGAATTGTCGGCTGTATCACAGCGAGCCGTTTGGGCCGTTGGATACGATCGTGGTGGTGGACCATATCGAGGAACTGATTTCAGAAATGAACATTTCGAACGGGGCGCTGGTGTCTTCGATTGCGTGCGATGACGGGAAGATTGCGCGGCGGGTGGCGGAGGAGTTGCGGGCGTTCAAGGTGGGGATCAATGCGATCAAGTCGCGCGGGGATCGGGAAGAGGTGTTTGGGGGAGTGGGGCAGTCGTGGAAAGGGTGTTTTGTGGGCGGGCGGTATTTGGTGTTGGCGGTAACAGCGGGAGAGCCGGGGGAGAAGTTGTATGGGAATTTTCCCGATCATTCGCGGATGCCGGAGGAGTTGACGGTGCGGGCGGTGGGAGCGGGGGCCGGGCAAACATAGAGTGGGCGAGCGTTGGGGAAAATTTTGACGGCGGCGAAGACCAAGAATATACTGCGCGACGATAGAGAATTGTCGATCCGAAGCTAGAAAATAGAGCCCTGGCTTCGGGAAAGCCTGGGGAAGAAGTCTTCGGGAGAATGGAAGGGCGCGATGGCATTTGTGAGGGCGGTGAAGGTGGCGGAAGTTCCGGCGGGAACGATACGCGAGTTGCAGGTGGAGGGGAAAGCGGTGGCGGTGGCCAATGTGGGCGGGAAGATATATGCGATCAATAACACCTGCCTGCATCGCGGAGGACCGCTGGGAGAGGGTTCGCTGGAAGGCCAGGTGGTGACTTGCCCGTGGCACGGGTGGCAGTTTGACGTGACGAACGGCAAGGCGGTGCAGAATCCTGAGGCAGGAGTGGATTGTTACCACACCGAGGTGCGGGGAGAAGACATCTTTATAGATGTGGGATGAGCTACAGGAAGAGGAATATTTCGGGGCAGTCCTGGGGTAACAAAAAGAAACTAAGGGAGTTGCAAGAATTTCAGGGATGAGCGCTCGGGTTTTTTCAGGTTTTGCACACCGTAGTGCCTCTATCCCTCACATTTTGTTTGGTTTTCCTTGTTCGACCGTGTATATTTCCCCCGGCTTTGGGTGAAGATGGCGACTGCGACTCCTCAGACACGACATTATTGGATCTTCAGTACCGACCCGCATCACTATCACTGGGACACGCTCTTTGTTAAGGGCAAGGAAATGTGGCACGGGGCGGGTTCGAAACCCGACGCGATTCGCGCGCTTAAGCAGGTAAAGCGCGGGGATCGTGTGCTGTGCTATCACTCCGCGCCGGAGCGTTCGCTGTATTCGATCGCTGAAGTGACGCGGGACCCGTACCCTGACCCGCACGACCACAAAGGGAAGAACCTGGTGGCGGATCTGCGCGCGTTTGAAAAATTGCCGCGGCCGGTGACGCTGGCGGAGATGCGAGCGAATCCGGCGGTGAGAAAAGCGAAACTGATGAAGAATGTGAGACTGATCATTTCGCCTATCACGGAGGCGGAGTATCTGGAGCTTTTGAAGATGGCAGGGATTGTGGCTACTCCGGGAGTGCCGCTGCCCTGAGAAGGTGGTTTCCTTCCGCGCGCGAGATTGCTAAGGCATCCCCTCTGTGTTCGGGCGTGCTAGTGTTTCTTCGACTAGGAGTGCGCGTCCACCTAAAGGTGGACGCTACATGAGCTTAAATCG
>DATHOY010000067.1:0-7534 GCA_035484435.1 Vulcanimicrobiaceae bacterium | reverse complement strand
GGTGATGTATTCCAGCGCCTGCCAGCGCGTCAGCCAGCGCGAGCGGTTGCCCACCTTTACATTTCCCGCCACCGCGCCCACTTTCGGATCCGAAAAATGTCGCAGCAGCTTGCGGATCGCATCCGGCTCGATTTCCGTGTCCGCGTCAATCGTCACCACAAACTCCGTGTTCGCGTGCGTAAGCGCGTTGTTCAGCGCCGCGGCCTTTCCGCGATTTACCTGGTGAATGATCTGCACGCAATCGTTCCTGCCGAAATGGCTCTGCAGCAACTCCAGCGACCGGTCCGACGATCCGTCATCCACCACAATCACGCGGATATCGTGCAAATCCGACATCAGCACCGACTGCACCGTCTGCACGATCACGCTCTCTTCGTTGTACGCCGGAATCAGCACAGTCACTTCCGGCGGGGGTTCTGCCAGTTTCGCGTTGTCCGGCCGCATTTTCTCGATGATCGCCAAAATGCCGATGATCACCGCCCGCCCGCTCACCAGCACAATCCCCAAAATAAATACCGTCGCGATAGCGAACCGCGACCACTGAAATATGCTGAAAATGAATCCATCCGCCTGCGCCGCCAGCCGCTCGCGGAACGTCAGCGGCAGCATCAGGTCCGCGCGCTGTTTTCCCAGCAGATCCGAAACCGCCACAAACTGATAGCCCTTCGCCCGTAACTCATCGATGATCAGCGGCAGCGCCGCCACCGTCTGCGCCCGCTCCCCGCCTCCGTCGTGCAGCAGCACTACGTTGCCGTTCTTTGCCTGCCGCAGCACGTCGTCCGCAATTTCCTCCGCCGGACGCTGCTTCTTGTCCTCCGTCATCCGCCAGTCGTCCGGATCGATCCTTTGCCCCACGATGATGTAGCCCAATTCCTGCGGGTAAGGCAGTTGCGCCACTTCCTCCGCATACTCCGGCTGGTGATCGATGCCGTACGGCGGGCGGAAAAAGAGAGACTTCACGCCCAGCGTGCTCTCAATCAATCGTTGCGTCAGGTTCAGTTCCCACTTCACCTGAGTTCGCGATATTTCATCGAACTGCTTGTGCGTCCATGTGTGGTTCCCGATCTCGTGCCCTTCGTAATATTCCCGCCTGAGCAGGTCCGGCGCCTGGTTCGCGGCCTCTCCGATCACGAAAAATATTCCAGGCACCTTCTTTTCTTTCAGGATATCCAGAATCTTCGGCGTCCATCTCCGGTCCGGTCCGTCATCGAACGACAAAACAATCTTGTTCTTCGCTGCGCCAATCTGGTCGATGTCGTACGAAAGCGGATAAGCGTCGTAAGTTTCGCCGGTAATCAGCGCCGTCGCCGGATCGTACGTAATCGTCCGATGCCCCTGTTTGGGCACGTCCGCGATATGCCAGATATCTCCGTCGCCTTCCAGGATCAGATCCGGCCCCGGTGGCAGGTCCGCCAGTTTCGCGCGCACCGCATCGTCCGGATGCGTCACATCCCACACCGGCCACAGCGAAGAGTCCGACGATCCCAGCCTCCACAGCGCCGTTCCCTGCACGCCCAGCCGTTCGCTGGCCCGCAGCTCGTTGTAGGCCGTCACCGCGTCCAGCAGCCACACCTGGTGCGTGTGATTCTGCTCGTCCGAATACGAATAGTGCGGATTCAGCGAAGCCGCATCGAACTCCACCTCGCTTTCCGATTCATACGCGTGCAGCAGCGCTTCCTGGATGCTGAACTCCTCCGCGTGCGGTTTTTCCTTCTTCGCAGTCTCCGTCCAGTCGTACGCGTAGTTCGCAATGCCCATTACGATCTTCCGCGCCGGCACCACTTCCAGCACCTGCCTCAGGTTTTCCTCGAACCAGTCCTGCGCCGCGATCGGCCCCGGCGGCGACGTCAGCCAGTGCTGGTCGTAATTCATCAGGATGATCGCGTCGGTTTCCTTGCCGAAAAATTCATAATCGTAAGAATCGTCGCGCGCCGGAAGTGCAATCATCAGCTTCAGCCCGACGGCATGCAGCGCCGGCGCAAACTGCCCGATAAACTTCTGGAAATTTTCCTGGCTCGCGTCCGGCACTTCCTCGAAATCCACCACGATCCCGGCCTGCTTGGCGATCACCGCGTATTGCGTCGCGTCCGAAATCAGCCGGCTGCGCGCATCGGAGCTTGCCAGCAACTCTTCCATCTCTTTCACGCGCCACACCTGGCCGTCGTAATTGTTCAACAGGCCCATCATTGGAAGTTCGAATGGTGGGTTCAACGAACGCAGCCACTGGTGCAGTTTGTCCTGCTGCAGCCGGGAAAGTGCTTCGGCCGGCGACGCCTTCACCGTCTGGATGCGCTCGTAGTCCACCACCGTGAGCGCCCCGTCGGCGGACACGGCGTGCAATTGCTCCGGCATCAGCAAGTCGATGTCTTTGTAATGTTTCTTCAGCGACGCCAGGCTGTTGGGATCCCAGCTTACGAAAAATGCCGCCCGCAGCGGATCGTAGGTGTTGGGAACCTGCCCGATATTCGCCACGCGCTTGTGGCGGCCTTCGCGCTGCACCACCGGCTTCAACAGTTTCTTTTTAATCGAGTGGTAGACCGGCCGCGTGTCTGGCAGCAGCGCCGCTGGCAATTCCACACTCCCAGCGATCGTCAGGAAAAAATAAATCAGCAGCAGCGTCAACAGTCCGCCGCTGACTTCCAGGATCCGGCGCGTGCGCCGCCACCGGACTTTCTCCGAATCGTAGAAAATCGGTTTTCGTTCTTTCATGAACTATGGTTGCCCCGGGCGCGGTTGGGTTCGCCCGGCGGGCCTGGGTCACTCCGCCGAGTGGAACAATATCTCCCGTATTGTAAGATGCAAAGCACGAATGAAGCGAGTTTTCTCCAGCCCCATTTTCCCGCTCGTCCTCGGCGCCGCCATGCGCCTTCTGTTTGCGTTGCGCTATCCCGCCGAATCCGGCGACACCGTCTTGTACGACGAACTCGCCACCAACTGGCTGAAGCGCGGTCAATACGCCATGGACATAGGTGGCCAGCTAACCTCCGTCCACATTCGCATGCCCGGGTATCCCGCCTTTCTCGCGATCGTTTATGCGATCACTGGCCACACCGGCGCCGCCGCCCACCGCGCCGTTCTTGTTTCCCAGGTCTTCGTGGAACTCTTTAACTGCCTGTTGATTGGCGCTCTGGCCACTCTTCTCGCTCTTCTTTTGACGGAAACGGCCAATATTCGCCGCGCGTTCCTCATTGGTCTTTGGCTCGCCGCCCTTTGTCCCTTCACAGCAAACTATGTTTCCGTGATCCTCACCGAAGTCTGGGCCGTTCTCTTTACCGCTCTCGCCATGCTTTTTTTCGTCGCGGTTATCGCAGGCGCCTCCGGCCGTTCTTTCCTGGGCCCGTGGTCTCTCGCCGGCCGCAACTATTGGTGGGCCGCCGCGCTTTCCGGATTTGCGGTTGGCCTCGGCACACTCTTCCGTCCGGAAAATCCGCTACTCCTGGCAATCGCATTTATTGTCCTGGCTGTTATCCTCCTTCGCCGGGGAGAATTTCGACGCTTCCTCCTCACATGCGCCTTGATGGCCGTCGCAGCCGCCCTGCCCCTTGTTCCCTGGACCATCCGCAACGCCGTCACCCTCCACGAATTTCAACCCCTCACCTCTCAAAACGTAGACTCCCCCGGCGAGTTCGTCCCCAAAGGCTTTATGGACTGGGAGCGCACCTGGCTCTATCGCGTCCGCGACTGCTACCTGGTCTCCTGGAAACTGAACGGCGAGGAAATTCCTCTTCGCGACATCCCAGACATGGCCTTCGATACCCCCGATGAGCGCGATCGCGTCGCTGCCATTCTCGAAACCTACAATGACGATCTGACGCTCACGCCGGAGGAAGACGCCGCCTTCGCGCAACTCGCTCGCGAGCGAACGGCCCGCCACCCTCTTCGCACCCATCTCTGGATCCCCCTCCGCCGCGCTGTCCGCATCTGGTTTACCCCCCGCATCGAACTGCTCCCGGTCGCCGGCCACGTCTTTCCCCTTCGGGCCATGCATCAATTCGATCCAGTCGACCAGCGCATCACCATCCTGCTGTTCTTCCTCAATATTCTGTATCTGGCACTCGCCTTATGGGGTGCGCTCCGCTTGCGTCTCTCTCCCGCTGGGCGCGCCGTCCTCGCTTTCTTCTTCCTCTATATCCTGGTCCGCACTGCATTCCTCACTACGCTCGAAACTCCCGAGCCTCGCTATGTTCTGGTCTGCTTTCCCGCCTTACTCGCCCTCGCCGCCCAAGCCTTCCTCCCCCGTACCTCCTCTGCTACCTAACCGGCAACAGGTACTCTGTTGCTTCCATCCATTCCTGTGCGAAGATGGGGGCGACAAGCGCCCAGCCCCCGGCGCCTGCTACCCTCGGTCTTTCCCGACGTAGCCCAGTCCAGACGCTTTGGTGCTTCTCCCATACAGGCTGCGGGAGTAAACTCCCCGCCTGGCTGTGCGGTTATCCGAATCACTTCGCGTGGGGTGCGCTATGAGCGAACAGTGGAAGAAATGGGAAGGCCAGCCCGTCGATGGCAAATTCACCCTGGGCCAATGCCTGGCCAGCACGGAATTTAACGCTGTTTTCCTGACCGAGCTGCCGGGCGCTCCGGGCCAGAAGGCGGTCTTGAAGCTGGTGGCCGCTGGCGCGCCCGTCGCCGAAGATCAGCTCGGCCTCTGGAAGCGCGCCGCTCATCTTACCCATCCAAACCTGTTGACCATTTTTGACGCCGGCCGCTGCCGCCTGGAAGATTTGCCCTTCATCTACGCGGTCATGGAGTATGCCGAAGAGAATCTCGGCGAAATCTTGCCGCAGCGCGCCCTCACCGCCGAGGAAGTGCGCGACGTCCTCGACCCGGCACTCGATGTCCTCGTTTATCTCCACGGCAAAGGCCTCGTCCACGGCCACCTGAAGCCATCGAATATTCTCGCCACCCACGACCGTCTGAAACTTTCGAGCGATTCGCTCTTTCCCATCGGCAACAGGCGCCAGCTTCTCCGCGGCCGCGACGTCTACGACGCACCTGAAATGCAGTCCGCACCCGTTTCTGCCAAGGAAGACGTCTGGTCGCTGGGCATCACGCTCGTGGAAGCTCTCACCCAACATCCCCCGGCCTTTTCCTCGGAGCACTCCGCGGACCCTGTGGTTCCTCGCGAACTCCCCGACCTGTTCCTGGTAATTGCCAAACATGCGCTTCGCCACGACCCGAGCCATCGCTGGAGCGTCGCCGAAATCGCCGCGCGCCTAAATCCCGCTCCACTGGCAGCCGCGGCAGCCGTGGCTTCTTCGTTGCCAGTTTCCGCGCCGGCGCCGGCGGAATCCATGCCGGATCTCGCTCCGCTCAGCGTGCCGCTTTCGAACGAACCCGCCGTGCCCTTGGCAAAAATGCCCGCCTCTGCTCATGCGGAAGCTCCGGCGCGCCGCATCACACCTCCCGCGAATCGCGGCGATCTCACGCTCCCCAATTATCTCGTTCCTATCGTACTCGGCGCCGCCGTCTTCGCCGGGCTAATCTTCGCCATTCCCAAGCTCCTCAACTTTCGGGGTCAGCCCTCCGCCGCCTCCGCCTCGGTAAACACCGAACAGCCCGCCGTGGCGAAGCCTGTCGAAGCCGCCAAGCCGAAACCGGCGGCAGCTCCCGCGGCGAAAGCCCCTGAAAGAATCGCCGCCAGCGAGCTGCC
Source organism: Vulcanimicrobiaceae bacterium (assembly GCA_035484435.1). GTDB lineage: Bacteria > Acidobacteriota > Terriglobia > Acidiferrales > UBA7541 > Acidiferrum. The sequence continues at coordinate 1,884 of DATHOY010000067.1, read as the reverse complement.
GAACAATCCGAAACTTCCCGCTGAAAACTCCTCCCCTGTTCCCGCTCCTGCTGTTTTGCGCACGGATCCCGCGCCTGCTCCGCGGGCAAAATCGGCATCCGAAGCCCCGGGCCGCGGCGAAGTCCTGAACGAAGTCCTCCCCGAGCCGCCGCGGAAATCGCTCGCCACGATTCACGGCACGTTTCATGTGCTTGTGAAAGTTCAGGTGGATGCGGCGGGAAACGTAGTCAGCTCGAGCCTGGACTCACCCGGCCCTAGCCGTTATTTTGCCGGCCTCGCCGAAAAGGCCGCCCGCCAGTGGCAATTCTCCGGCGCCGAAGCCGCCGGCCACGGCATCCCAAGCGCCTGGCTCATCCGCTTCGAATTCACATCCGCCGGCGTTCACGCCACCGCGCAACAATCCGCGCCCTAACGCCGCACCAAACCTCGAGGGAATACTCCTACTTTTGAGTGCGGGAGCAAAGCTCCCGCTTTTACGGTGTCCAGCTAATCGCCAGAATTCGCCCGTCAGGAAGTTTGCCCCGAATCGGCTGCCGGAATTTCCGCGCCCGGCTCGCCCCTCAAATCAGATATTTCGTCTGATCCAGAAACTTCGCCACCGTTCCGCGAGGACCAACTGCCCAACCGTCATTTCCGGGTATAGGAAACGCAAACGCATTGAAATTCACTTTGCCGATGGACTTCCAGTGCAAACCGTCCACGCTCGTCTCCGCGCCCGTGGGCCCAACCGCTACGAACCCGCCGTCATATCTTCCCACCGCCGAGCGATACCCACCGGGCCGTTGCACCGCCAACTCCCAGGTTTTTCCGTCATCCTTGGAAACGGCTGCATTCTTGTATGCTCGTACCGGATCCTGATAATCCCCACCGACCGCCACCAGCTTCCTTTCATCGCACAAGAGCGAAAAAATTCCCGACGACGCATTCCCACTAACGATCGGCGTCTCCACCACCGTCCACGTCTTCCCGAAATCTTGTGACGCAAACACTCGCGCCGCGGGGCCGCCTGTTCCGAAGTGGATGACGTTCCCCTCCAAACAAAGTGACGAATTGCTCGCCGCGAACGCCCCTTCCTTTGGCAAGGCCGCTGGCATTTTCTCGCGCGGCAACTCCGTCCAGTGCTCGCCGTCCGTATTTGCCAGTACCACAAATTTTCCATCCACCGGATCGCTCAGCGCCGTGCAGCGCGTCTCGACTTCACAAATCAGCGCATCCAGGAAAAACTCCTTTTGTCCACCCTGATATTGCAGTTTCCAACGCTCTCCGCCATCCGTGGTTTTGTAAATTCGCGATTGCGCGCCTTCCCCGCTGGACATCACGTACGCCGTCTTTGCGTCGAAAGCCTGCACCCCTCGAAAATCCAGCGATTCCGCGCCAGGAATCCGTAGCCGCTTCCACGTCTTCCCGGAATCTGTCGAACGCACCACCGCGCCCTGCGAACCGCTCGCCCAAATGATCGTTTTTTCATCCGCCTGCGTTTCAGACACCACGCAGACACCGCGCAGATTCGAGTCCACGCCGCTTTCCTGCACCGCCCACCAGGTATTGTTTGGGAAAAGCAAAACAAGCAGAAAGGAGAAATATCGCATGCGCAAAAGTGTAGCCCGCATTTCTCCCAACACAAAAATAATCATTCGCCGAGTGTCTTAACAAAATGAGCAAAGTGTCATCCTGAGGCCACCCGACGAGGGTAGCCGAAGGATCTCAGCCTAAAGGTCAAGCTCAAGCTATAGTTTGGAAAAGGGAGACAGGAGCGCTCTACTTCTACTTCTTGCTCTGCGTGATCGGATTCGTGGACAGCATGGTCCGCGCTTCCGGATGTTTGGGCGACCAGTCTTCCGGCGGAAACGCCACCCGCCAGAAACTCGGCCGCGCATCCGAAAA
>DATHOY010000066.1:0-14708 GCA_035484435.1 Vulcanimicrobiaceae bacterium | reverse complement strand
GAAATTCGCCGCCACGACGTTCTCCGCCGCGAATTCCCGCTGCTGTGCCAGGCTGCCGCCGAAACCGGCAGCATCGCCACTCAGAATCGCGGCACCCTGGGGGGAAACATTGCCAACGCTTCCCCCGCCGCGGATTCGCCGCCCGCGCTGCTCGTTTATGACGCGGAGCTCGAACTGGTTTCCGCCGCCGGCGCGCGCTGGGTGCCTTATCGCGGCTTCTGGAAGGGCTACAAGCAGATTGACCTGCGCGGCGAGGAATTGATTTGCGCGATCCGCCTTCCGCGCAGCCAGAGTTTTTCGAAGCATTTTTATCGCAAGGTTGGCACGCGAAAGGCGCAAGCGATCTCCAAGGTCTGCTTTGCGGGCGCCGCACGTATGGACGGCGGACGAATCACAGAAGTGCGGATTGCCCTCGGGAGTGTCTCTCCAACGGTGCTCCGTGCGGCCGAAACAGAAAAAATATTGCGGGGTGAAAAGCTGGAACCGCCGCTGTTGCATGCCGCGCAGCAGGCGCTGGCCCGCGAAATCGCGCCGATCGACGATATCCGCTCCACTGCGCGTTACCGCCTTCGCGTAGCACAGAATCTCCTCGCTGAATTTTGCGAAAGCCTTGCGGGCTAACCGAACATGCCCGATTATTCCGATATCTCCGGTAGCTCCAACGGTAAAACCGAGCTGATCGTCCGTGGCAATCGCGTGGTCACTCCCAATGGGGAGCGCGCTGCGTCCATTCACATTCGCGGCGGTGTCATTGAAAGGATTTCTAGTTTTAGCGACGTTCCAAACGTAACCAACATTTACGAAGCGGGCGATCTCGTGGTGATGCCGGGTTTGGTGGACACCCATGTCCACATCAATGAACCGGGTCGAACCGAATGGGAAGGTTTTTTTACCGCCACACGTGCCGCGGCCGCTGGCGGCATCACTACGCTCGTCGAAATGCCGCTGAACAGCATTCCGGCAACAACAACCGTCGCCGCCTTTCACACGAAACTCGCCGCCGCGGCTAGCAAATTGTCAGTAGACACGGGATTCTGGGGCGGTGTCGTCCCCGGCAACGCTCACGAACTTCGCGGCCTTTGGGAAGCGGGCTGCTTCGGTTTCAAATGTTTTCTGATCGATAGCGGCGTGCAAGAGTTCGCCAGTGTGGGCGAAGCCGATCTCCGGGAAGCACTGCCCATCCTCGCTAGAGTCGGCGCGCCGTTGCTTGGCCACTGTGAATTGCCGGGGCCGATTATCGAAGCGGCGAAACTCCTTCCTGACAATGCTTCGCGGACGTCATACCAAACCTGGCTCGCCTTGCGGCCACGAGCCGCGGAGAATGAGGCGATCGCTCTCCTCTTGCGGCTGAGCACTGAGTTCGGAGCGAGCGTTCATGTTGTGCATCTGTCCTCCGCCGACGCGATTCCAAATATTCAAAAATCGTCAGCCGCCGGCCGGCAGTTGACTGTCGAAACCTGTCCGCATTATCTGACCTTCGCCTCGGAAGAGATTCCCGAGTGCGCCACGCAGTTCAAGTGCGCTCCTCCGATTCGCGAACGCGAAAATCGCGAGCGGCTATGGGCAGGCTTGCGGGAGGGGGCGATCGACATGATCACCACCGACCATTCTCCCTGCCCGCCTGAAATGAAACGCCAGGAGAGCGGCGATTTTCTGGATGCGTGGGGCGGCATCGCTTCCCTGCAGCTCAGCCTGCCCGCCGTGTGGACCGAGGCAAAACGTCGCGGCTTTTCCCTCACGCATCTTGCCCGGTGGCTCTGCGAAGCGCCTGCCCGTCTCGCCGGCCTCGATCAACAGAAAGGTGCGATCGCGCCCGGTCGCGACGCCGATCTTGTCGTCTGGAATCCAGACGCGGGCTTCACAGTCGATCCCGCGCAACTTCATCACCGCCACAAGCTGACGCCCTATGCGGGACGCGGCCTTATGGGTATAGTCGAAGCCACTTTCCTGCGCGGCTTAAAGATTTTTGAGCGTGGCAATTTCTGCGCAGCCCCCGCGGGGAAAGTCCTCCTTCGAGGCAAACGATGAAGGACTTTACTCAACTCGCCGACCTCGCCGCCGCACGCCTCGGCGGCCGTGTGCTCGAGGCCAACGACGACTTTTTCGCGCCCAAAGAAAGTCTCATCAAGGAGTCCAATCCTGTTTTCATCGAAGGAAAATACACCTCTCGGGGAAAATGGATGGATGGCTGGGAATCGCGCCGCCGCCGGACGCCCGGCTACGATTGGTGCATCGTGCGGCTGGGCTTGCCGGGGGTGATTCGCGGCATCGTCGTCGACACCAGTTTCTTCACGGGGAATTATCCTGAGCGATTTTCGCTTGAAGGCTGCGACCTTGGCGAACATCACCCTTATAAAAGCGAAAAAAGCCGCCTGCAATCCACCAAAACAAAATGGATCCCGATTTTTCCTGAAACGCCGCTCAAGGGCGACTCTCGGAATCTTTTTGCAGTCGAGAACAGTGCAAGGTTCACTCATTTGCGTTTGAAAATTTACCCTGACGGCGGCGTCGCCCGCTTGCGTGTTCACGGCGAGGCAGTTCCCGGTCTCGGCCTGCTGTCGCGCGCGGAAATCGATCTGGTCGCCGTGGAAAATGGCGGCAGCGTAGTGGCCTCCAGCGATCAGTTCTATGGCGCTCCCCGGAACCTCCTGATGCCCTATCGCGCGAAAAACATGGGCGACGGGTGGGAAACCAAACGCAGGCGCGGCCCCGGGCACGATTGGGTCATCCTGAAACTCGGAGTTCCCGGGACAATTCGTCGTGTGGAAGTCGACACGGCGCACTTCAAAGGAAATTATCCGGACTCCTGCGCGTTGCAAGTGACTTCGGCCAAGAATTCTTCAGTTGATGCATCGAATGCAGCGTCACTCGCCTGGGAAGAACAGCTCCCCAACACCAAACTGAAAGCCAATCATCGCCACGTTTTCAAGAATCTTCAACACACAGGTGTCGCAACTCACGTGCGCTTCCAGATTTTTCCTGATGGCGGAGTCAGCCGCCTTCGGCTCTTCGGCCGGGCGCAAATTCCCGCGGATTATAAAAAATCGCTGGAGCGATTCAATCGCCAGCCTCGCCAGAGGGCTTTGCGGGCGCTGCTCGATTGCTGTGGATCCAGGAAGTGGGCGCAGGAGCTAGCCGCTAACAGGCCCTTTGCCTCTGCAGCGAAACTCTTTGAATTCGCGGACAAAACGTGGGCCGCACTCTCGCGCGAAGACTGGCTGGAGGCTTTTCTGCATCATCCGCCGATCGGCGGAACAAAGGCCAAAGCCAAACAATCCTCCACCGCGAGCCGCTGGTCAGCCAAAGAGCAATTCGCCGCACAAAAGGCGGATCCCGAAGTCTTGCAGGCACTCGCCGCCCAGAACCAAGCCTATACCGACAAATTCGGCTATGTTTTTCTAATCTGTGCTACCGGCAAATGCAGCGAGGAAATCCTGAGTGGGTTTCGGCAGCGTTTGCTGAACGATCCAGCCGCCGAATTGCGCATCGCCGCCGAAGAGCAACGCAAAATCACGCGATTGCGCCTGGAGAAACTACTCGAATCATGAGCCACATCACCACGCATGTTTTGGACGTATCCGTTGGGCGGCCCGCCGCAAACGTCGCCGTAATTCTTGAGTTGCAATTGTCCGCGGGGCAATGGACGGAAGTCGCGCGCGGTACTACGGATGCGGATGGGCGGCTGCGCGATTGGCCAGCCGCAAAAGCGGTCGCGGCGGGAATCTACCGCTTGACGTTCGACACGCGCGCCTATTTTGCCGCTCGCAATGTGGCAAGCCTTTACCCGCAGATCGTGATCGTGTTTGAAGTGCGCGACGCGCAGGACCACTATCACATTCCGTTGCTGCTGAGCCCTTTCGGGTATTCCACGTATCGCGGGAGCTGACCGATGGCCATCCGCCTTGGCGAAAATAATTACGGCAAGCAGCGCGTCCGCATCCTGCAAATCGTGCGCCACCCCGACCGGCAGGACATCAAGGAACTGTCTCTTGGCATTCGGCTCGAAGGCGACTTTGAATCGGTGCACTCCAAAGGCGACAACCGCAAAGTGTTGCCGACCGACACGATGAAGAACACGGTGTACGCCCTCGCGAAGCAGCATGCGATCGAATCGCCGGAAGAGTTCTGCCTGCGCCTCACCAATCATTTTCTTTCTCGCAACCCCCAGGTGTCTCAAGTTCGCATCGACGCGGCACAGACACTTTGGTCCCGCCTCTCTGTCGGCGGGAAACCTCACCCACACACTTTCACCGGTTCGACTAACGAGAAACGCACCGCAGCTCTCGACGCAACGCGAGAGAAGAATACGCTTCGCGCCGGGATCGATGGCCTGGTCGTATTGAAGACGACCGACTCCGCGTTTGAAAACTTTCTGAGGGATGAATACACGACTCTGAAGGAAGACCGAGACCGGATTCTTGCCACCGCCATCCGCGCGGCTTGGCTTTACCGGGACAATCCGGCTGACTTCGATTCAACCTGGCACGGCGTCCGGCAAACACTTTTGGAAACTTTTGCAGGCCATGACAGCGAATCGCTGCAACACACGCTCTATGCGATGGGCGAAGCCGTACTCAAGAAATTCACAGGTATCCGGGAGATTCATCTTTCGCTCCCGAACAGGCATTACAACCTCGTCGATCTGTCGCCGTTCCACCTCGATAATCCGAAAGAAATATTTCTGCCTACCGACGAACCACACGGCCTGATCGAAGCCACTCTCCGCAACGACTGATCGGCGCCCCTATTTCTTCCGTCCGTCCAGGATCTTCACGAACGAAGCGCCGCAGAACTCTTCCTGGGTTAAACCAGTCAGCCGCTGCGCCTCCTCCGCGGTGATAGCGCCGCAATTGATCGCCCTCAGAAAATAGTTCAAGAGTCCCTGGCCGGTTGCCGCATCGTCGAACACTTCACCAACCAACGTCGCCTGCGCGGCTTTGTCGATGAAGTTGCGCAGGCGTTCCGACGCCGCGTCCAGGCTTTCCAAGAAAAAAGAGTAGACCGCCGCGTAGCGCGTGACCAGTTGCGCCGGGTGCAGATCCCATCCTTGATAAAACCCGTTCACCAGAGAATGGCGAATGTGCTGAAAGTGCAGCTTCCACGCCTGGTGCACGGCCCTCCGGTTGTCTTCGATCTGCGCGGGCGTGAGTGGATGACTGCCCGGCCCGGCGTGATGTACCGGGACCGGCAAAATATTCGTCGCTCCGTCCGAGAGCCAGATGCCCGTGCCCGCGTAAGCCACCTGCATCGATTCTTTCGCAAAGTCGCAGGCAAAATGCAGCATGTGCTGGTGGGCGGCAGTGATTCCGCGCCCAGCCGTGTAATCGTACGTGCCAAAATGCGCGCCAACACAGCGCCCCTGCGCCGCGGCGGCCAGCGGCAGCAGATTCAGTTCGCCGCGTTCGTTGAAAATCGACTGCGGCGTCTCAATCATCAGCTCAAGCTGCAGGGTATTCGCGCGCAAACCCAGCGCAGGTTCCAATCGCGAGCAAACCGCCGCCAGCGCCGCGGATTCTTCGGGAATCGTGACTTTTGGAAGCGTGATGAAAAAGTTCCGTGGAAGTTTGCCGCCCGTTCGCTCCAGCATTTCCGTCAGGAAAATATCCAGTGTGCGCACGCCGCGGTTGCGCAATTCCTCGTTAAATGGCTTGATCCGAAGCCCGATGAACGGCGGCAAACTACCAGCCGTCATCCCGGCCGCGAGTTCTCCGGCAGCGGCGGCCGCGAAGCGATCTTCTTCCTCGTCCGGCCGGTTGCCGAAGCCGTCTTCAAAATCGATGCGAAAATCCTCCACCGGTTCGCGCCGGAGTTTTTCCCGGATGCGCTGGTAAAGCACGCTGGCAAACCACGCGTGGCGATTCTCTTTGCGTGCGGCTTCTGGATTCGCCTGAATCGATTTGGCAAGGACCGCCGCATCCAGCGATCCGCCCATCTGCTGCGAGCCGGGAAGGTCAATCGTCCGTGCAAATGCAACAAAATCCGGCGCGTACTCATCCAGCGATTGCAACGCCTTTTCGCCCAGCCGCTTTGCCGTATCGGCACGAAACAGCTGCGCGCCGCCGTAAACCGTATGCACGGGCTGGCGGTCGCCTCGCGGCCCGGGATAGCGCGCCGCGGACGCCTCATGCGCGCGCTGCAGTGGCGCGAAAATATCTCTCAATGATTCTGCGGCAAGCGACCTCTTCACCTGATTCTCCGGTTGCTGAAGCCAAGCGATGACCTTCGATAGTCCTGACTCTGCCTGGCCATAAACCGCCAACAGGATACATTTCTTTCCCGGTGAAACGAAACAGCCATGAATTGTTATTGCGGAGCGCCAGATCTCTTCGCAAGTCGTGCGTTGATACGCAAGGATCGAGTTGGACCGAAAAAAGGAATGGAGCGAGGCGTCCCTGCCCTCGCTCCATTTCGAACCCCACACGCGTTACGGAAAGCTTTACGTTCTACGGCTTTCCATGCGGCTGATTCTGGTGTGAGTCCTGATGCGGCTGTGAATGCTGCTGCTGTTGTTGCTGTTGGATGTGTTGCTGCTGCTGCTCGTGTTTCTGGACCAACTGCTGCGTCTGTTGCTGGTGCTTTTGTTCCACCTGCTGCATTTTCGCGTCGTTGGCTTGCTGTCGCTCCAATTGGCGGTGATCCTGCTCCTGCCGCTGTTCCAGTTTCTGGTGATCCTGCTGCTGTTTCGTATACAGCTTTTCCTGCTGTTGCTGGTATTTTTTGTCGCGGTTCGAATCCCCGGTGTTGGGTGCTGTCGGCCGCGTGTGAGCCGGCAGTTCGTTGGAATGGATTGCATGATCAGCCTGCCCGCCGGAACCTCTCTCCTGTGGCGGCCGGTCGAAATGCCCGCCCTCTTTGGCGGGAACCGCCCCGTGTTCCGAAAACGATCCGGGCCGCTCCGTGGCTGCGATAGGCGGCCTGCCGTGATTTGCGGAAGCGCGCAGCTCTCGATTTTCCCGCGCAGCTTCAACGTGGCGCGTCTGTTCGGCTACCGGCCCGATATGCCGTCCGCGATATGCCGCCTCTTCGCCCGACGTCGGATGCTCGTTGATCCCCCCATGGCCGCCGTTGTAGCTGACGCGCGAATTGCTGTAATGGTTCACCACAGTCGTGTTGTACGTGTTGTGGATCACCGTCACGTTCACGTTGTTCACCGAGCGGTTGTAATAAAAGTGATCGTGCTCCCATCGCCCGCCTTCATACCCGCGGCCGAAGTAGCCGAATCCATAGTTGATCCCGCCATAGAATCCAACGACCGGGCCCCAATACCCTTCGTGAAAGTAGTAGCCCCGGCCGCCCCACGCCCAATAGGCCGGCGTCCAGAGGAATCCCGGCCGCGGCGCCAGCACCCACGTCCCCGGCACCCAGTAATAATCGTCCCCATCCCATGCCCAATAGCCGGGCGTCCAGATGTATCCCTCACCCGGGCAAATTGGCTGCTCGTAAACAGGCAACTCCGGCGGGCCGAACGACACCGCGACTCCCAACCCAATCTGCGCGTAAGCTACCCCTGACAACAGCAAGAACCCGATGAACCCCAATAGCGAACGAATCGAAACAAGTCTCCGCATCTTCTCTCCTTTGTCCGATTGTCTTGCGCTTCCCTGGGCTTGGCTCGCAGCCTCGGACAAACTGCTGATCGAGAAAATTCCAGTCGAACCAAGTTGTTGGGCGGTATCTGAATTGTTTCACACCCCAGAAATCGTGTAAAAAGGAAATCCTTTTCTTCCGAGTACTACTTCGCCACATCCGCCACAGAATTCTCCCCTGCTCAATTCCCGGAACTGTGCTACACTGGTTTTGCGCTTAATGCATCGGTTGTGTTGTGCGGTCCCTCTGGTTAGACCTTCTGAGACTACCCGCCCTACGTTTCCTCCGTTCGTTCTTAGCGTAATTTAAAATAAGACTGGCAATTCAGATTGCCGCGCTCACCGGTTATTCGTGTGTGTCGCCGCCCTCTCGCCAGCAAGAAAGCAAAATGCAAAGTTTTTCAGAACTCACTCTATCTCCTTCTTTGAAGGAGCGACTCATCGCGGCGAAGTTTTCCATCCCCACTCCCGTGCAGGCGGCAGCAATTCCGCAAGCCCTGGAAGGCAAGGACGTCATCGCCACGGCCCAGACCGGAACCGGCAAAACGCTCGCGTTCCTGCTTCCCATCATGGAGAAGCTGGGGCAGTCGCAAACTCCCGGAATCGCCGCTCTGGTTCTTGTGCCGACCCGGGAACTCGCGATGCAAGTCGTCGCGCAATATAACGCCCTACGTTCCAAGCAGTCGCAACCCGCGGGCCTCGTCGTTGGGGGCCTTCCAGAAGGCCGCCAGCTCGATGCCATCCGCAAGGGTGCGCGGCTGGTTGTCGCAACGCCCGGCCGCCTTGAAGATTACCTCGACCGCCGGCTCGTCTCTTTGACTGGCGTCAAGACACTCGTTCTCGACGAAGCCGATCGCATGCTCGACATGGGCTTCCTCCCGGCCATCCGCCGCATCGTCGGTGTGTTGCCGAAGGAGCGCCAGACTCTGTGCTTCTCCGCCACGATGGAAGGCGCCATGGCGCAACTCGTGCGCGATTACACAAAAAATCCCGTTCGCCTCTCGTTTGGTTCGACTACGAAACCCTCGGAAAGTGTTCGTCTCCAGGCCTTCGAAGTCCCCGAAAACGGCAAGCCCGATATGCTCTTCAACCTGCTCGAAAGCGAAAGCGGCCGCTGCCTTATTTTCTCGCGCACCAAGCGCGGCACGGAACGCATTGCCAAGAACTTGAACCGCCAGGGCATCAACGCCGCCATGATTCATGGCGACCGCTCGCAGTCGCAGCGGACTGCGGCCCTCACCGGCTTCCAGCGCGGACAGTATCGCGTGCTCGTTGCCACCGACGTTGCCGCTCGCGGCATTCACGTCCAGGACATCGCCCACGTCATCAACTACGATCTTCCCGACGTTGCCGAAAACTTCATCCATCGCGTCGGCCGCACCGGCCGCGCCGGTGAACGCGGCGTCGCCTCCACGCTTTTCCTGCGGGAACAGCGCACGGATCTCTTTCAACTCGAACGCCAGCTCGGTATCAAGATTGAAAGAATTTCCGCGAATGGCCAGGCCGCTGCCAAAAAGGACCGCGCTCCTGCCGCCTCGGAAAACGTTTCCACCCGATCTGATCGGGCTTCTGTCCGCCAGGATCGCAGCTCATTTCATTCAGACCGCACCTCTTCCTCGCCAGGCCCCAGAATGAGCCGCCTGCCGGGAGAAATCCTGCAAGCCCAAATGGAAAGCTAGTCCCAATTTCCTAAGTTATTCTTCAGGGTGCCCCAGGTGCCGTAGTTGCACCTGGGGCTCTTGATTTAGAGTGCGAAAGCAAAGCCTTCGCTTTTGTGGCTTCAGCAAAACCACCTAACCAGATTCCCAAGTCCAGCTGAACAACGCGCACAATCACTCGCCGTGCGTTTGTACATTTTCTCCTGCTTCCAATTCCGCGATCTTCCCCTGCAGCCAGCCCTTCAACGCCGCTTCCAATTCCTTTTCCGTCCCGCATGAATAGTAATGCGCCACGGACTCTCCCGCCGGCGTCAGCGGAATCTGCCGGCACGGATAAGCCAATTTCTTCCGATCCTCCGGCACGAACTGCATCAGCAGGCAGTCGGAACACGGTGGTGGCGCTTCTTTCGCTGCGAACTTAAGGCACGTGGGCGAATCCTCGAACACGAAATTCGGGCGCCACGGGAAGCGCGCCCGGTTGCTGTACCCGCCGCCCTCCAGAAACTCCAGTTCGGCTTTCAATACATCCAGCAACTTGCGTTCATCTTTCATGGCTCAAGTCCCTGCTTACATTTCTCACGAACCAGCCAAATTCACCCGTGACACTGGTCACAATCATTTGTGATTTGCATCACGGGAACCTCCCTCCGGCAGGAGTATCAATGTCACGGGTGTAGGTGACGGAATGCTGAGCGGTTGGCGAAAATCTGCAAACAGATTCCAATTTCTAACCAAGCTGGACGGGGGTCTACTCCCGGAGGGTACCCGTATGCGCACGCCTTACGGCCTTGAAATCATTGAGAATTGCCTCGCCTGTCCGCACAGCGAGGAACGTTTGTTCTGCAATCTCTCCGAGCCTGCCGTGAAATCGCTCGCGGCAATCACTTCCTCGGCTGCCTATCCAAAGGGCGCTACTCTATTTGTGGAAGGGCAGCCGGCGCGCGGCGTTTTTATCCTCTGCAACGGCCGCGTAAAGCTTTCCACTTCGTCAGCCGATGGAAAAACTCTCATTCTGCGCATCTCCGAACCCGGCGAAGTTCTCGGCCTTCCCGCCACCGTTACCGGCAAATCCTACGAACTTACCGCGGACATTATTGAACCCGCCCAGGCAAATTTCATCGCGCGAAATGATTTCCTGAATTTTCTTCGTGAAAATGGCGACGCGGCCCTGCGTGTCGCGCAGCAGCTTTGCGAAACATACCACCTCGCCATTTCCGAAATGCGTACCATCGGGCTTTCTCACTCCGCCAGTGAGAAACTGGCGCGTTTCCTGCTCGAATGGACCGCGAACTGTCCCGAGGAAAAAGGCCAGGTGCGCATCAAGATGACCCTGACCCACGAAGAGATCGCCCAAATGATTGGCTCCTCGCGCGAGACGGTCACCCGCCTCCTCGCCGATTTTCGCCGTAAGCAACTCGTTCAGGTCGTCGGCTCAACTCTGATTCTCCGCAGCAAAGCCGACCTTGAAGCCATCGTCAACGGCTAAAACCTGCTGCCAACCACGCGCTTGTGTAGGGCCCGCCTTCCGAGGTGGGCCGTTTTTTCTGCTTTTAGGCGCCACGTCCCAAACGTTCCACGTGCAACTACGCCAATCCGACCCCAAAAGCGAACTCCTCTCCTACCTTCCGATCTCGAACGGCCGCGCATACCCCGTCATCTCCAGATACCCCACTCCCCGGACTCTCGCTCCGTCGCGCGTCCCCTCAAACCCAATCGCACCCTCCCAATAACTCGGCACAATCTTGCCGCCGCCCGCCAGTTCCTGTGAGTTCAGCCGTGTCGTTACCGCCAATTTCAGCCCCAGTCTCGGTATATCCACGTTCCACGCCATCGGATACTTCGCCCCGGTAACGTCGCTTGTCCAAATCTCGCCGGTTGGAACGAGCCGGAAATCTGTTGCCGTCAGGTGCACCGGCTTTCCGTGCGCATCCACATATGTTCCTGACGAATATGAATCCGCCGATCCGTCTTTCCGCCGGAACTGATACAACATCAGCTCCGTATCGTCTTCGAACTGCAAGCTCAGCCAGTCCCATCCCACCTGCTCCGAGTCCATCGAATTCGTGAAAAACTCGTGGTCCATCCAGGATGTTCCACGCACCGGGATCGATTTACCTGTCATTTCGATCGTTCCACTTGTCAGCAAACGCGTAAACGAAATGTAGTGTGACCCGCGGCCCTCGCCCGCTGCCTTTTGGCTCACGCCATTCACCCCGTGAATCACCGGCGGCTTTTCACTATGCAGCGAAAACGACAGTGAGAATTTGTCGTCCGTCACTCTCAGATTCTCTTCCTCGCCCTCCCACCGGATCTCCCAATTGCCGTTCCAGATTCGCTTCTGCTGCTCGTCAACCCCTGCCAGCCCCGGCCCAGCGCGGTTGGTCCGCTCCGCGTGATAAAACTTCCCGCCGTCCAGGTCGCTCAACGCCAGATGCGCCAGATACAAATCCTGAATATCCCAGGTTCCCCTTTTATCCGGATCACGATCCACGCCCTGGCGAAAGAATGTGAGTTCAAATCCGTAGTGATGCCCGTCGGAAGCCGTCAAATTTCCGGTCGTATACCACCACTCTGTCTGGTAGTCAGGGTGATTGAAATGGTCGCGCGGGAATTCGTAGCGGTAGCCCGGCAGCGCCGTTTTGTATTGCGCCAGCGTACTTGGCAGCCACGCGAACAGGAACACGAAGAGCAGCCGTCTACTCCTCATGAATCACCTCAAGCGGATTCAGCCGCACCGCCACCCGCGCCGGATAGAGGCCCGAAATCACAGTCGCCGCGTACACCACCGTCAGCGCCCCCACCAGCACCGCCACCGGCCAGTGAAACCGGATTGTCCAGCCAAATGACTGCTTGTTGATCACAAATACCAGGATCAGCGAAAGAAAATAGCCCAACACAAATCCCGCCAGATTCGCCAACAGCCCCAGCAAACCCGCTTCGACAAGAACCATTTTCCGAATCTGGCCAGAAGACGCCCCTAAGAACCGCAGCATACCCAGTTCCCTACGCCGGTCAATCACCAGTGCAATCAGTGCCCCAGCAATTCCCATCACCGCCACAACCACCGCCACCGCTTCCAGCGCATACGTGATCGCGAACGTCCGATCGAAAATCCTAACTGCCTCCGCGCGCAATTCACCGTTCGAAAAAATCAGGATGCGATGCCCGGCCGCCGTTTCCAGTATTTCTTTCCGCACTTCCGCGGCATTCGCATCGGGCGCCACAAACACGGCAAGATTGGTCGGCTCCGCGTCCGGCAAATATTTCAACAGCACATCGCGGTCCATCAGAATGTAGCCGCGTTCGCTGGCGTAATCGGAATAGACATCCACGATCCGAAAGCTGGCGCGAGGTGCTCCCAGCGACAGAGTGATCGTATCTCCAGTCTTCACCCTATGCTTGTAAGTAAAAGGCTCGCTGACGACGACGTTGCTTTTCCCGCGCAGCTGCTCAAGCACCTCATTTGCGGGCCGCCCGGAGAAGAATTCCGCGTTCCGGTTGGCGCGCGGCACCCGTAAATCCACCGCCGCCAGCGTCGCGGGCATGCCAGCGTAGCTGATTTCGTATGCACGCAAACGATCCACGCCTGCAACCCCCGGCAGAGCCGCGATTTTCTCCACCAGCTCCGCGGAAATCGTGGGATGCCGGTCCGCCGCAGGATTCCCCACCGGGCGCAGATACAGGTCCGCCGGCAACTGGTGGCTCATCCAGCTCACTACGGTCTGCCGGAAACTTCCCACCATGATTCCGACCGACACCATCATGGCCACCGCCGTGGCCAGTGCCCCCACCAGCACCGACGTCCGCCGCAGCGAAGCCGCCAAACTGCGTGAAGCCAGCATCGCCTCCACGCCCAAAAGTTTTCCCAGCACGCCCGCGGCGATGCCCGAAATAAAATTCACCAGCGCGGGCATGGCGTATGCCGCCGCCGCAATCAGCAGCACCGCCGCGAAATATCCGAAGAATGGTTTCCCGGCGACCGCCGGCAGCCGCGCCGCCAAAGCCGCAAACCCGCCCAATGCGCCAGCGATCGCCAGGTCGCGTTCTTTATGCGACCGCGCAAGATATTCCCGCCTTCCCTGCGCCATCGCATCCACCGGCGAAACTTGCATCGCTTCCCGCGCGGGCGAAAGCGCGGACACCACCGCCACGCCCACTCCAATCAACAACGCCAACGCCAGCGAATCCGGCGTCAGTGCAATCGCACCAGGCCGGCTGCTGACATACAGCGATTCCACTGTTGCCGCCATCAGCTTCACTGCGCCCCCGGCCATGATGCGCCCCAGAGGCAATCCCACCAGCGCACCCGCCAGTCCCAGGCAAGCTGCCTCTCCCAAAAACGCGGTAAGCACATCTCTGCGATCCACGCCAAGCGCCCGCACAATTCCGATTTCACTGCGCCGCCGCACCACCGAAACGGAAATCGTGTTGTAAATCAGAAACGCGCCAACCACCAGTGCGATGTAGCTCAGCAGCCGCAAATTCCACCGGAACGCCGCCAGCATTTTGCGGTTTTCTTCTGTTCCCGCTCCTTGCGGGCGCACCTCCACGCCTGACGGCAACACGCCGCTCAATTGCTTCTGCCATCTCTCCGGATTGCTGTTCGCCGGCAGCTTGATCAGGATGCGATCCACGCGCCCAAAGCGATTCAGCGCCCGCTGTGCCCCGGCGATGTCCATCAGTATGGCGTGTTCATTTCCCGAAGTAGCCGGAATCACGCCGCGCACCACGCAATCCAGCACCCGGTCATTGATCAGCAACGAAATGTTTTCGCCAGGCCGTTTTCCGATGCCTGCGCTCACCCACACGCTCTCCGGACTTTCCAGATCGCGTACCGACTCTTCCACCGTCTCTTTACGTTTGGAATTCGCTGTGTCCGAATCCAGAAGCGAGAAGTAGCGGTTGCCTTCCGCGATCAGGTCCAACCCGATCAGCGGCAGCGTCTCTCGCGTACGCATGTCCACCGCAAAATCTTCGATTCGAGGCGAAATCCGCAGCGGATAGGGTTGCGTGGCCAGCGTCTCCAGCACTGCTTCCGGCACTCCGCCAGTGGCCACAACTTCCAGATCGCTGTCCCCGGCCAGACTTTCCATCGAAGAGTGAAACGACCCAGCCGCCGCGTTTCCCGCAAGCTCAATCGCCAGCACCACCGCCACGCCAAGGCCCACCGCCAGCACCATCAGGCCCAGCCGCACCGGCTCCAGAAACAGCGGCCGCAGCATCAGCCGGTAGAAAAGTTTCCATCGTGGCATGTCAGCGCCGCGTCACTTCTTCCACGTGCCCATCCCGCAGTTTCACCAGCGTGTCGCAGATGCTCGCTGCCTCCACGCTGTGCGTGGCCATGATCGTCGCGGTTTTTTGCTCGCGTGTCAGCCGCAGCAGCAGTTCCAGTATCACGCCGCCCGTCGCCGTGTCCAGGTTTCCCGTGGGCTCATCGGCCAGCAGAATCCGCGGTGAATGCGCC
>DATHOY010000065.1:0-19978 GCA_035484435.1 Vulcanimicrobiaceae bacterium | reverse complement strand
TACGTGTTCCGGCCTACATCGCCGAAAAAACCGCCCGATGAGGGAGGCGCGATGAAAGCGGCCGGATTAAACCACTGATTCGGATTCCCCAGGACCACGGGCCCCTTGAAATCAGGATTCAAAAACGGCCGCACCGGATTTCGCGTGTCGCCGTTATTGGAAGGGTTGTAGCTGAGTTGCGGTGTAAACGGAAATCCCGATTGCGCCGTGACGATGCTGGAGACCGTCCACCCGCTCACCAGTTTGTCGCGCCAGCCTTCCACGTCTCGTGCAAACATTTGCCCTCTGCCGAACGGCAAATCATATAGCACATTGACCACGCCGACGTTCCTCGCGTCATAGGTAGCGAGCCCCTTGTCCGCAGCCAGATTAAAAGGATTCGACACCAGGCCAGGCGCGTTTCCCGCGGTCGTCTGATTCAAAGAATCGCCGTCATCCAGCGCTTTCGAAAGTGTGTAGACGCCACGCACCGAAAGCCCGTGGCTGAATCGCCGCCGCAGGTCCACTTGCAGCGCGTGATACGAGCTGTTGCCCACGGAGAACCATGTCCACGTGTTAGCGATGGAAGGATTCGGCCGGGGTGTAGCAGGCGAAACGAACGGAATGTAGTACGTCCCAGCCGGGACAGGAGCGCCTGCCAGAGGCGAGCCAACCGGGAAGCCGGTCGCAATCGTGACGGGCTGGTTTGCCGTTGGGTCCACCGTCGGAAAAACCGCCGGGCACGGAGAGGCCGGGCAGATCACGGGCGTCGGCTCATTGGCATCGATTCCGATTAATTCGTGATATCCGTGCGAGCCGACATAGCCAATCGTCAATACCGTGTTCGGCGAAAGCTCCCGGTCCACGCGCAGCGACCACGAAATCAGCGTCGGCGTCTTCATATCCGGCTGAACGCCGCCGGGAACAAGCTTCGCGCCGGCCGGCACTGGCATTGTTGGATCAATCGGGAGCGAAGAAGAGGTAATCTTGAAGTTCGAAATGCTGTACGTCGGATTGAACGGCGCATTCTGGTCCGCGCGATACCCCAGCGCGTCCTGCAGGTCGTTGTACATCCCGAAGCCCGCGCGAACTACAGTCTTGCTGCTGAACGGGCTCCACGCAACGCCAATCCTCGGCTGCGGCAGGAATTTCGCGTTGTTTGTTGTGAAGAGCGAGCCGCCGATCCCCGGCTGCGAGTTAATCACTCCGTCGGTAAACGTGTAGTTCGACGCGTGATCATGCGCTTCATTCCATCCGGTGGAAAATTCGGCGCGGAAGCCGAGCGAAATCGTCAATTTCGAATTCACGCGAAATACGTCCTCGGCATAGAACGCTCCGAACAACGACCGCCAGTAAAGCTTCGTCGGCGCCGGATCGAACAGAAAGGAGGATGCGGTGCCCTGTAGAAAGGTGGACAAGCTGGCAAACGTTGCCTGCCCATACTGGCTGAGCGCGATGATCTCGTTCGACTGGAACCGCTGGAACCATGCGCCAAAACTCAGCTGGTGGCGCCCCTTCGTCATCGTCACCCGATCCTCATACGTAAACAGATTGCGCGCGATATGCAGGTTGCTGCCGTTGTTGCTGCCGGCGAGACCAATCGAAGCCTGGGGATTCGAAGCCGCGCTTCCGCCCACTACCACCGCGCCTACCTGAAGCCCTAAAAGAAAACCTGGTACGCTGGCCGCGGGAGTCCCAGGCGTAGGTAGGCCCGTAAAGAAATATCCGGCGCGCGAAAATCCGAATCGCGCGGTATTCAGCAGGGAAGGTGAAAAAATATGAGTCTCCTCCAGACTGAAAACCTGCTCGCGCAAATTCAGGATATCGCTGCCAAAAGGATTCACTGGCGTTGCCGTCACGTCGCCGCCATCGTCCACGGTGTAAATTCCAGCGAGCGAATCTTTTGCTGAGAAAATATGATCCACACGCACGGTCCCGAAATCTTCGCGAATCGTCTGCAATGGGCTGCTGAACACTGTGGCAATTCCCACGGGCGCTCCGTTCACCGTTCCTGCCGGGACATCCGGCGCGCCGGCGGGAGCAACCGGCCACAAGTTCAAGAGCGGCACTACGGCCGGTGCTGCCTGCGCGCGCGCGTCTGCATCCGGCACGAACGCCACCGACGTCTGGTGAAGGTTCTGCCGGAAACCTTCATAGTTCCCGAACAGAAATGTCTTGTTCTTCTGGATCGCTCCGCCGGAAGAAGCACCAAACTGGTTCCGCTGAAACGGCGGGGCGGAGCCTTGGTCGAAGAAATTCGCCGCATCCAGCGCGTTGTTCCGCAGGTACTCGTACACGGCGCCATGCCATTGGTTCCCGCCGGACTGCGTCACGATCACCACTTGCCCGCCTGGCCGCTTGCCCAACTCCGCGCTGTAGGAATCCCGCTGCACATTGAATTCGCGCACGGCCTCCACGCCCAGCAGCATTCCGCTCGGCCCGCCCGGCGTCATGTTGTTTTCCGCCGCGCCCGTGTACTCCACCCCGTTCAGCAGGAAAATATTCTGTTGCGGCCGGTTGCCCGTGACGGAGAAATTGTTCCCGGTGGTGGAATTCGAAATCCCCGTCCCCCCGGTCTTTTGCGAAGTGAAATTCACGATGCCCGGATTGAGCGGCAGCAGCAGATCGTAGCTTCGCCCGTTCAAAGGAAGATCCTTCACGGCCTGCTCGCCAACCAGGCCGCTGATGTCCCGCGTGGTCACGCTCACAATTGGCGCATCGCTCGTGACTTTCACTTCGGACTTCACCGCACTCACCTGCAATCGGAGATCGACGCTTGCCTCTTCGCCGACAACCAAGGAAATGCCGCTCTGCACCGCGTCCTGAAAGCCACTCTTCGTAATCCGCACTTCATACCTGCCGACGGGTAGTGCCAGCACCAGGTACCTGCCGGCCTCATCCGTGCTCACTGTCCGGACGACGTCGGTCTCCAGGTTCTTCACGTTTACGGCCGCCTGGGCCACCGGCGCGCTCGCCGCGTCCGTCACCACCCCGCGAATGCTCGCCGAAACCTGCGCCTGCGCTGCGGGCATCCGAAGGCTGAGGAGAAACAGCGCCACCGTTGTGCATCGAAAAATCAGCGATTTCGTACTTTGCCAATAGCGGAGGGCACTGGCATCAGAAACAGGCGCGGCGGCAGAATTTAAGAACGTAATCACGGCGAATTCCCCCATCAGGCAGGTAACGTCCCCGCCGGTTCAACCGGCAGGGCAGGCTAACAATTCAATACAGTTCTCTACGTTAAGTCAAACCGACTTAATACGAATAGCGAATGGACGAATCTACGCGGTTCCAGGGGAAGGAATCGTGCAACCAGTTTTGGATACGGAGGAATTCCGAAGAAAATCGGGGCCTCAGCGGTCTTCTCAAGCGGACTGGTGAGCGGATCAGCGACTGGGGCCCGATTGCGCGATTCGATCGTCGAGGATTGAGTGGTGCCGGCGGGGGGAATCGAACCGAACGTCCCAATTGAAAACACGTAAGTTATTCATTTGACGAAACTCAGGAAACGCTAGAAAAGCTAAAATTCCTGGATTCGGATACGCGACGGATACGCGGGGCCCGCAAGGGTTCCGATTTGTTTTTATGTAGAGAATCTTGCAGGTAGTGAGAGCTACTAAGCCCCGGCGGAGAGTCCTCTTTCTGAAGCAAATCCGGCGAGGCCCCTGCGAGTCCTCCGGGCCGGACCAGACTGGGGGCATTGCAGCAGTCCCGATTACCGAAGCTGGGCTAGCTCAGATTGATAAAGCGCCGGTTTCCTAAGGCTAAAACGGTCCTTCCTGTAACCGACTCGGAAATCAACTAAATCCCTTTGCCAGCGGTAATTTTCTATTTTTGCGGTTTGCTGGCCTTTGCCTGTTTTGCTCCAACTGTAGTGAGAATTTTGATGACAGTCCTCAGTTTTGAACCCGTTTGTGAACATGTCACACGCTCAAATTGTTGGTCGGCGTTTTCATCTGCTCGGCATCATCTTCATCTTGCATTGCCCTCAAAAATGCACCTCCTAAAGCCGGGTCAATCCGATCGGCTTGCGCTAAAGCCCACTTGCTCCACCGCACGAATAGCTCCGTTGCTGAAAGGCTGGGCGACCCACCAGGCGGGAGCGTCCGAGATGCCGGCGTAGAGAATCTTTCCCTGGCGAACGAGATCGTCCAGTCCACGCATGACTTCTTCCACTGGTGTGATCCCATCCCAGATGTGCACCCAGTACAGGTCGATGAAGTCGGTTTGCAACCGCTTCAGACTGGCTTCCACTGCCTGCATCATGCTCTTGCGGTGATTGCCCGCCGCATTCGGATCACTGCCTGGCGCGGCGTTGGAGTGACTTCGTGGCTAGAACGACGCCCTCGCGATGGCCCTGCATGAACTCACCCAGGAATTTCTCGCTCGTGCCGCGGTGTAGAAATTTGCTGTGTCAATGAAGTTTCCGCCTGCCTCGTGGTAGGTCTCATAGATTTTCTGCGCTTCAGCCTTTGGTGATCCCCATCCCCACTCGTCTCCAAAAGTCATGGTGCCTAGCGACGCTTCGGAGACCCGAAGTCCGCTCTTGCCGAGTAATCTGTATCTCATAATCGTGTTCCTTTCGGGATTCAGCAACTCAGGAATTGGTTCCGCTTTTTTCCAGATACAATCGGCCGTCGAAGCGCCCATCTTCAAAGACCGTTGAAACAGTCAGATGTCGCCATTTTTCGGCCTCGCTCGCTCGCGCAGCTTCCGCTTCTTGGACGCGCTTTTCCGCATCGACACCGAGGATCAGCCGCACGGGCACCTCGTCGCTGTTCGCCAGTTGCACGATGACATCGGCGATCTTCCGCGGATCCCCCCGCACTGCAACGAAAGTGTGAGCATCACCAGAACAACAGCTGCGCTGGCTGGTCGAGCAAAGGTTATTGGCAAGAGGAAGACCTTTCGACCGAGATTCTAGTGAACCGAAACATTCCCACCTTTACCCAGTTCGTTTCTCTTCAGAAAGAATGAGCCAGCAAACATAAGTACCGAAGCTAAGGCAAGCAGCCAGTACACCTCGACGTAAGAGAGAACTGCAGCTTGAGCCTGAACCATAGCGTACAGCCGGCCCATTGCCTGCTGTTGAGCGGCATACACGCTTAAGCCGGCGCGCGTTAGGCGCATTGCAAGAGCCGTGATAGATGCGTGAAACGGGCCAGAAGACGTGTGTGCTGCCAGAACGGATTGATGATACTGGCTGCGTCGTGCAATGAGGGTCGTAACGGCGGATGTCCCGATGCTCTGACCCATGTTGCGCATGAAATTCATGAGCCCGGCGGCAGCGTTGGTTTTTTCCGCTGGAAGGCCTATGTATCCGGCAAGCGTGAGTGGGACGAATAGAAAGGCCACAGGAATGTACTGCCACACACGTAATAAGGTGGCGGAGCGGAAACTCATAAGCAGATCAACTTGTTTGCTCGAAATATACATGCTTACGGCCAGACCTATCCAACCAAAGGCGATGATGTGACGTGCTTGGAATCGTGTCGTTAGTTTGCCTACCATCGGTAGCACGACCAGCACCACAAGGGCGCCAGCGGAGAGCACCATCCCTGCCTTTTGTGCTGGATATCCCATAAGAGTCTGCAGGAGTTGCGGCATGAGCACCGTCGAGCTGAATAATGCCGCTCCAAGCATCAGGAACATCAGGTTGGTTGTTGCGACATTGAAGTTCTTGAACAAACGCACATCCACGATGGGCTCTTTCTGAAACCATTCCCAAATGACCAGAGCAACAAGACCCGCAGCGGCGATTACAACCAACGTAGTGATGAAATTAGAACCGAACCAGTCGTCTTCCTGTCCCTTGTCGAGAGCGATCTGCAACGCGCCGACGCCCAGGGTCAAGAGAGAAAATCCGATGAAGTCGAACCCGGATAGCTGCTTCTTCAGGCGAGCTAGATAAGGTGGGTCTTCCACAAGTTGATAGACAAGAGCGAGTGCCAGAGCTCCAACGGGGACGTTGATGTAAAAAATCCAGCGCCAGGAATAATTGTCGGTGATCCAGCCTCCCAGAGTCGGACCAATCGCGGGTGCGCAGATTGCGGTGACTCCATACAAGGCAAAGGCTAGCCCGCGCTTCTCTGGAGGAAAGGTATCCCCCAGGATGGCTTGCGCCATCGGCTGCAAACCTCCCCCGAATGCGCCTTGCAATACTCGAAACAGAAGTAGAAGCCCCAGGTTGGGAGCGATCCCGCACAGTAGAGAACTAACTGTGAAAAAAACGATGCACGTCAAAAAGAAACGCTTCCGCCCAAGCCATCCGACTAGCCATCCACTTATCGGCAGAACGATTGCGTTCGAGACAAGATAGCTTGTCAACACCCACGTGCTCTCGTCGTTGCTGGCGCCAAGATTGCCCGCGATATGGGGCAAGGCCACATTGGCGATGCTGGTATCGAGCACCTCCATGAACGCCGCAAGCGAAACCGCGGCCGCGATGATCCAAGGGTTGCCTTTAGGCTGCCAGATATCCTCGCCCGAGGTGCCAGGTCCAGCGTCGCTCATCGGACCCTCACATCGGGTTCAGCGGATAAACCCGTTCTCACCCTCCGCCGATACCGCATCCGAACGACTCTGGCGCTCAGCGAGACAGCAATTACGCAAATTGTTTTCCGATTGTGCAATCTCAAGCTCCCCGTTTTGTTTCCTCTGTGGCTCGCATAGCAAACCCGTTTCCTCTAAGCTCCGCTTCGGCCTGGAGCCAATCATCCACTTCATTGCCACCGAGGCCGTCACGCTCAAGATAGATTTCATATGCGCGGCGCCTGAGTTCTTCGTAACTCGGCGCGTGGTTTGCGGCAGAATTCAGTGTTAGAGGCTTGATTGGGTTTGTTTGAAGCTCCAAAGTTTCATTTTTCTTGTCTTTTCGGCTCATAAGAGGGTCCTTTCCCTTCGCCGTTGAATTTCCCTTTGTCCCAGCATGTGAACCTCTGAGACCTCCGCGCCACGAGTCCCGATGGGGTAGCCGGGACTCGTAGCCAGACTGACGGTATCGCCGACTCACAAATGAAACGCAATACCGGCGGAGGACTGGAGTCCGCTGCAAACACGCTTGGTCGGCGAACTGCTCTAGCAACGGAATGGCGTCGTCGGGCAACCGATTCAGTGACGATGCAGGGGCCCGTTGAAGCCGCCGGGTCCGGTGAAACACAGAAATCCCAAAATCGCCAACACCGCAGCGAGCAGAAGCGTCTCCATGAGAGCCTCCTCCCATCCCTCATCAGCCGTACGCATTGCGCGCGGCCTGATTTTGCGAGATACACCTCGCGTTACCGATCGATCGTGAAGTGTCCCTTCCAAACGTCCAAGCCGATCCGACAAAGTGCTCCAGTCTCTTTCGCAACCTCTTTCTTCCTTGGAATATTCGCGCCTTTACCGCGCCAACGGACATTCCCATGATTCGAGCGGTCTCTTCCGTCGAACGCTCGTCAAGATCACGCAACTGTATGGCTCGTCGTGTTCTGCGCGGCAACTCATTCAGAGCAAAGGACAGCATTCGTCTCCACTCTCGCTTTGAGTAAGCAGCTTCAGGATCCGGAGCTGAATCTGCGATCTCCAGCGGAATTACGGTTACCGCATTCTCGTTCAGGTCGTCGATGGACACTTCGCGGGTATTGCCACTTTTCCGATACAACATTTGCGCTTCGTTGATTGCGACGCGCGTTAACCACGTGGAAAAAGAGGATCTCCCTTCAAATTGGTGCAGGTGGAGGAAGACCTTTTGAAAGCTCTGCTGCACGATATCCTCGGCGTCCTGCCGAACACGAGTACGACGCAGCGCGATGGCGAGAACTCTTTGCTGGTGACGCGCGATCAATGCTTCAAACGCCCGGGGATTTCCCCTTTTAGCGGCAGTGATCAAAGCGGAGTCATCCCCTCCTGCGCCAGTGCGGACAGGAGGAACATCTGGTGCTCGTTTGTCGAAATCTCCTACGAGTGGCGGCACAGTGTCCCTCCGGGTCCGTACGTAAAATCAGATGTGCTCGTGTTCAATGTTTCGTTTTGCTCTACGTGTGCTCCGAATTCTTGTTTCGCGTTTCTCTTTTCAACTTCTGGCTTTTCTAGCATTGACGGTGAGCAGGCGATGGCACTCGGCAGCAACACAGCAAACAACCAAAGAAACCAAATGAACGGACCGAGTCTTGCGCCAGCTTTCAGTTGTTCAAGCACGTGCTTGGTATAGATACCCGTGGCGATAAATTGCGTGCCCTCCTTTGACATGGAGCGCAAGAACCGTAGCCCGCTGTTGTCGATGAACGTGACACCACTAAGGTCGACAGTGCATGTTCGTTCGTTCTGCGAACGGTGCCTTTTTTTCCAGCAGGTCTTCAGCTCGCCGACCCACGGTTGCACCAAGCGACCTTCGAGAGTCCATCTTTGTTCCGTGGCCGTCTCAGCGATCGTGATCCGCAACATTCGCGTGGCTCGCTTTCTTTGCCCCAATGGCGGTGGTCCGTTCGTCCGCCGACCGATTTGACCCTCAATTTCAAACCCGTGCCCAAAACTAAAGCGTCATGAACGGGACGCAGTTCGCAGCCGCTTGCGCATATGGACTTCCGACCCGCCCCGTTCGAAATGCACATTGTCCATATACGCCTTCATCAGATGGATACCCCGGCCATGCTCGGAGAGTGGATCCGACATCAGTCCGTAATCGGTTGCTCTTTCGAAGTCGAACCCTTTTCCCTGATCCGTCACGACGATGGAGATTTCCTTGCCGGGCCAACAGCGGCACCGGAT
Source organism: Vulcanimicrobiaceae bacterium (assembly GCA_035484435.1). Taxonomy (GTDB): domain Bacteria; phylum Acidobacteriota; class Terriglobia; order Acidiferrales; family UBA7541; genus Acidiferrum. The sequence continues at coordinate 11,251 of DATHOY010000065.1, read as the reverse complement.
TTGTATTTTCGCTTTGGGATGTTCGTGATTGCCGTGCACAACGGCATTCGTCAGAGCTTCGCGGAGTGCCATCTCAACGTTAAACTCCTCACCCGGCACACATTGCGAACCTTCAATCAGCACCATCAGGCGTTCCACCATCGGGGAGATGGCTTGAACCCTGCTTGACATCCAGGAGTCAATTTCCAGGACGGAAGAAGAAGGGGTGCTTTTTTGTGAGGACCGCGTTTGAGAATCAACTGCTCCGTTCAGGCTTCGCATCTCTCGCATGACGAATCCCTCATGCTCAGGAGAAATGCATGAGGGGGGCCAGACTCCGGAGGGATGCGAAAATTTCGGAACTTACTGATTTGTACCGAGATGGCGCGCCGCGTGAAGCTGCTTTATATCGCCCTGCCAACGTGGCACTGCCGCATTTGCGGTAGGGTGCCAGTTTTGCGGCACATGAGACAAGCGCAGGAAGAGGCGACGGTTTTGAATTTAACGGGGTGAAACTGCGGTGCAGCCTGGTCAGGCCGGGCGGCGGGCGATGCCGAGTTTGCGAATTCTCTGCTGGAGGGTGGAGCGCTTCACTCCAAGCTGCGTCGCGGCGCCTTTCGGACCCGCCACAACCCAGTTGCTCTGCTCTAACGCCTTGAGGATCTGCTGACGTTCTGATTGCTCCAGGGCGTCTTGAAGTGCCCCGTTGGCCGGCGATTTGGGGGAGACACCTTTTTCTAGCTCGCGGCCGGCCTTAGGAAAATTCAGATCAGCCAGATCGACGGATAGAGCAGGACTTCCAGAGACAATGACGGCGCGCTCGATCACATTCTGCAGTTCTCGTATGTTTCCCGGCCAATGGTATCGGCATAGGGCATCCATCGTCGCCGACGGAATTGTTTCAATCACCTTTTTCATGCGCCTGGAGAATTGCTGTGCGAAGTGCCGCGCGAGGAGCGGAATATCCCCTTCGCGCTCTCGCAAGGGCGGCACGTGGACCGGAAACACGTTGAGGCGAAAAAACAGATCGGATCGGAATTTCTGCTCGCTTACCATCGCTTCCAGGTTGCGGTTCGTCGCGGCAATCAAACGCGCGTCTGTCCGGAGCGTGCGCGAGCTTCCCAACCGCTCGAATTCCCTCTCTTGCAACACACGGAGCAGCTTGGTCTGCAGTTCGAGGGGTACCTCCCCGATCTCGTCCAGAAAAATCGTGCCGCCGTTCGCCACTTCGAAGCGGCCGAGGCGCTGCGCGATCGCTCCTGTGAATGCGCCTTTTTCGTGTCCGAACAGCTCACTTTCCAGCAAGCCAGTCGGAATGGCCGCGCAGTTCAGCTTGACGAAAGGCTTCGAACGCCGCGGGCTCAAATCATGAATAGCTCGCGCAATCAGTTCCTTGCCCGTGCCCGTCTCTCCATAAATCAGCACCGTCGACTCGGTCGGCGCAACAGTTTCCACTCGCTTGAGGACCTTGCGCAGGGAAGCGCTGGTTCCCACGATCTGGGCAAAATTCATTTCGCTACGGATTTCATCTTCGAGATACAGCTTTTCCTGGGCCAACTTGTCCTTCAGTTCTCGAATCTCCCCAAAGGCGAGCGCATTCTCCACGGCGACGGCAACCTGATTCGCGATTTGGGCAAGGAACTTGATATCGTCGCCGGCGAACGCATTGTCCTGATATGTGACCACTCCGAATACTCCCAGCACGCGGCCTCGGCTAACGAGAGGAAGGACGCAGACCGTTCCAACTTCGGCTTGCGCGGTGTCCTTCATTCCCAGTCGCCTTGCCTCCTGGACGCTGCCGCACCAAAGTTTGCCGGTGCGAAAAACCGTTCCAGAGATATCTTCGTCAAAGGGAACAAGGCTCTCCTCTTGGATGGATTCGACGCTAAAGGGAAAATCCATTGCGTAGATCCGTAAGTGCGTATTGTTCCTATCGGGAAGAGTAATGCCGGCGCCATCGCAACCCATAACGCGGCGGGTGCCCGCCACCACGGCTCGGAGAAGATCCCGGAAGTCGAGATTGGAAACCAAGTGATTGGTCAATTCAAGGAGAAGTCCAACACGCTCGCTCTTCTTCAGCAACTTCTGTTCTGAAGCCTGCGCTGCGTCAAAGTGCAGCGCATTATCGAATGCGAGAGCAATCTGCTCAGCCACCACCGAAAGAAAGTGAACTTCTTCGGCGGTATAGATATCGGCAGTTTTACTTGCAAAGGTGAGCGCTCCGACTTTGCTGTGGGCTGTGGTTAAGGGCAGAGTGCACACACTGCGGATTCCATGCTTCTTCAAAATCTCCCGGAATTTGCAAACCTGGGCATCCTGCTTTGCAAGCGAAGTGACCATAGGCTCTTGGTTCTGGTAGACCCACCAGGCGTCGGATTCTTCCATGGCCAGTTCCGGATCCGGAGGGATAGCTGCCTCTGTCACTGCGTCGAGGAAATGCCGCTGAAACGTATTCGATTTCTCGTCATAAACAGATACGCCGACATGATCAAACTGGACGACACGGTGTAGTTCCCCCACTAGCGCGCGAAACAGATCCTTCGGATCCCGATACGTTCCGATAGCGTTCGATACGCGAATGAGAGTTTCGTACCGCGTCTCAGGCACCGGAACTGCAAGGATTTCTGAACGGTTGCTCATAGCCTGTGCACCGCCGGAGTAAGTCTGGATTCTTCTCCATGTGATGCCCGACGCAGCGCATTTGGTGCCACAAAACGGGCACGGTACCGCAAACGCGGCAGTGCCGTCTTGGCAGTTTGACTACGCGGGTTGCCGCTCCACACCTCATCTCACGACAAATCAACAAGTTCGGCCCTTGTTGGAGCTCATTGCTCTTTGGCAGACGCGCTGCACTGTTCTCTTCGCGGGACATGTGCGGTTGTTTAAAAACCCAGAAAAATAGCTTGCCGAATTTCGATTCGAAAGATAGGCCATGAATAGTCTTCTTAGACACAGTCTGGTGGTAGGCGGAGTGGTTGGTCTGATCGTAATCGCTCTGGTCACTGGAGCCTTGCGCCCAAAACATGCGTCAGGCGCTGGAGCGGCAGTCCCTCCGGTAGTCACGGTGGCGCAGGTTGAGCAGAAGGATGTTGACCTTTACAGCGAATGGATCGGTACGTTGGCAGGAGAAGTGAATGCCAATGTTCAGGCACAGGTCACGGGGTACTTGCTCCGGCGGAATTACCAGGAAGGGTCGTCTGTAAGGAAAGGGCAATTACTTTTTGAGATTGACCCAAGGCCCTTTCAGGCGGCGCTCGACCAAACCGAAGGACAGTTAGCGCAGGCCACCGCGCAGCTTGCTAACGCCGAAGCAGTCCTAGTCCGCAACCAGCTCGACGTGGAGCGGTACACACCTTTGGCGAAGGAGCAGGCAGCGAGCCAGCAGGACCTCGACAATGCCAACCAAAATTACTTGGCAGCGAAAGCTACCGTGGCTACAGACAAGGCGCAAATCAAAACCGCCGAAGCCGCCGTCGAAACGGCAAAGCTCAACCTTGGCTTTACCAGAATCGCTTCGCCCGTCGACGGCATCGCCGATGTTGCAAAGGCGCAGGTCGGCGATTTAGTCAGTTCGAATAGCGGAACGCTGACAACCGTTTCGACGCTTGACCCCATCAGGGACTACTTCACCGTCAGCGAACAAGATTATCTCCAATTGAAGAAACAGTTTTCAGGCTCCGACAAACAGCGCTGGAAACTGCAGCTCATCCTCGCTGACGGGTCAATCTATCCCCGCGAGGGCGTTTTCTACTTCGCGGGCCGCGCCGTCGATCAAAACACTGGTGCGATACAGCTGGCGGCACTCTTTCCCAATCCGGGCAATCTTCTTCGTCCCGGACAGTACGGCAAAGTCCGCGCCGTAGTCCGAACAGAGAAAGGCGCCTTACTGATCCCTCAGGCTGCGGTCACCGATCTGCAAGGGAGCTACCAAGTGAATGTTGTGGGCGCAGACGACAAGATCGCCGTCCGGTCGGTCAAAGTTGGGGATCGCATCGGCACCATGTGGATTATCCAGGACGGACTGAAGCCTGGTGAACGCGTTGTCGCGCAAGGCCAGCAGGCTCTCCGCCCGGGCACGGTCGTTCAGGCCAAGCCATTTCAAGTGCAATGAAGGCGAACAGTGTGGCAGCGAAACAGAAGCAATGCGAGTGTTGCACACGAGGACTAGCGTAGCCGGGACTTTTCCCCTTTACCTATTTTCCCGAAGAAGCGAGCACAGAGCGCTCTGAGTTTGATCGAAAGGAATCAAGATCCATGTCGAATTTTTTCATAAGGCGGCCCATCGTGGCGATGGTGATCGCCATCCTGATGGTGATTGTAGGCGTGGTCACCATCGCAACTCTGCCCGTGGCGCAGTTTCCGAACATCGTTCCACCGGAAATTCAGCTGCAAGCCTCTTACGTCGGCGCGGACGCTCAGGCCCTGGAGCAATCCGTTGCCACGCCTATCGAACAGCAAATCAACGGCGTGGACAACATGAATTACATGTACTCCCTGAACGCCACCGGCAATTCGCAAACTACCATGGTGGTGGACTTCGACCTGAAGACCGACCCGAACACCGATCTCATCCTCACGCAGTCGCGCGAGCAACTGGCAACTGGACAGCTTCCTCCGGACGTTAACACCTATGGGGTCACGATCAAAAAGTCCGTGACCGCTCCGCTCATGCTGGTCGGCCTGTTTTCTCCGAAGGGCACGTACGATACGACGTTCCTCGGCAACTACGCCTATATCAATCTTAACGACCCGATCGCGCGCCTGTATGGCGTCGGCCAGACGCAGGTTTTCGGCGCAGGGCAATATGCGATGAGGCTCTGGGTACAGCCTGACAAACTGGCGAAGCTGGGCATCACGGTCACGGACATCGTCAATTCTGTGCAACAGCAGAACACGGTCAACCCTGCCGGTCAGGTGGGTGGTGAACCAGCTCCCGCGCACCAGCAATTCACGTATTCCGTGCTTGCACAGGGCCGCCTGACGTCCCCGGAACAGTTCGAAGACGTGATCGTGCGCGAGGCACCCGATGGCGGGATCGTTCGCGTGAAAGACGTAGCCCGCGTCGAACTCGGCGCACAGGACTACAGCATTGTCAGCCGCTTGAATGGCAAGCCCGCTATCGTAATCCCCGTTTACCAGTTGCCCGGTTCCAACGCCGTGCAAACCGCCGCCGGCGTTCGCAAGCTGATGGCGGAGATGAAGCAGAGTTTCCCAGAAGATATGGATTACGCCATTTCGCTGGACCAAACACTAGCAGTGACAGAAGGCATGAAGGAGATCGTTCAAACCCTGTTCATCGCGATTGTGCTGGTCATTCTTGTCGTGTACCTCTTCCTGCAAGACTGGCGCGCTACTCTGATCCCGCTGCTTGCCGTGCCCGTCTCGCTGGTGGGCACTTTTGTTTTCTTCCCGCTCTTCGGCTTCTCCATCAATACACTTTCGATGTTCGGATTGGTGCTGGCCGTCGGCCTGGTTGTGGATGATGCGATCGTCGTCGTCGAGGGCGTCCAACGCCACATAGAGGAAGGTTTCGGTCCCAAGGACGCAGCGCGAAAAGCAATGGCAGAACTCTCGGGTCCCGTCATCGGTATCGCTTTGGTGTTGTCCGCCGTATTCGTACCCACCGCTTTTATTCCCGGCATCACCGGGCGGCTTTACCAGCAATTTGCCGTGACCATCGCCATTTCGGTTTTGCTCTCGGCGTTCAATGCGCTGACTCTCAGCCCGGCGCTTGCGGCTCTATTGCTGCGCCCCAAGAAACAGAACACAGGGTTGCTCAACCGCTTTTTTGATTGGTTCAACCGCGTGTTTGGGCGTGCCACGGACGGCTATGTCCGTTTGTGTGGTGGGCTGATCCGGAAGAGCGCCGTTGCTATGGTGCTTCTGGCGGTCCTCAGCGTTGCGGCCGGTTTTTTTGGCGGCCGCTTGCCTTCGAGCTTCCTACCCGATGAAGACCAGGGCTATGTGTACATCAACATGGATCTTCCGAATGCCGCTTCGCTGGAGCGCACCAGCGAAGCAGCGAGACAGGTTGAGGAGATCCTCGCCAACACGCCAGGCGTCGAATACACCACGAGCGTGGTCGGCTTCAGCTTGCTCAGCTTTGTGCGGACCACGTACAACGGCTTCTTTTTCGTCACGCTGAAGCCCTGGAGCAGCCGCGAAACACGAGCGGAACAGTTTCAAGAAATCAAGCAGCGCTTGAACCAGCAGCTCAGCAGGCTTCCGCAAGGGACTGCGTTCAGCTTCTCGCCGCCAGCGATCCCCGGCGTTGGCACTTCGGGCGGATTTCAGTTCGTGCTGGAAGACCGCGCGGGGCGAAATGTTGCGTTTCTGGCGGGCAACCTGGATAAGTTCATGGCCGCCGCTCGCAAACGGCCCGAAATTGGGTATGTCAGCACCTCATTTCTGCCGAGCGTTCCGCAAGAGTACCTGGAGGTCAACCGGGAACGGGTGCTGAAGCAGGGTGTGGCCATCAGCGATGTTTACAGGACCATTCAGTCTTTCATGGGTGGCCTGTTCATCAACTACTTCAACGATTTTGGCCGTACCTGGCAAGTGTACGTCGAAGCCGAAGCGCCTTACCGGGCGAATATGCAAAACCTTGGGCAGTTCTACGTGCGCAACAGCGGAGGCCAACCGGTTCCGCTTTCCGCGCTGACGAAGTTTGAGTCGCGTTCCGGCCCCGAATTCACGATGCGCTACAACGAGTATCGCTCCGCGCAAATCAACGGCAGTGCCGCGCCCGGTTATAGCTCGGACCAGGCCACCGCGGCTCTGGAAGAAGTCTTCAAACAGACTATGCCCCGCGAAATGGGCTTTGACTACATGGGAATGTCGTATCAGGAGCAACAAGCACGCAAAGGAGTTCCAGCCTGGGCAATCTTCGGATTGTCGCTGTTGTTTGTCTTTCTGATTCTGGCGGCGTTGTACGAAAGCTGGTCTCTGCCATTCAGCGTATTGCTGAGCACGCCGGTCGCGGTATTCGGTGCGTTCGCGGTGCTGTGGCTCCGTCGCACGGTGCTCGGCATGTTCTATCCCGCTTACATGGTTCAGATAGAGACTGATGTTTATTCGCAAATCGGGCTGGTGATGCTGATCGGCTTAGCCGCCAAAAACGCGATTCTTATTGTCGAGTTTGCCAAGGAAGAGCACGAAAAGGGTAGGCCTATCGTGGAGGCCGCGCTCGAAGGCGCCAGGCTCCGCCTGCGGCCAATCCTGATGACTTCGTTCGCGTTCATTCTGGGTTGCGTGCCCCTGTGGATCGCCACCGGCGCCGGTTCGGTAGCTCGCCAAATTATGGGGACGGCCGTGATTGGCGGCATGCTGGCCGCGAGTGTAATCGGGATCTTCCTTATCCCCGTGATTTTTTATCTGGTTGAGAGATGGTCGGGCGCCGGCAAGGAACACGCTCCGGCTGTAGTCCCGGCAACTCCTGCTCCCGCGCCGGGAGATTGAGGTGGGCCACAAACTGATCGAGGAGCGGAACGCACAGTGAAACGATTCATGAAGAAGTTTGTGCCCTTGATTTCCATTATCCTGACAACGAGTTTTGACGGCGGGTGCATGGTGGGCCCGAAGTACCGTAAGCCTGCCGTGCAAACTCCCGCGGCATACCGCGAGTTACAAGAAAGTTCGCAGACACAAGCTCAAGCGGCTTCCTTCGCGGACCTTCCCTGGTGGCATGTCTTTCAGGACCCGCAACTCCAGGAGTTGATCCGCATCGCCTTGAAACAGAATTACGACATGCAGCTGGCCACGGAGCGCATCAAAGCCGAGCGCGCACAATTGGCGATCACGCGCTCCTATCTTTTCCCGCAAGTGCAAGGCAACGGCAATTTCACAGGCGGCAAGGAACAGAATTTTCAATCGAAATCAAATTTCTTCGCGCTCACCGCTGATGCCGCCTTCCAGCTGGACCTCTTCGGCAAGCTGCGCAGAGAAACCGAAGCGGCGCGCGCCCAGCTTCTGGCAACGGAGGATGCGCAGCGTACCGTCATGCTCACGCTCATCAGCGATGTGGCGAGTGACTACTTCACGCTCTTGCAGCTTGACCTCCAACTCCAAATCACGCGCGACACCGTGAAGACCCAGCAAGACTCCGTCAAACTCACTTCGCTCAGAGTGGACCACGGCGTCGCCACCAGGCTGGATGTGCTTCAGGCGCAGCAAGTGCTCGACACCGCCAATGCGCAGATCCCGGACCTCGAGAGACTGATCGGCCAGGAGGAAAATGCCATCAGTATTCTCATTGGTGAGTACCCACAAGGCGTGCAGCGTGGACGCCCCCTCACAGAGCAGCCGCTTCCTCCTGAAGTGCCGCCGGGATTGCCTTCCGCGCTGCTCGAGCGACGCCCCGATATTCACCAAGCCGAGCACATGCTCATTGCCGCGAACGCGGAAATCGGCGTCGCCAAGGCGTCGTTCTTCCCTCAAATATCGCTAACCGGTTCGGGCGGTGGCGCGTTTGGCCGCAGCAGCGTTTTCACCAGCATGATGAGCTCGCAAGCAAGCATCTGGTCCTACGGCGCTCAGGTAACCCAGCCCATTTTCACGGGTGGTGCACTTCGCGGAAACCTGCACCTGGCCGAATCGCAGCACGAGCAGGCTTTGATCGCCTATAAGCAGGCCATTCAGCACGCCTTCGGCGATGTGTCCGACGCACTGATCGGATATCAGAAATTGCACGAGGTGCGAGTTCGCCAGGAGCAGGCTGTAAGTGACCTGGCGGAGTCGGTCCGCCTCTCCATCCTGCGCTACGAGGGTGGCACGACTACCTATCTCGAAGTGCTGGATGGCCAAAGATCGCTCTTTACCGCAGAACTCACCCTGGCGGAGGCGCGAGGCAACGAGTATCAGAGTCTCGTGCAACTCTACCGGGCTCTTGGTGGAGGTTGGCAGACATAGCCGTTTTATACAGAATTTCCTTCTTCGAACACGGAAGGAAAGTTTTGTCGACGAGAATTCTCGATTTCGTTGGGACGGTGAGTGTGGAAGGTTGAATGCGATGTCACCAATTCAAAATCGACATCTTTCAGACAGATTAATCAGAGCCATCGAAAGCCATGCGGAGGAATTCGCCCAGAGCACCGTCAAGAAGATACGAAGCAATCCAAGAACAGAGTCGTATCGCAAGGTTCCAGATAAGGATATGTACAATCGATGTTATGAGGTCTACCACAACCTCGGCCGCTGGTTATGGGAGAAGTCAGATCAAGCGGTGCAAGAGCGATTCAACGAGCTCGGGGAGAGACGTTGCGAAGAGGGTATTCCTCTAGCCGAAGTCTTGTGGGCACTGGTTTTCACAAAAGATCTTTTGCTTGAGTACCTGGGCGCATACGGGCTAGCAGACTCGGCAGTGGAGCTGTATCAACAGCAAGAACTCGATAGATTGATTTGTCATTTTTTTGATCGAGCTGTTTGCTATACGGCCGCAGGTTACGAGGGCCAAGTATTGAAAAAAAAGACACCCGGAGAGGACCGCGAATTAAGACGCTCGCGAAGCTTTTGGCCGCAAGGCGGTCTTTTCCGGAATGGTCGTAAGCCATGACTGATTGTATTTCAGCACTCGGGCAGAATCACCCTCGCGCGGCGAGTTTCGCTAGCTCGTGACGGACTCTTCGCGCCTCTTAGAAGGCCGCCCGAGAGGAGCCTGACTATGCCTTCCACTGAAAAAAAGTATTGAAGCAACGCCTGGAAGCCATGTTGGACAACGAGTGGGCCCAGCTGCTCAACCAACTAGAGAAGACTCGCGGGTCGCGAATTCGTTCTTCTCCGTTGTGCTTGGCTCGATCCTGACAGATTGTGGGAAACCGGGAGTTGCTCGCCAGCCTGGCATGGCTTACAAACGGCGTAAGACACATAGCGATGAGAGAACTTCGCGTCAGGGTGTGTGTTTGACCAGCTGAGCTCCCCTTTCAATGGTGCCGGCGGGGGGAATCGAACCCACGGCCTAGGGATTATGAGACCCTCGCTCTACCACTGAGCTACGCCGGCTTAAACGCAATCCTTTATGCTACGGATGAACCGTCGAAAGTGTCAAGTTGCGGCTTCGCAGGCACCTGTAAGCTTCCGCTGCAAGATACGGTACTGGTTATCGGTGCCAGGAGCGCATCCGTCCGCGGTTCAGCCCGATTATTTTTGAACCAGTAACTCGAAGCAAATAAACGCCTCGCGGCCCGAGTAGTACTTCCGTACCATCCAACTTGGAACTTAGGTACCCTTGCTGCTATGCGTTCTGGAACACTACACTCTCCCCTGTCGGAAGCGGTCCTCACTCTCACTGGGCGAAGGCTCGGCGAAAGTACTAGGCCGTGTTCCGTTGACGGTTTTGCACAGGGCCGTGGTGTGCCGTACTTGACACTGTCCTAATCTAGGATAGAGTGTCTCCGTTCGTAATCCCGCTCTCGGAGGCACTAAATGTCACGTAAACTAGGCGCATTGGCTCTTGCTTTGGGCATTCTTGTTGGCGCGATGGAACTGAAGACCTTGGTGACGGCTCACAGCAATACCGTCGTCATCATGGCCAATGGCGTCTCTCCCGTTCCCAAGCTGCCGCCACCGTCGAATTAATTTGGCCCGGTCACAGTTTGATCGTCTGATTCCCTGACCGGCCAGATTGCGCGAGGAAAATGCCTAGCGGAATCGCACTGGTTATCTGGATTGTGGGAATGGGCGCAGGGGTGTGCTTTATCACTTTTTCGGTGAAGCGCTCCTGTTTTCTGAAATATTTCTTCCTGAATCTCTACGTGATCTTCTCCCTGTTTGCGGATCTGATCCGTCAGGCGGTTCTCCGCTTCTACGGGCTGGATTCACGGGAGTACATTTATCTGTACTACTACACGGACTGCTTGCTGACGATCGCTTTGTTCGTCGCCGTCATAAGCCTCGCTTCTCGTGTGTTTGCCGAACTAAATCTGGCCCGTTACGTCCGCTTCGTGGCGGTATTGTTGCTTTTAGGGACAGCAGGCTTCACCTACGCTGTTGTTGCGCAGTCTGCAGATCGCCTCGTCTCCAGGTTTACCGTCGAGCTCTCTCAGAACCTCTATTTTGTTGGTCTGGTACTGACTTATCTGCTGTGGGGGGCCGTCCTCAAATTGCAGGAAACCCGCACACGTCTTGTACAGATGGTTCTATCGCTGGGTCTTTATTTCAGCGCCTATGCCGGCAGCTATGCCCTCCTGAATCTGGCACCCAACTCTGAAATCGTACAGTATCTCGCCCCGATCCTCGGTTGCTTCCTGCCGGTCTCCTGGGCGCTGACTATCATGCG
>DATHOY010000064.1:0-11756 GCA_035484435.1 Vulcanimicrobiaceae bacterium | reverse complement strand
ATCCCCGCCCAGACCAGGAACGGCACACAAAGGAAGAGAGGCGTATCCACTCTATCGCTGAACACTCCGGCCGGGCCGAAACTAACCACGGACACCACGCTAAGCCCCACCAGCAGGGCGCTCATCTCAAGAAGTTCGCTCAGGTGCAGCGGTTGGTGCTTGCCGTTCAAGAGCAAGATAAGGAATGGGGTTAGAACCAGCACGCCAAGGGCATGCCCCGCCCACCAAGCGGCAAAAATTGTGAGCGTTTTGGGCTGGCTGAACCCGGCGGGGCCCCATACAACCGTGGTGCCTACCACCGCACTGACAAGTGTTGCCAGTGCCCCCGCCATCACTGAAAACCGCAAGACATTCACCGGCCGCGAGAAGGCATTTGCGCCCTCCGCATAGCGGTTGACCAAGTAGCCTCCCAGCATTACTTCCGCCACGTTTCCACCGGCGATGGTCAGGGCCCCCATCGAGGGCACAAAGGAGGTTAGTTCGACGCAGAGGGAGGCCAGATAAATAGCGGGGAGGACGCGGTTGCCTTTCAACAAAAAGGCGGCAAAGGCAATACCGGGCGGAAGCCAGATCACTCCCATGGAGGTCTGGGAATGGATCAAACGCAGCTCAAACCGAGCTGATAGGAAATAAGCTAAAAAGACGAGAATCAGCACGCCGAGGTCACGACTGGAGAAAGGAACCGTTGGCTGGCCCTGTTCTACTTTGGACTCAGACGACAAGGAAGCGCGCATATCCACCCGATTGGCCTGCATTCATGCAAACCAATGTAAACGAATTCTCAAGTTCACGATAGTACCGGGGACAAGGAAGCTATAATGCGAGCGAATTAATCAAATGTATACAGTTTTCGTGCGGCCAAATCAACTGGAAAAAAGTCGTCATTAGGAAGAATTAATAATCGTATTGGAAGGACGGATCTCGGTTTCCCGATTTTCGGCCAGCATACGGGAACAGTTTCACTTTGGTGGGGCTCCTCACCAAAGGGGATGATAGCATTTTCAAGCGGTCGCCCTTCCAGACCGCCATCCGGATTCGATTCAAACAGGAGAGCATTCAATGCGCTGGACACCGGGCGGGACGAGCGACGATATTGACGATCGCCGAGACCAGGACGATGGGGGCGGAGGCGGAGGGGGATTCGGCTTCGGAGGCATGCACATCGGATTGGGCGGCGTGGTGGTCCTCTTCATCCTGAGCCTCGTCTTCAAACAAAACTTCTTTGCCCTGCTGGGTGGAGGCACCACTGCGCCTGTTGCCACAACGGTCCACCGGCCGAATCCCGCGCGCGACGAAGCGGAAAAACCGCTGGTGCAATTCGTCTCTTTCGTCCTGGACGACACCCAGAAGACGTGGGAGCAATTATTGCCGCAGCAAGAGGGAGTTCCCTACCGGCACGCCAGACTCGTGCTGTTCCGGAATCACACACAATCCGCGTGCGGCGGAGCCGAATCCGCCACGGGACCTTTTTATTGCCCCGCGGATGAAAAGGTGTACATCGATCTGGGTTTTTATGATGAATTGAAGAGGCGTTTCGGCGCTCCAGGCGAATTTGCACAGGCTTATGTGCTGGCGCACGAGGTTGGCCACCACGTTCAGAAGATCATCGGCATCGAACAGCGGGTGCAGCAATTGCAGAGAAGCAATCCTGCCGAGGCGAATCCCCTGTCCGTGAAGACGGAACTGCAGGCGGATTGCTTCGCGGGCATCTGGGCCCACACCACGCAGCAACGAGGCTTGCTGGAGGCGGGGGACGTTGAGTCCGCCCTGCATGCGGCGGCGGCCGTTGGCGACGATCACATCCAGCAGATGACGCGCGGACGCGTGCAGCCGGAAACGTTCACGCATGGGAGTTCGCAGCAGCGCATGGAATGGTTCAACCAAGGGTTAAAGGGCGGCTCGATCGCAGCGTGCAACACCTTCGCGGCGCAATAATTTGAAACCAGATTGCCTACGCCTGATCCGCGCGACCGCGGTTAGTCCGACGGTGGCTGGGCACGGAGCCCGGGAACGCCGGGATCGCGCGCCTTCTCGACGGCTGTCTGCGCCGCCTTCGCCTTCTGGGGATCAATCCAGGCATCCTGCGTAACAAATGTGGTTTGCGTCGGCAACGCCACCACGGCGCCTGCCTTCTCGATCGCATCCATTACTTTCAGAAGCAGTTGTTCCTGTGACGCCAGATATTGGTTATATTCCGGCTCCAAGATGTAACAATATAGTTCCACCTCCAGCGCATACTCGGCAAAGCGTAAGAACCTCACGCGCGCGGATGCGTCCTCCACTTTTGGATCTTCAATCAAAAGATTCTGAATCTGTCCAAGCACGTAGCGCACATGATCCGGCGAAAGGTCGTACCGCAGACGGATGGTCTGCTGGCACAGGAATTTGTCGCGGAAGCGCAAGTTTTCGATCACGGCCGTCGCCATGGTGCCATTGGGAATGGAAAGCAGGGTGCGCTCGCCGGTCCGCAAACGGGTGGAGCGCAAGCCGATATCTTCCACGACGCCCGTCTGGTTGTTGATCTTGCAGGTGTCGCCAATCTGAATGACCTTGTCGAAAAGAACGGAAACCCCGCCGAACAGGTTTTCAAATGTTTTTTGCGCGCCCAGGCCCAGGGCAAGGCTGCCGATTCCAATGCCGGCGACTGCCGTGGAAACATCCACCCCAAGATTCTTGAGCACCAGCAGCGACACCAGCAGAAAAATCGAAACTTCGATAAAGCGCCGGATCAGCGAAACGATGGACCGCTCCGCCAGCATCCCGCGTTTCGTCAGGCTGGCGCCGATCCCCGAAGAAATGGCCCGGGTGATACGCGTGAGGATCCAGTAAAAGTCGAACGCCAGGAAAACCCAGACAAGGTGGCGGTAATAAAGCCGGTATAACAACGAGGTGCCAATGTAGCCGACAAAGATGTAGTGCGAAATGATCGCGATCGTCAGCGTGATCGGATCCACCTGAAAAAATTTCTGCGGCGCCAGCGGGGGTTTGTTCCTGGATTTCCGCGCCCGGCTGACCACGAAGAAAATCAACATCGTGATCAGGCGGCCCGCCAGCAGCATGATCGGCAGAAAAATCAGAATAGCGAGCCACTGCCAGAGCGGCATGAACAACAGCCGGTGCGATACCAATGTTTCCGGAATCTTCTTCTCCATTTCCGGGAACGTCAGCGAATCGTACATTTCCGGAACGTGATCCAGCGTGGAGCGCGAAAAATACCAAAGCTTCCGGCCATGTTCATCCTCGAGGCGAATCATCTGGATGGGAAACTTATCGCTCGCTCCCAATGCACTTGTGATTCTTTCCTGGTCCGGGGGCAAGCCGTCATCCAGGCGTCCCAGCGGGTCGCGGCTTGTGAGTTCCAGTGAGCCAGCAAATTTTTGATTTAAGATTGTCAGCAGTTGCGCAGCAAGCTCTTCGTCATCCTGTTCCGAACGGCGCCGGCGGACCGGCGATGGCTGGAAATATTCGACCGCGAGGGTGTAATGCTCTTCTTGGGCCGCTTTGATGAATCCCACCAGGGTTCCCCGCGGCGTTTCGCGGCCCAGCGGATCCGGCGGGACCGCGGGCACCGGCTGTGCCACTGGCGCCGGCTGCGCGGTGGCGAGGCCGGGAATTTGCGAAAAGGTCGCGGCAGGGAACCAGAGCAGGAGGGCCATCAAGAGCAGCTGCCGGCGAACGAGCATAGTCGGATCTCCCGAGAAACGGTTTGATTCTAGCCGCTATGAGGACGCAAGAGAAGGCGGGGCGTTCCTCGCCGCAGTGCCAAAATGTTCGTGATGCTGGCGGAGCAGGAACTGGTCGGTCATCCCGGCGACGTAATCGCAGACTACAAGGTGACGCGGAATCTGGTCCGCCGCGTGTTCCTGCGATTCGGGCATCGATCCGCGCCGCTCCAGATAATAGCCAAACAATTCGGCCAGGCAGGCAACGGAACGCGTGGAATCCTCCGTGATAAGCGGGTGATTGTAAATGTGCGCGAACAAGAAGCCTTTAAGCTGGGCGTTCTGTGCGCGGGCCGTTTCGCTGAATCGCGCCAGCCGCCGGGGCGCGCGCCGGATATCCTCCGAGGTGTGAACCCCCGATTCGCGGACAAGCGTTTCGGTGTTGATGATCAGGTCGCTCGCGAGATGATCGATCACGTGGCGCAGGGCTTCGTTGAATTTCAGGCGCGTGCGGGCGGCGGGATGCGCCGCCTCGATCCTGGCGTAGAAATCGGCAAAAAACGGCACTTCGTCCCGGAGTGTATCCAGGTCGAGCAGGTTGGCTTCCAGCGCGTCGTCGAGATCGGCGGAGTTGTAGGCGATTTCGTCGACCCAGTCGATGAGTTGCGATTCCAGCGGCGGCCGCAGGTCCAGCAGATACTCGGATAATTCCGGATGCGCGGTAGCGGAGTAATCCCGCGAATGTTTTACGATGCCTTCGCGCACTTCGAACGTCAGGTTCAGGCCGTCGAAACCGATGTAGCGGTGCTCGAAGTGCTCCACGATGCGCAGCGCGTGCAGATTGTGATCGAAGCCGCTGCCGTGCGCGCGCATCAGCTCGTCGAGTTTCCGTTCTCCGGCGTGGCCAAAAGGCGGGTGGCCGATATCGTGGACCAGCGCCAGCGCCTCGACCAGATCCGTGTTGATGCGCAGGGCAGCCGCGACGGTCCGGGCAATTTGCGCGACTTCGAGCGTGTGGGTCAGACGATTGCGAAAGTGGTCGGAGAAGCGCGTGCTGAATACCTGAGTCTTCGCCTCGAGCCGCCGGAACGCGCGGGCATGGATGATGCGGTCGCGGTCGCGCGCGTATTCGCTCCGGTAGGCATGCATGGATTCAGGAAACCGGCGGCCGCGGGAGGCTGCCGAGTCCACTGCCCAGGTAGCGTATGTGCGAAGCGTTTCGATCGCCGAAACCTCCGGAAGTCAGGCGGGAGACGGACCGGTCAGGATTGCGGAGCGAGCGCGCCCAGTCCGCGGTCGGCCTCATCGGCGACGCTGGTATTCGGATAATCCTTCTTGATTTGCCCGTACAGGGTGATAGCTTCCTTGGGATTCGTCTGGCGAAGGATGCCCGCCAGTTCCAGGAGCACGAGCGGCTTCGGAACCAGGATAGAACCCGAGTCGGAGAGGGCGCGGAGAATCGGGATAGCTTCATCGTTCTTTCCGGTACGCTCGGCGATCAGCGCTTTCTGAAAATTGGCCAAAGAGGCGAGTTCCTTATCCGAACCGGTCTCGAGATTCTTGAGCTCCTCGGATGCCTGATTGAGCTTGTCCAGATCCATCAAACAAAGGGCGGAATAGTAGCGCGCCAGCCGGCCAGGAGGAGTGTGCGGATATTTGGCGGCGACGGCGGCAAGGCGGACTTCCGCGTCCTGCGAGCGTTGCGCCGGATCCACGTAGGAAATCTCTCCGGGCAGGCTTGGCTGGCCGGGGAGCAGGATCGGCGCGTTGAAAATTTTCATGGCGTCGTCGAGCGCCGCCTGGGCCTGCGTCGTCTGGCGATCGTTGTAAATTTTCCAGCCGTAATACCCGGCCAGAAAAACAATGGCGACGAGCAGCACAATCGAGGCAATGCGAGTGTGAGAAAGGACCGCCTCGGCTCCATGCTCAATCGATTCCCGGACTCGATCATGTTTCAGTTCTTTGCGCGAAATATGGTCGGACACAAGCACTCTCCCGCCTGATTTGGAAACCTCAATCGTAGCATAAGTGAGGAGCGCTGGAGGTCCGGCGGGTAACCCTTCCCGCAAGGCCCGTCGTCGTTGTCTGGGGCACGCGCAATCGTCTCATGGTAATTTTGAAGGATGCAGACAGGTTGTATCCATTGTGGCCAGCAGCACCTGCTGAACGACGATGCCGTGGCCAAGCATCCCAAGGTCAGCTTCAAGTGCACCAAGTGCGGACTGACAACGATTGTTGAAATCAAGCGCAGCGTGGATCAGACGGTGGTCATTTCGCCCATGCCCTCATTCGCGCGGGCGGACGCCTCCACCCAGCGGCTGAGGCTGCTCGCGGTAGACGATGGACTTCGCCTTCCGGAAAACCTTGAGGTGATCCTGACGGTTGAAGGCGGGCCCGAGGCAAACAAGAGTTTCACGCTGAGCAAAGCGCGCACCGTGATCGGCCGCAAGGGCGCGGACATCGCGCTGGAAGATCCGGAAATTTCCCGCCACCATTGCGTGATCGAAGTCCGAGAGCGCCATGTGAACTTGAAGGATCTTGATTCGACCAACGGCACTTTTTTTGAGGGCGAACGCGCGCGCGCGGTCTTGCTGCAAGAGGGCGCGATCTTCCGCATTGGCAGCAGCGTGATTCGCGTGACGTTACGGCCAAAGTAACAACCCCCACTGGACGCGATCTCCGGCTCGCACCTCGTGGCCCGCGGAGCCTGTGAGATACTGGCGCGGGCAAGCAGGTACTCCAACCACAGATGAACCGTTTAAGCATCTGCGTCATCACCCTCAACGAAGCGCACGACCTGCCGCGCCTGCTGAAATCGGTTGAGGGAATCGCCGATGAAATTGTGGTGGTGGATTCGGGCAGCACGGACGCAACGCTGGAAATTGCCCGGTCGGCGGGGGCACGAGTTTTGGCGCGCGCGTGGACCAACTACGCGGAGCAGAAAAATTTTGCCGCCGCGCAGGCGAGCGCAGATTGGATTCTGCTGCTGGACGCGGATGAAGAACTTAGCGACGAATTGCGGGCTTCGATCCTGGAATGGAAGGCCGCGCCGCCGCAGTTCCCCGTTTATGAGATGGCCCGGCTGGCATGGTTTCTCGGCGCCTGGATTCGCCATTCCCGGTGGTATCCGGATTGGCAGCGGCGCCTTTTCGATCGCCGCCAGGCCCGATTTTCCGGCGCGATTCATGAATCGCTTCAGTTCCCGGGTTCGCCGGGACGCTTGCGCGGCGACCTGCTGCATTACACCGTCCGCAATCTTCAGGAGCAGCGAGAGAAGAGCGACGAGTATTCCACGCTATCCGCGCGCGCAATGTTCGAAAGCGGGCGCCGCCGCTGGCGTGCGGCGAAATGGTTTGCCACACCCTGGGCGTGGATTCGATATTTTGTGCTCGGGGGCGGATTTCTGGATGGCTACCGGGGATTGCTGATTGCGCATTCGGCGGCGCACACGGTTTGGCTCAAGTACACGAAACTTGGCGAACTCGTCGAGCAATCGGCGCGAGAAAAGCAGTAAACGTGCCCGAGCACGACACTTCCCTTTTCCATCGTTCGAGGTTGTTCGCTACGCGGATTAGTCCGGATATCCCCGAGGAAATTTCTTTCGCCAGTCCCACGCCGACTGGATGATGGCTTCCAGCGAGGAGTGCTTCGGCTCCCATCCCAACATCCGCTTCAGCTTCTCGTTGCTGGCCACAAGAGTCGCCGGATCGCCCGGGCGCCGCGCAGAAAGTTTGTGCGCCACTTTGCGGCCGGCAATCTTCTCGGCCACCTGCACCACCTGCAGATTTGAGTAGCCGCTGGTGGTGCCCACATTGAAAGCCTCGCCCTGCACGCGATCGATCTCTTCCAGCGCCAGAACGTGGGAATCCGCGATATCCAGAACGTGAACGAAATCGCGCACGCAGGTTCCATCCGGCGTCGGATAATCGAATCCGAAAATTTCCATCTCCGGCAAGTTGCCGAGCGCCGTATCCAAAACCCTGGGAATCAGGTGCGTTTCCACGCGATGATGTTCGCCGCGTTCCTCGCTGGCCCCGGCCGCGTTGAAATAGCGCACAGTGACATATTTGAGTCCGGTGTAGACCCGATAATCCGCAAGAATCTGTTCAAACCTCAACTTGGATTTTCCATACGGATTAATCGGCGATTGCCGGTGGTCCTCCGGGATGGGCACAACTTCCGGCTCTCCGTACGTCGCCGCGGTGGACGAAAAAATCAGCTTGTCCACGCCATGGCGCACCATCGCATCCAGCAGGTTTACGCCGCAGCCGACGTTCGCCGCATAAAATGTGCTGGGCTCGCGCACTGACTTCGCCACCAGCGCTTCGCCGGCGAAATGCATCACTGCGTGAATCTTTTGGGTGGCGAACACTTTCTCGACTTGCTGGCGGTCGGCCAGGTCCGCTTCGGCAAAAACGGCGGAGGGCGGCACGGCCGCTCGATGCCCCTCCTGCAGATTATCCAGGACGATTACGCGATGGCCGCGGCTGAGCAACACCTCCGAGCAGATACTTCCGATGTACCCGGCGCCGCCGGTCACAAGAATATTCAACGGGAATCCTCCGCGCGATAGCGATCAAATGGCAGCTTTCGAGTATACAGCGAACTCCGAATGTTCCGTTGGAAGGAACCAAAGTTAAGAGTTGGGCGGAGGGAAACGGGACAACTCGAATCGAATCCAAAGGGATCATCGAGTTGGCTTGAAATTTACCTACGTTGTGCCGCAAGCATCGAAGCCAAAAAGCAAAAGCGCCGAACAGGTCCTTTACCTCCTGTGCGGCGCTTTTACCTACAAACTTTGCGCTAGTAATGTTTTCCCTGTAAGAATGTTCCAGCAGTTCCCTCCTGTCCGCTCGCCGGATTCCGTCAAGCTAATTTGTAGATTCGACTACCCATCGTCCTTTTGTTTCGAGAAACTCCACCCCCACCGCGAAGCCGTCGCCACGCAGCGGTTGGCAGTAGGCCACCCGAGCTTCAGAACGAAATTCTCCCGTGCGCGACGCCAGCACCAGCGGCGCGCCTTTCTCCCAGCGCCGCACGCTGACTACGCGCGCTCCCTTGGCGCTGACGTTTTCCGTAAACGTCGCCTCCAGACCGGGCAAATGCCGATGGCCGTCGAGCACGACGGGTATCTCCATCGGGATGCGATTTTCGCGGCGGTTGAAGGGATGAATCATCCTGGGAGGCATTTTTCGTCATCCTCACAGGCACGCGGCAATGCGCGTGATGGAATTTATTGGATTACCGCTTCCGCGATGCTTCATGCGGTAGAGCGCACGGTCGGCGGCGCCCAAAAGTTTTTCCGCGGAGTCGCCGTCCTCGGGATACGCGGCAATTCCGGCGCTAACGGATAGCGCGGGCGCCTCGGTTTCCATCGAGAGGCGCTCGCGGATGCGGCCGGAGACGCGGGATGCGATCTCCTTCGGCGCTTCGGGAAGTACCAGCGCGAATTCGTCTCCGCCGTAGCGAGCCGGAGTATCAATAGCGCGCGAATGATGCTTCAGTGTTTTTCCCAGGCGAACCAGCGCTCGGCTGCCCACCAGATGTCCGTAGCGGTCGTTGATCGCTTTCAATCCGTCCATGTCGAGCAGGACGATGCTGAAGGGCCGCTGCGTCCGGCGCGACCGGTCCAGTTCGGATTCAATCACCGCAATCAGCCGGCGGTAGTTGGCAAGACCAGTCAGAGGATCGCTGACCGCCATCGTGCGCACCTGGTCGAACAGGCGAGCCTGGTCGATCAAGGCGGCGCCCAGCATGATCGCGTAGCTGGCCACTTTGTTGAGTTCCGCGAAGAAGAACGGGCCGTCGAACAACCGCTGCGAAAAGAGTGCCGCAGCGTGGCAAGCGGCGTTCAGCAAGGCAACGAGGAACAGCGAATAATCGTAGAGCGAGGCGTCGCTCTCATTTCTCTTCTCCGTCTGATAGCGGCGGTAGAAGAAGAGAGCTGCCATGGCGAACAGTCCGCCGGGAAGCAGTTCCCAGGGACGCGAGAAGAACGCGCCGGCTTGCGCGACAGGCGCAGCCGGAGCGGCCATGAAAGCGGCGCTCGTAATGTATGCGGCTGCGGCAACCACAAAGAGTGCGCCGGCGGTTTCGCGGCTCGGTTGGCGTGCCGTGGGCATGAAGCGCTCCACAGCAAGAGCGGCCAGCAGCAACACCGCAAGCATGGTGCGGCCAACCATCCAGCCCATCGGCACATGCGAGAGAGCGACCGTTCCCGAGCGGAGCAGACTATTCAGTCCGAAATAGCCGATCGTCTCGATCATTCCGGAAAGCACAAAACCGAATGCCAGGATCAACGCGATGCGGTCATGCGTCCCGCGAAAACGAACCAGGGCGTTCGCGGCGTAGCAGAAGCAAAGGAGCGAACCGCCCACTTCCAGGTAGAGATAATTTGTGGGTGCGCCGAAAGCGTGAGATTGACGGGAGTAATACACGACGAACAGGTACAGGGCTCCGAGAACCCCATAGGCAATGGCGGGCAGACTTCCGCGATCTTTGCGGAAGAACCCCGTGATTTGCCCCCTATCGCCCAAAACAACCCCCAATTGCCGGAGAAAACCGGACAGGGCGGGAAATAGCACGTCCATGCCCTTTTCCGTCGGCTATTGTAATTACTGTAAACTAAAGAAAATAATAGATTTATTAGAGGAGGGAAAATGCAGTTGAATACCTGAGACTGGAAACGAGACAGGAAGAGCCCTTGTCTCAGTCCACAATTGAAACACTATCGCTAATGTATCCAGATAGTTAGCAGGGGTTTAGGCACTATCGTCCCGAATCTGTGCAAAGTCTCAGGCTGAGACAGTCTCATTCTGCCCTGAGTCAGTGTTTCTCAGGGTTTTGGGGGTAAATCGCGGGCTGGCGTGATAGCCGCGAACCCATTCCGCTTATGCGAGCCATCGCAGAACGGGGCATTCCCGGTATGCCCGCACCGGCAAAAGGAGACCGCCGTGCGCCCGCCCAATCCGAACTCTTTGCCGTCCTGATCCACCACTGTGAAATCGCCTTCGACGCGCAATGGGCCATTATTGAGAATTGTGACTTTTGTGCCAGCCAAGGATTCCTCCGCTTGAATAGTTCATGACCTGTTAAGTGACGATTCCAAGATAACGGCGCGAACGGGGAAACACAAGCGATCGCGAGCGAAATCGCACCACACATCCTCAGCTACAACAGCTACAACATATCTCCTAATTGTTTTCCCGGGGGGTCGGAGCTTTAGCTCCGACATTTGGAACTCCAATGAACGGGGCTTCAGCCCCTGAGGACACTCTTCCATTATCCAGCTCCATCTATGGGAAGAGCCTAGTAGCGCGGAACGGATGGATCCACTTCCGTGGACCACGCCAGAATCCCGCCGTGCAAATTATGAATTTTTCGGAAGCCGGCCTTGCGCAGGAAATCCACCGCTTCGGCCGAGCGCTTGCCGCTGCGGCAGTGGGCCACAATTTCGTGCGAAGAGTCGAGTTCGTGCACACGGCGCGGCAGTTCGCCGAGCGGGATCAGGTGGCCATTGAGGTTGCAAATCTGGTATTCGTGCGGCTCGCGCACATCCAGAATAAAGAGATCGTCGCCGCGATCCATACGCAGTTTCAACTCGCGAG
The DNA here is from genome assembly GCA_035484435.1 of Vulcanimicrobiaceae bacterium. Lineage (GTDB taxonomy): Bacteria > Acidobacteriota > Terriglobia > Acidiferrales > UBA7541 > Acidiferrum. The sequence goes on along the minus strand of DATHOY010000064.1, from coordinate 487 downwards.
GCGTGATTTCCGGCACATGCAGATTGCTCTCCGGCTCTTCTTCGCCGCGGACGCCGCAGAATTCGTTGTAGTCGATTAACTTGTGAATCGTGCGATTCGTGCCGCACATCGGGCAGCCAGCATTCTTGCGCAGCTTCAATTCGCGGAATTTCATGGCCAGCGCGTCGAAGAGCACAAGCCGGCCTTCGAGTGAATCGCCGCGCCCCAAAATCAGCTTGATCGTCTCCATCGCCTGCAGCGAGCCGATGATGCCCGGCAGCACGCCAAGCACGCCGCCCTCCGCGCACGAAGGCACCAGGCCCGGCGGAGGCGGCTCGGGATACAAGCAGCGGTAGCAAGGCCCGGCGGGCATGCCGAACACCGTAACCTGCCCTTCAAATCGAAAGATGGACCCGTACACATTGGGCTTGCCAAGCAGCACGCAAGCGTCATTCACCAGATAGCGCGTGGGGAAATTGTCGGTGCCATCAACGATGATGTCGTAATC
>DATHOY010000063.1:0-16063 GCA_035484435.1 Vulcanimicrobiaceae bacterium | reverse complement strand
GGGCGAGAGACGATGCTGATCGTCTATCCGGACGAATACCACGAATTCAAGACCCCCTCCCATATAAAGGACCTGCACGAGCGCTACCTCGCCTGGTACGCGCACTATGTAAAAGCCGACGGCTCCCCCGCCCGCCCCGCGCCAAGCAAAGAAAAACAACCGGCAGACTGAAACCTCAACCCTCATCCCGGCTGTCACCGGACCCTTTTTTGAGTGCGGAAGCGGAGCTTCCGCTTTTGAGGGGCACACTGCGTAGACAATGTTCTGGTGTTCAATCTGTAAAAGCGGCAGCTTCGCAGCCCTACTGAATAGCCCCGCAGCCCTTCTTAACAAGAACTAATGCAATTCCCGCTTCTCTGGAACTCCTCCTGCACATCCCTTCCTGGGATTCCCGCCCTCGGGTGTGATTCGCCAGCTCAACAAACAGGGAGTGCCCGATGGCAACACCGCAGGTGATCAACCACATCCTCCAGCAAGCCGAAGCGCTCTATCGACAGGGCGAGTTTGCCGCCGCCGCGCAACTGCTCTCCGACGCCATCTCCGAGGCGCCCTCGGCCAAACTTTGGAACGACTGGGCGGCGGTGCAGGTCTCTTTGGGGCAGTTCCAGGATGCGGAGCGCGGATTTCGCGCCGCGTTGCAGCTCGATCCATGTTCCACGCAGGCTGCGGAAAATCTGGGCGCTCTTCTTTTTGCGCGGGGCTGCCATGCCGAAGCGGCACCGCTTTTGAAGCAGTCTCTTGCCGCCGCCTCAGCGGATGTTCGCCCCGTAATTGAAGAGATGCTGGCGCGATGCGCCGCCAACGGCCATGCTTCTGGAACCGCCGCCACCCTTGCGCCGATCGCCGAAGCCAGCAATCACTCGCCAGCCTCAGCCGTTGCGGGTTCGCAACCGGCTCGAAGCTGGGACAGTTCTGTCTCCTATGACGAGTGGTGCCGCACCGTCTTTCGCCAGCATGTGCCCATGCCTGGAGTGCGCATCGCCGCCAGTTGGGCTGAGGACTCCGAATGGGGCTTGCGTGCTTACAACGCCCTGGCGCTCCTCGAATGTGAATACGCCACGAAACTTCTTGCCGAGATTCGCGACAAGCAAATTGAAGGCGACATCGTGGAGTTCGGAATCTTCCAGGGTTGGTGGATCAATTTCCTGTACAAAACGACGGAAGAGCTTGGGCTGAACCGGCGCATCTACGGATTCGACAGTTTCGAAGGCCTCTCCGATCCGCATCCGGAGCACGACCAGGCTTACTGGAAAAAAGGCCAGTACGCTTGCTCGCTCGAGCAGGTTTCGAAAAATGTCCAGGCGGCATTACGCCCGCGGCTCAAGCTGGTCAAAGGATTTTTTGAAAAAAGCTTGCGGGGCGCGGAAGCGAGGGTCGCGGGAAAATTTTCGTACGTTCGCATCGACTGCGACATCTATCTGCCCGCACTCGATTGCCTCAACTACCTTGCTCCCCGTCTTGCCGACGACGCCATCCTCGTCTTCGACGACTGGCCGCACGTGCGCGGATTTGGGGAACAGCGCGCCTTCGAAGAGTGGTTGCCCACCGTGCCCCATCTCGAATTTGAGTTCCTCTTTTACGGCGCCATCGGCCACTTCTACACCCGCGTCCACCACAAGAAGTACCCCGGCGCGCAATTCGCCTAATACCTGGCACGACTAATCGGGCACTAGCCGAAGGTTTATGGTAGGTTTTGTTCTGCTCCTGTTGGACTCATCTATGCAAATGGCCACTTCAGCGCGCGTGGTTTTGAATCGATTGTACAGCGCATCCTTTCGTCTCCCCGGCTTTATGGCGCTCATTTGGTGTTTTTTTATTTTCCGGGTCCACGCTCAAGATAGCGCTCCGGTCGTGGAACTTTGCGAAGTGCTTCAGTCGCCTGACAAGTTCGACAAGCAAACAATTCAACTTCGTGGGGTTGTTCATCTAGCCTTCGAAGATTTTACTTTCCATTCCGATACATGCCCGAACAAGTGGCCAGGCATATGGCTCGCCTTCAGTGGGGATGCCCCGACACCCACAATGTCAACCGCAAATGATACCGTTCGACCACCGGGCGTAACGCCACGGTTCGAGGGGGTTTCAGTCTCGCTGACTAAGGACGAAGCCTTCGAGCGATTCTTCGCTCTGATTTCAGCCAGACACGGAAGTGATTCTCTTTATCATGTAACCGCCACACTAACAGGCACCTTTCTTGCTGGGCGGAAAGTGAAGGGTTGGCCACCGGGATACGGGCATCTGGGTGCCTCCTATCTTTTTGTTATCACGCATGTGAATACAGTGAATTCTGACCCGCCTCCGCAGGTGAATGTTGCGGGCACTATCGCTGACCAGTCCGGAACAGCCGTACCAGGAGTTCAGGTTTATGCGGAAACTGTGAACTGCTGTCAGCCTCAGGTTAAACAGACTCGTACGGACGATTCGGGACATTTTTCTATTACTAATGCGGGACAGGTTCTGACCTTCACGAAGGCAGGCTACCGTCCGCAAAGCGTAGTATTAGAAAAAGGCCGAAGCGACCTTCATCTGACGTTAGAAAGCACGTCAGCGCACGATTGGCAAATTGCGGCCTGCAAAGAGACGTCTGGCGAACACAGATTCAAGGATCTGCCTTTGAATGTCTTTATTCCCAATGGCTTACACACCGAGCAGCTTTCCTCTGCACCCGATTCCCCTTTTATCATTCATGCAAAGCCCGGCTTTCCATTCATTCGGCTATCCAGAGGAAATCCGGCCACACCTCATGGGCAGACAGCGTCATGGATATTTAGCTCGGAAAAGTTCAGCCAGCGTAATGTAATGGACTCGACAGGAAGACCAATTGGTCTGGATAGTAAAGGCGAAACCAATAGTAGATTCTGGAGGATTCTTGCGATGCCCGGACAAGAGATTGTGGAGTATCACGCGTCTTCTCGTGAAACCGCCGAACTTTTCGACACCATCATTGACTCTGCGTGTATCCACTCCTACTGAGGAAGCAGTCAAGTCTCGATTAACGCAGGCTTAGATTGGGGCTTTAGCTCTATTCTCATTCTGGATTAGGGTGCACTGCTATGGAAACCTATCTGCTGGAACCAATTGGCTGGATTCGGTCCGAACTCAAAAACACGAAAGACGCGCCGCGGTTCTATACGGAAGGAGCCCCCAACGCCCGGCTGGAGCTGGAGGCGCGCCTTTTGGACGCGATGGACGGAATCAAAGTTGGCGACGACATCGTGATCATCACCTGGCTGCATCTCGCGAACCGCGAGACCTTGAAAGTCCATCCGCGCGGCGATCTCAATCGTCCCAAAAGAGGCGTGTTTTCGACCCGCTCGCCGCATCGCCCCAACCCCATTGGCCTTCACCGGGCACGGGTGCTCGCGATCGATCAGAATGTCGTCGCCATCGGCCCTATCGAGGCGATCGACGGAACGCCTGTGGTGGACATCAAGTGCGTCGTTAAACCGTTGGCTGACGACTAGCTCGGGCAACATCCACTCGTTCCATCCTTGCCAGTCAATTCCGCATTGAGCTTTGCCAGCGGCCGAAGCTCGCGCTATCCTCCTTACGTTTCCTGGAGGAAATGAATGCGAGTCCCGCTCAAGGTTGTTGGTGTGCTCTCCCTGCTGTTGGTTGCGTTCCCCGCTTTTTCCGTCCGCGCGCAGCAATACGATCCCAAACTTTATTCGGAGATGCGCTGGCGCTGCATCGGACCTTTTCGTGGCGGCCGCACCGTGGCGATCGTCGGTGTTCCGCAGCAACCCGGCGTTTTTTACATGGCCGCGGTGAATGGCGGCGTGTGGAAGACCACCGACTTCGGCAATACCTGGTCCCCGATATTTGACGATCAATCCTCCGGCTCCATCGGCGCTCTGGCGGTTGCGCCGTCCGATCCCAGCATTCTTTATGTCGGCAGCGGCGAAGGTCTGCAGCGGCCCGACCTGGCGGTCGGCGACGGCTTTTACAAATCAACCGACGCGGGAAAAACATGGACGCATCTCGGCTTGCGAGACGCGCAGCAGATCACGGCCATCGTGATTGATCCACGGAATCCAGACCGCGTTTTTGTTTCTGTGCAAGGCCATCCCTACGGCCCGAACACGGAACGCGGCATTTTCCGCTCCCTCGACGGCGGAAAATCCTTTGAAAAAGTTCTCTACAAGGATGAAAACACCGGCGGCGCCGACCTGGTGATGGACCCCGGCAACCCGCAAGTTCTCTTTGCGTCTCTTTGGGCCGCGCGCGTTGCCCCTTGGGAAATTCGCAGTGGCGAATCGTTTGTGATTCCTGGCGGCGGTCTTTACAAGTCCACGGACGGTGGTGCCACCTGGCGGCAAATCACCAAGGGACTTCCCGGCGCGGACGATGTGGTCGGCCGCATCGGCATTGCCATTGCACCCGGCAATCCGAAGCGTATGTATCTGACCGCGGAAGCGAAAAAAGAGCCGGGCATCTATCGCTCCGACGACGGCGGCGAAACCTGGCAGCGCGTCAACGACGATCACCGCATCGGCGGCCGCGGCCCCGGCGCCATGGGCATTGCCGTTTCGCCGGACAACGCCGACACGATTTACGTCGCGAACACGACCACATGGAAATCCACGGACGCCGGAAAGACGTTTACGGGATTCAAGGGCGCTCCGGGCGGCGACGACTATCAGCGCATTTGGGTCAATCCCAACAACGCGCAGACCATCGCGCTTTCCAGTGATCAGGGCGCAGTCGTCAGCGTGAACGGCGGCCAGACCTGGAGCAGCTGGTACAACCAGCCGACCGCGCAGTTTTATCACGTCACTACCGACAACCGGTTTCCCTACTGGGTCTACGGCGCGCAGCAGGAGAGTGGCAGCGCGGCCGTGATGAGCCGCAGCGACGTCGGCGAGTTGACCTTTCGCGAATGGAGTCTGCCCGGCGTCGAAGAGTACGGCTACATCGCCGTAGACCCGCGCGATTCGAACATCCTTTATGGCGGGCGAATCACGCGCACGAATCAGGCGCTCAGCGAATTTGCGAACGTGGCGCCGGAGCCGATCCGCACCGGTCAGTATCGCTACAACCGCTCGCTGCCGATCGTTTTTTCGCCGTTCGATCCCGGCACGCTTTATTTCGCCGCGAATGTTTTGTTCAAAACCACGGATGGCGGCCGCTCGTGGCAGGTGATCAGTCCGGACTTGACGCGCGAATCGCCGGAAATTCCCGCGAATCTCGGCGCGTTTTCCGCGGGCGACCCGGAGAAAGGGAAGCACCGCGGCACGATTTACGCGGTTGCGCCGTCATTTAAGGAAGCGAACACGCTGTGGGCCGGCACCGATGACGGATTGATCCAGATCACGCGCGACGGCGGAACAAGCTGGAAAAATGTCACTCCGCCTCAACTGACTTCCTGGAGCAAGGTTTCCATTCTGGAGGCTTCCCACTTCGACGCTGGGACGGCTTACGCCGCCGTCAATCGATTCCGCCTCGACGACCTGAAGCCGCACATCTACCGTACGCACGATTTCGGCGCTCATTGGCAGGAAATCGTCACCGGGTTGGCGGATAACGCTCCGATCAACGCCGTTCGCGAAGATCCCGCACGCAAGGGTCTGCTCTTTGCCGGTTCCGAAACATCGGTCTACGTTTCCTTTAACGACGGGGATTCTTGGCAGCCGTTGCAATTAAACCTGCCGCATACCTCCATGCGCGATCTTGCCATCCATGGCGACGACCTGATTGTCGCCACTCACGGCCGTTCGTTCTGGATTCTCGACGACCTCACGCCGCTTCGCCAGATAAACGATCAAATCGCAAAGTCTCACGCATATCTGTTCCAGCCGCAGGAAGCTTTGCGCTGGCGCTGGAATCGCAATCCCGATACGCCGCTGCCACCCGAAACTCCAGCGGGAAAAAATCCACCAGATGGCGCCATCATCGACTACTACCTGGCCGCAGCGGCGAACAGTCCGGTCACGCTTGAAATATTGGACGCCGCGGGCGCAACCGTGCGGCGTTACACGAGCGCGGACTCTCCCTTGGCGATGGACAAAATTGCCGGCGAGCATCCCATCCCGATGTATTGGGTTCGGCCATCGCGGATTCTTTCCGCTGCGCCGGGCATGCACCGCTTTGTGTGGGACCTGCACGGCGAAACACCGAAATCGCTCAACAAGGAATTTCCAATCTCCGCGATTCCGCACGACACCCCGCTGCTGCCTCTGGGTGCATGGGCCCTGCCTGGAACCTACACTTTGAAACTGACCGTGGACGGCAAGCAATTCACTCAGCCACTCACTGTAAAAATGGACCCGCGTATCAAGACGCCCCTCTCCGACCTGCAATCGCAAGCCACCCTGCAGGCCGGCGCCGTCGCCGGAATGAATCAGAGCTACGACGCCCTCAGCCAGGTGCAATCCGTGCGCGCGCAATTGAAGGAGTCCCTCACCAAGACGAAAGGGAAGTTGGCTGAATCCTTGGAGGATCTCGACAAGCAGTGCGCCGCTCTGGCCGGCGCAACCACCAGCACATTTTTCGGAACTCCGCCCAGCGGCAAGCAACCCGAGAATTTCTCCAGTCTCAACCAGCATTTCGGTCAGTTGCTCGGCATCGCCGATTCCGCCGACGCCGCCCCCACGACCCAAGCCGGCAAGGTCTATGCTGAACTGGCCAAAGATTTGGACTCCCTGATGAAACGCTGGAATGATCTCAAGCAGAACAACGTCCCCAAACTCAGCAGCGAACTCCAAAAGGCGGGCCTGACGGCAATCGATTTAAAGAAACCACTCGATCACGAAATGGGCGAGGCCGATGGCGGCGACGACGAACCGTAGACTAGAGAGATCCTTCTGACAGTAAGAAACTGATAATAAAGGGATAACTAAACATATGGACCATGATCAGACTATAGTCCGACCATGGTTTGACTATGGTCCAAAATTGTGATACGCTCTCGTTTGTTAGGAGTAGTCCCATGGAAGAAATCGCCATCTCGAAATTCAAAGCCACCTGCCTCGCCGTCCTCGAAAAGGTTAAGAAAACCGGCCAGCCCATCCTCGTCACTCGCTTCGGCCACCCGGTGGCGCAGATCACGCCCCCGGTTCCTAAGCGGGCTCCAAAACTGGGCACAGGGGTGGGTTCGATAACCATTCTCGGGGACATCGTCGGCCCTATCTCAGACATTTCTGACTGGGAAGCTGCTCGCGACCCGGAGGACGAAAAATAATGCGGTTGCTGCTCGACACCCATATCTGGCTGTGGATGTTTCGAGAACCGCACAAACTGAGTTCACTCGTTCACCAGGCCGTAACCGAGTCCTCCAACGATTGCTACCTCTCGCCCATCAGCATTTGGGAGGTAATGATTCTTTTGGAAAAGAAAAGAATTTCATTCCAGGAAGACTTCGCGGTTTGGTTTGCCCGGACAACTCAGGATTTGGAATTGGAAGAGGCAAACTTAAACTGGCAAGTGGTACATGAGATGCGTTACATTCTGCCGAATCACAAGGACCCGGCCGACCGATTTCTTGCGGCCACGGCTGTTGCCTATGATTTGATTCTCGTGACTGCCGACCAGAAGTTGATCGGCGTCCCCGGCCTGAAGGTGCTTGCCAACGTCTGAAGTTCCCCGCGTGGCCTCGAATCCCTCAGTGCAGGTATTTTTGAAAAAAGGACGAGATTCTCTGGCCGGCGTCCGCCGCGGCTTCCGGCCGATATCCTTGCTTGTTGGTGGGATTCTGAAACGCGTGGCCCGCCCCGTCATAAATCTTGATGTCGGTGACTTTTCCATCCGCTTTCATCGCAACCTCAAATGCTTTCACGTCTTTCGGCGGGATGCCTTGGTCGTCCGCTCCGAAATTCCCCTGCACGGGGGCCTTGATTTTCGCCACCAGCGCCGGATCCGATGGCAGCCACCCATAGTTCACCACGCACGCCGCCAGCTTCGGCTGATCCACCGCCAGCTTGATCGACCAACTTCCGCCCATGCACCATCCCACTGACCCAATCTTTGCGGCACTCACATCCGGCCGGGAAGACAAATACTCGAACGCCGCCTCCAGGTCGCGCATTCCGCGGTCATCCGGCAGCCCGCGCATCAGGATGTGCGCTTCATCGGGATTCGCGGCCACCTTGCCGCGATACAAATCCACGGCCAGCGCCACATAGCCCTGCGCCGCATATTTCTGCGCCTGCTCTTTCACCCAGTCGTTCAATCCCCACCACTCATGAATCACAACAATTGCCGGGTGCTTGCCCGCTCCATCCGGTAGCGCCAGGTAGCCGCTCACCGTTTCGTCGCCGCTCTTGTAGTTCACGGTCTCCGATTTCGGCGCGCCAGCGCGGAGCGCCAGCCCGAAGGCCAGAATCCCCAGCCCCAGTATCGGCAGAAAAAGTTTGCGCTTCATCTTCGATCCCTCCCAAGAAAAAAAGCTCCGAAACTTTAACGTATCCTGCACCCCGAAGCCATTGCCAGTTTTGGCCTCGCTCAGCTTCCCGCCTTTTGCAAGTCCTCTAGGGCCGCCAGCACCTCGTCGCTGTGCCTTTTCACCTCCACGCTGGTCCACACCTTGCGCACGACGCCGTTCGGATCGATCAGGTATGTGTGCCGTGCCGACAGCTTCGCGACTCCCAGATTCATCACCGAATCATATTTCGCCGATACTTCCTTGTTCGTGTCCGCCAGCAGCTTGAAGGTCAGGCTCTCTTTCGCGCAAAATTCCTGGTGCGATTTTTCGTCCTGCATGCTGACGCCGAGGATCACGGCCTTCTTCGCGTCATACTTGGCCAGGTCCCGCTGGAAGTTGTGCGCCTCGATCGTGCAGCCGCTGGTCATATCCTTCGGATAAAAATACAGCACCACCCACTTGCCCTTGAAATCATGCAGGCTGACCGGCTTGCCTTCCTGCGAATTTAATGTGAAGTCCGGCGCCGATGCGCCCACGGCCGGCGCTTTGTCGCCGCCGCGCAGATTCCCGCTGATGACGGCAAGCAGTGCAGCCGCCGCAACGATCGCTCCGATTGCCATCCACATTGGTTTTTTCCTCACGGTTGTCCCCTGCCTGAAAATACCAAAAACGGGCGCAATCCGCCCAGCGGAAAGTTGCGGGGAACCGGGCCAACGGGTACAGCAATAACTGATGTTTCTATATCAGGTGGGACGCTGCTATTTCTTTGTGGCGGGTCCTTTTGCTGCAGGCACCGCTGCGCTTGGGCTGGAGGCCACCCGTTTCGCTTCCGGGCTGCGCGTGCTCCAGTCCGTGGGCGGAAACGAGACGCGCCAAAATCGGGGATTGGGCTGCGCAAACTCCACACCAATTTCTGCAAGCTCGCTCGCGCCGGGATTCAGGTCCGCCACTTTGCAAACCGTTTCTTCACCGGTAACTACGTTCCGTAAAGTCAGCGGTTGGCCTTGCAGGACAGGTTCCTGCAACTGAAGCAGGGCGCCGTGCGCGCTCACGATCAGCGTCTTGGTGTGCTCAACAAAAGCAGTTCCGTTCACGCGTTTTCCAGAAACACGCAGCGGGACCGACAAAAGGATCCTCTGGCTGCGGCGCTGGTTGCCCGTGAGTGTGGGTCGAATATTGGGCGTGCTCATGGCCGTGCTTCCCTTTCTCTATGGTTGTCGGCATGCATGAAGGGAACCATTAGGAAGGGTCGAGAAAATAGTCCTGCATTGTTCACTTTTCGAACCAGCGCACAACGCCGGCTTTGCGGGCTCCAGGCTGCACTTTCCCCATTGGAAATCGGGGGTATCCCTCAGAAAATGAGTATAGTTAGCGCAATACCCGCGTTCACTTCGACTTTGCCACCCATCGCCCCACTACCTGATAAATGCTTGCGCACCAAGACGGATTATTTTACCGACCTGGTCGCATACGCATAAAGGAGGTGTTCGAAACCGCTGCAAACTGTTCCAGTCTGGAACCGGGCCGCCCCTCATCCATTGCCCCACTCTTCTCGACCTCCTCGCACCGCCGACTAATCCCGACAATGAACCTTCGCCGCCGGGGCCGCGCAAATGAATCCGGGGCAATTAGTCGGCTGATTTTCCCGTGGCATCCTCTACAATGGAATACTGAATCGTCCGCCGGCATTTTCGCCCGCGCGATATTCCGAACCCTTGATGGATTTCTCCATTCCGGCATGGCTCTCCGAGCCAACCATCACGATTCTGCTCGCGCTCGTATTCCTGCTCCCGGCACTCTTTCTTCCGCGCGTGTCGGAGCGTTTTCTCGGCCGCATCGAAAGCGCCTTCTCGCGTTTCGCCTCTCATAAAGTTCTGACCGTCCTTTTCCTGTCCCTATTCGTGATTGGACTGCGCCTCGCGCTGCTCGGCCAGCTTCCCGTTCCCAATCCGGGCATTCACGACGAGTTCAGCTACCTTTTAATGGGCGACACGTTCGCCCACGGCCGCCTTGCGAATCCAACGCATCCCCTCTGGCGCAGCTTCGAGACGTTTCACGTGCTCTGGTTCCCAACCTACGCGTCCAAATATCCCCCCGCGCAGGGAATTGTGCTGGCCGCCGGCCAACTGCTCGGAAATCCGTGGACCGGCGTGCTGCTTAGCGCCGCTGCAATGGCCGCGTCCTTCGTCTGGATGCTGCAGGCCTGGATGCCCGCAAGATGGGCTTTTTTCGCCGGAGTTCTCACGGCACTCCGGCTGTGCGTCGCTTCGTACTGGATCAACAGCTACTGGGGCGGAGCGGTCGCCGCCGTCGGAGGAGCGCTGGTTCTCGGCGCATTCGGACGCATCAAGCGCCGCCCGTCTCTCGGAATGGGCATTGCGCTCGGCCTGGGCGTCGCCATCCTGTTCAACAGCCGCCCGTACGAAAGCGTTTTCTTCTGTATCCCCGTCACGATTGCCGCGTTGCTTTGGCTTTGGGGCGAGTGCAAGAAAGCGGAGACACGCCGCGCCGCGCTTCGCCTGGTAGTCTTGCCGGCAAGCATCCTCTTGCTTGTTACCGTTTGCCTGATGGCTCGCTACAACTGGCGCGTCACCGGCCACGCCACACTGCCGCCCTATGCGTATGACGCTCGTCTTCACGACCGGGCCGCGCTCTTCGTCTGGCAAACGCCAAAACCCGCAATTCATTTCCACAACGCGGAAATGGAGAATTTTTACAATCGATACGAACGGCTCGCCTACGACCGCACCTGGCCAACTTTCAAAGCCGTCTTCCAAGACAAGTGGCGGCATTGTTCGCTCGCCTTTCTCTGGCCGGCCTGCTGGTTGCTGCTCCCCGGCGCTTTCTTCCTCTTCCGCGATTCCCGACTGCGTATGCCGCTCTTTGCTCTTCTAGCGGTCCTCTTCGGCTATTGCCTCGTCGTGTGGCCCGGGCCGCACTACCTCGCTCCGGCCGCGGGAGTTCTGTTTGCGGTTCTCGCTCAGTCGATTCGCCACTTGCGCACCATCCGCATTTTCCGTCGCCCCATCGGCGCCGCACTTTCTCGCGCCATTCTCCTGGCGCTGGTGCTCGACGTCTCCCTGCTGGTTTCGCAGCGGCTCGGCGATTCGCAGGGCTGGGGCGGTTGGGGACTCTCCGACCGCGCCGATCTTTTGCACGAACTCGAATCCAAGCCGGGGAAGCATGTCGTCCTCGTCCGCTACGGTCCGGCTCACAGGGTCCACGAAGAATGGGTGTTCAACGCCGCCGATATCGATGCCTCCAAAGTCATCTGGGCACGCGATCTCCCGGGCGACCTGAACAATCAACTGTTTCGCTACTATCCCGACCGCACCATCTGGCTGGCCACGCCAGACACCGGCGGTGTCTCCGTGCTGCGTGCTCCGCTCGATTCGCGATAGACCAGTGCTGGCGCGCTCACGTCCGCACCGTAAATCCGCAGACTTGTCGCCGCCTTGGCCCGCACCCTATACTCACTCTTACCTTCCGCTTCAGGAGACTTGCCTTGCCAAAACGCCTTTCCCCCCTCTTCATGGCCATAGCACTTCTTTCCACGTCCGCCGCCGCACAAAAAAAGCCCGCGGAGCAGAACGACCGCATCGTCCTGGAACAAATTCTGACCCAGACCTATCAACCATCGCAGGTCGGCAAACAAATGATGGGCATCGGCGGAGAGACCGACATTCGCCGCGCCGGCACCATCGTCGTAATCCAGCGCCCGGGCCTTTACGGCTCGCTTCTTCACGCGGAACCCGCCTCCAGCGCCATCGACGGACTTCAATACAAACTATTTCGCGGCCACCAGGATTATGAAGTGCCCGCCGGAGAACGCTACTACGTTACCGCCGTTGCCGTCGGCTCAGACACCATTCTTGTCGCCATGATTTCCGCCCGCAGCATTTCCGCCCAAGCCGGCACAGGCCGCATGTGGACCACTCTTTCTTTCAAATTTCCCGCCAACGTTCTCGCCACCGCCGACAAGGAAACCGTCTTCCGCGAATTTGACCAATGGCTGATGCCCGAGGGCCGCGCAACCTCGGCCGCTCCGGCCGCAGCACCCGCCGCGCCTGCGATGACCACCTATCCGGCGGCTGCGCCAGTGGCCGCCCCTGCGCCGCAGCCCGCCACCGCGCCTCGGCCAGTCGCCATCACCGAGTCCTCACTCACTCCAGGCATGACCCGCGAACAGATTCTGCAGTCCATGGGAAATCCCGTCCGCGAAATTCGATTCGATCAGCGGCAGTGGATGATTTATCCCGGATTCGTGGCGATCTTGAAAGACAATAAACTCGAATCGTTCGAAATGTCGGGGAGTGGCGCGACGAAAGTCACCGTTCAGTCGGACCCCGCCGGCGCGGAGATCTATCTCGATGAACAGTTCGTCGGCTCCACACCCTCGATTCTTGCCGTCGCTTCGGGCAAACACGCGTTCCGCCTGCACGCCGCCGGACGCGCCGACTGGTCGCGCCAGTTGAATGTGCTCGCCGGCAGCGACCTCACCCTGGCAGCAACGCTCGACAAAAACTGAACGGCGTTCCGTGCCGAACTTGTTTTGCTTTCCCTGACGCGAGCGAACGGACATACTGGCGGCACCGGCTATGAGCGAACACTATCGCTTCCCCGATTTGCGCGAACTGCTCGCGAAAGCGAACGAGGAAAAATCCGGCGACCAGCTCGCCGGAATTGCCGCCGCCTCCGAACGCGAGCGGGTAGCTGCGAAAAGCGCCCTCGCCGATCTTCCACTAATCGACCTGCTGAAAAATCCGTTGATCCCTCCAGAGACAGACGAAGTCTCGCGCCTCATCCTCGATTCTCACGATTCCAATGCGTTTGTGCCGCTCCGCAGCATGACCGTCGGTGATTTTCGCGAATTTCTCCTCGATAACCAAACGACCGGCGGCGATTTGCAGTCCCTAAAATGGGGAATCACCCCGGAAATGGCCGCGGCCGTCGCAAAGCTGATGAGCAACAAGGATCTGGTGCTAGCGGCTTCCAAAATCCGCAACGTTACGCGTTGCCGGAACACGATTGGCGAGCGCGGTGTCCTCGGCATTCGCCTGCAGCCCAATCACCCGTCCGACGATGTCGGTGGAATTTTGCTCTCCGCCTTTGATGGCTTGATATACGGCTGCGGCGACGCGGTCATCGGCGTGAATCCCGCAACGGATTCCGTCGATGGCGTCACGGCGATCTTGCACGCCCTCGACCGCCTGATCTCCGCGTTCGCAATTCCAACGCAAGCCTGCTGCCTCGCCCACATCACCACCCAATTGGCCTGCCTCGAGCGCGGCGCCCCGGTCGACCTGCTCTTCCAGTCCGTAGCAGGCACGCAGGCTGCGAACACAAGTTTCGGCATCTCTCTCTCCATGTTGAAGGAGGGCCGCGAACGCGTTTTGCAGCATCACCGTTCGCGCAACGTCGCCTGGGCCGGCGACAACGTGATGTATTTCGAAACCGGGCAGGGAAGCGCGCTCTCCGCCGAAGCCCATCACGGCGTCGATCAACTCACGCTTGAGGCCCGCGCCTACGGTGTCGCTCGCGCGTTCGATCCATTCCTCGTCAACACCGTCGTAGGTTTCATCGGCCCCGAATATCTCTACGACGAACGCCAGATCATCCGCGCCGGCCTCGAAGATCACTTCATGGGCAAGTTGCTTGGCCTCCCGATGGGTTGCGACGTCTGCTACACCAATCACGCCGTAGCCGACCAAAACTCCGCCGACAACCTCATGCTGCTGCTTGCCGCCGCCGGCTGCAATTATTTCATGGGCGTGCCCGGCGCCGACGACGTAATGCTCAACTACCAGTCCACCAGTTTTCATGACGCTCTCGCCGTCCGCAAAATCTTCGCCTTGAAGCCCGCCCCAGAATTCCTGGATTGGCTTCAGCAAAATGGGATTTACCGTAATGGTGAACCGGTTGCTCTCGAAGCGGGCAACCGGCAAAAGCTTCTGCGGGGACTCGAAGGCGTCCTCTCGACGCCCGCCTCGCCGGCATGAATTGCCCGCATGGATTAAATGATGGATGACGATCAGAAACTTACCGCACCCGCCTCGTGGCCCGAAATCGTCCGCAAAATCCGCGAACGCACCCCCGCGCGCATCTTCGTCGAGCGGGGCCTCGCCTATTCCACGAAAATGTCACTCGAACTGCGCGGCGCACACGCCGCAGCCGTCGACGCGGTCTGGAACGAGTTCGACCTCCAAAAAGATTTTCCGCCCGAGTTCACCGCGAATTGGAACCTCTTCCAGGTTTCCAGCCAAGCCGAATCAAAATCGCAATTCTTGCTGCGCCCGGACCTGGGCCGTGCCCTCAGCAATGCCGCAAGAGAGTTGATCCTCCAGCGCTGCCCGAAAGCTCCCGACATACAGATCGTCATCGGCGACGGCCTCTCCAGCGCCGCGGTCTCCGCACAAGTACCGCATCTGTTCCCATTGCTCCAGCAACAGTTCGGAAATCGTGGCTGGTCGGTCGGCCAGTCTTTCGTAGTGCGGTACTCGCGCGTCGGCATCATGAACGCCATCGGCGATCTTCTCTCCCCCCGCGTGCTCGTGCTTCTGATCGGCGAGCGCCCCGGCCTCGCCACCGCCGAAAGCCTCTCCGCCTACATGGCCTATTCTCCCCGCTCCGGCCAGACCGACACCAACCGCAACCTAATCTCCAACATCCACGCGCGTGGCGTTCAAATCGAAGATGCCGCCCGCCGCATCACAAATCTAGCCGCCCAGATGATGCACCAGCAGCGCAGCGGCACCGCCGTTAAAGAGGAATCGAAGGGATTGCTCGCTCAAAATCACTAGCACCCCTCTTTAGGCAGTTCCACTTCCTTAAGATATTGACCGGAAGATATTGACCGGAAGATATTGACCGGCTGCACGATATTTAGTTCAGGGGTTTACACCGCATTCGTTTAAGCAGGTGCCTGCTCGCAAACGCCCGACCCGACCCGCTTTTCAGATAACTTTCAAATCTGCGCGCTGCCACCTCCTCCTGAAACGCAGCATAGAAGACCAGTTCCCATGGCAAATATTTCCGAGTGTAAGGAGAATGGCCGCAACTATGCTGATTCATGCGATGGCGTAAATCATGGGTGAATCCGGTGTAAATTTCAGCAGGATGGGAAATACTCCGGAGAAGATAGACGTAGCACATGAAGGCCCGTCTTCGCGAGGTACTGGAGGGTTATATAACGTAACATTAATATGTGCAAGGGAACGTTTTACGCGCCAGGTTTAAGCGCTTCGGCGCGCATTCTCCTTCGCTCGCCTCTCGATCCTTAAGCTTCTATCGTGAATTAGATTGTCGCGAACACCAACAATTTCGCCGTAGCTCGCGAAAGCGAGCGAAGGAGAATGGAGGCGGGGGGAGTCGAACCCCCGTCCGAAAAGCGCTACGCCACGGAGCCTACATGCTTATCTCAGTTCCGTTTGTTTCGCCCTCCGCGCTTAGAACGAGCAAGAAACGCAGCTGGCTAGTCCGATGGTTCTCGCCTAAGCCTTACGGACCGAAAGGCTCGGGCCAGCTCACTGTTTGACGCTTCTTGCCGGGCCCATGAGCAAAGCCCGGGGAAGCGTGCGCTTAATTAATTAAGCAGCAAGTGCCAAGTTGTTGTTGGCAGTTCTAGTTTCCAGCCGATTACGGGTGGTTGGCCCCCGGCATGCCTCCGGGACGCGACAGCTTCCGTCGAAACCGGGTCGCCCCCTG
>DATHOY010000062.1:0-6800 GCA_035484435.1 Vulcanimicrobiaceae bacterium | reverse complement strand
CGCCCCGCGAAAAATATTTCCGCCGCCAACCATAATGGCGATCTGTGTGCCAAGCTTATGAACGTCGCGCAACTCTTGGGCAATGGCGTAAATCGTCTGGCCGTCAATGCCGAATCCCTGCTGCCCTTGAAACGATTCCCCAGAAAGTTTCAGCAGAATCCGGTGGTAGGCCGGGCGCTTTTTGCCGTTTTTCTTCACCGCTTTCGATTGCGATGCCATGTGTCTCCGTTAAGCGAATCTGAACCCTGCCGATTGTAACAAACATTCGGGGCGATGGCCCATGTTGAGGGGCAAGAGGTTGTGAGCCAGTTTCAGTGGAAGCGATCAGACAGGAGTTACAGCTCGACTCTAGTCAAAGCCGCGATTTTCGTGCCTGAAAGTGCTTTCCGTTTTCGATACGCAACTTTAAGAGTTGAATCCACTCGTTGTCATTGTTTTTCAAACAGTCTTCCAGTGGCCATCCCGGAGCCGATTCCACCAAATGCAGCAAAGTCTCTGCCAACCCAAAACAGTCGTCCGGCCCAAAGACCTTGATCAGCGCTCTAGCTTCATCGTCGGTGATTGGCTTCTTAATAGACACAATCAAGTCCTGGTAGTTCTTGACTGTCTCCACAGCTGCCGTGTCCGAGTTTGGCAGTGTTCCCAGTTTTTCGAGTTCGATCACTTCTTTTCGCATCAGCTCTTAATTCTTGAGTGGTTTTGTGCTTAGCTACCCTGCAACAACATTCGCAAGATATCCGCTTCGAGGTACGTTGTCATCTGCAAATGAAGGGGAGCCTAGTGCACAACAAAAACGCCCCGGAGGTCCGGGGCGTTTCGGTAACGGCAAAGCTCCGCCGCGTGAAGCGGCTTAGGCTTGCTCGGGAGCGGGCGTGCCGATCTGATTGGGTACTTCGCCGACTTTGAAGCGGGCGAAGCGGCGGATGGCGATGTTCTCGCCAAGCTTGGCGATAGCCTGGGCAATTTTCTCCCCGATGGTCATCGTCTCGTCCTTGATGAAGTGCTGTTCGTAGAGGCAAGTCTCCTCGTAGAACTTCTCCATCTTGCCGGTGACGATTTTCTGTATAACGGCGTCCGGCTTCCCTGTAGCGCGCGCCTGCGCGGCGTAAATTTCGCGCTCGCGCTCCAACATCTCCGCCGTCACGTCTTCGCGCCGCACATACCGCGGATCAACCGCCGCGATGTGCATGGCCACGTCGTGGCAAAGCTGCTGAAACGCATCGGTGCGGGCCACGAAATCGCTCTCGCAATTGATTTCCACGATCACGCCGATTTTCCCGCCGGCATGAATGTAATGCCCAATAAGGCCTTCAGAAGCTTCGCGCGTGGCCTTCTTGGCCGCGGCAGCCTGGCCCTTCTTCCGAAGAACGTCAATGGCCTTCTGCACGTCGCCGGCGGTTTCCACAAGCGCGGCGCGGCAATCACTGAAGCCAGCGTTCGTGAGCTCTCTCAGTTCCTTAACAAGCTTGGCTGGGATTTCCATAACTGGTTTTGAAGTACTCATCCTTTTCTCTTTTTCTCTTTCCTAATCTCGCGATTACAAACTTTTACAAAAATGGCCCGGTGTGGATTTCGCTTTCAGCACCGGGCCAACAGAATGATTGAGCCTTGCGCCGTTGTTAGCGGGGTTCCTCGTCGGGAGGAACAGTGGTTCCGGCCGCTTCGATGAAGGCCTCGGTGCCCTCGACGAAGTCGCCTTCCTGCTTCTCGTACTGCTCGTAAGCGCTGGTGTCCACGTAATCCGGCCCCGCTTCAAGCGCGGCCTGATCGGCGGCAGCCTTCTGGTCGGCCACCTGGGACTGCTCGTACTGCGCGCGGCCTTCCGCAACGGAGTCGGCAATCTTCGTGGTAAACAGCCGGATGGCGCGCAGGGCGTCATCGTTGCCTGGAATAATCCAGTCGACCATGTCGGGATCGCAGTTGGTGTCCACAACGGAGACCACGGGAATTCCCATGCGGCGGGCTTCCTTCACGGCGATCTCTTCGGCATTCGAGTCGATTACGAACATGGTGTCCGGCAGTTGAGTCATGTTCTCGATGCCTTCCAGGTTCTGAAACAGGTGCTTCATCTCGCGGTCCAGGCGCGCGCGCTCTTTCTTCGAAAGTTCCAGCATGCGGCCGTCTTCGGTCATGGCCTTCAACAGCTTCAGGCGCTTAATGGATTTCTGAAGCGTGGTCCAATTGGTCAGCGTGCCGCCCAACCAGCGATGGTTCACAAAGAACGCACCGCAGCGCTTCGCCTCTTCGGCGACCGCTTCCTGAGCCTGACGCTTGGTACCCACAAAAAGAACGGTCCTTCCCTGCCCGGAAATGTCGGTGACGAAGCGGCTGGCTTCGCGGAACATCTTCAGGGTTTTCTGCAGGTCGATGATGTGAATGCCATTGCGCTCCCCGAAGATATATTCCTTCATCTTGGGGTTCCAACGACGCGTCTGGTGACCGAAATGAACGCCGGCCTCCAGCAGCTCCTTCATGGTGATTTCTACTGCCACTTTTCCTCCTAGTTAGATAGCTGCTTTTCGGGGCGTCAGCAGTGCCTGTAGGGGCGGCTTTATGCCGCCTTCCCTCCTGCACAACCGATCGCCTCGCAGCAGCCTCTTGCCGGCAGCTTGCCGGCCGTGATCTTGGCGGCGCCGCTTTCGCCGCGCCGCCAGAGCTCGTGCAGCGGGGAGTTCCCCGCCAAATTCTTTAACGCTTCGTGAACTGGAAGCGCTTGCGTGCGCCCTTCTGCCCGTACTTCTTGCGTTCCTTCATACGGGAGTCGCGCGTCAAAAATCCGTTCTTGCGCAGAGCCGGACGCAGCTCGGGATTAAAGCGGCTGATCGCGCGGGAAAGCCCCATGCGCACCGCTCCCGACTGTCCGCCCACGCCGCCGCCCTTCGCCGTGGCCACAACGTCCACCTGCTCGGCCAGGCTCGTGAACTTCAGCGGCTCCGTGGCGTCATGCAGCCACGCGTGATTCGGAAAATAGTGCTCGGCGGTTCGGCCATTGACCGTAAATTTTCCCGAGCCCGGCCGGAGAAAAACGCGCGCGATTGATTCCTTGCGGCGTCCCGTGCCGTAAAACCAGGTCTTGCTGCCCGCTGCGGGCGAATCAACTGTACTCAATGCTCCTCCTCAAAACCTTTTTGACGAGACGAATCCCGCTCGTCTCATCGAATTTCACGCTCGGCTGGATCCCTGCTAAGGCAAAACTTAGAAAGGAACACCCACGTGCGGAACCAAGTAGCACAGGCTTTAGCCTGCGAACTTCGCGCCTTGCCTAACTAGGGCAACACGGGCCAAAGCCTGTGCCACCACAAATCTTTAGAGCGCGACGGCCTGGGGCTTCTGCCCGGCGTGCCGCGCCAAACCGGCCGCATCGCGATACACGCGCAATTTCTTCGCGCGCCGCGCCCGCAGCTTGTTCTTCGGCAACATTCCGAGAACTGCTTCGCGAACCACCCATTCCGGCTTGGTCTCGCGAACCCGCTTCGCCGGAACTTCCTTCAAACCGCCAGGGTAGCCGCTATGCGAGTAATACATCTTCTGCTCGATCTTGTTGCCGGTCATCTTAATCTGGTTGGCGTTGATGACCACAACGTGGTCACCCGAATCGAGATACGGCGTAAAGCTCGGCTTATCTTTGCCGATCAACATCCGCGCCACCTTGGTGGCCAGGCGCCCAAGCACCTGATCTTTCGCGTCTACAACAAACCACTGAGCCCCCACTTTCAGGGCTTCAGCTTCTTCTCCCTTGGCTACGTACGTCCTCATCGCAACAGTCACACCTTTCCCTGTAAAGACAAAATCTAAGTCTAGGGGCTGAGGGCACGTTTGTCAACGAAGCAAAATGGAGCGGCCTGTGTGTTTTGCGAGCGAAATGGGGGTTTGAAGCGTCTATGCTTGCGTGTCTGGACTGTCTTCGTGGAATCGTTGGACGGAGGGGAAATGCAATTCTTGCGGCCGGCATTGGCGGTTCTGCTGTCGCTCCTGGCGGGCGCTGGATTCATCCGCGGAAACGACGACGCGAAACGATTGGCCATCACCCACGTCGCCGTTGTGGATACTGCCAGCGGAAAAATCAAGCCAGATCAGACCATAGTGATTGCAGCCGGAAAGATCGCTCAAATTGTGCCGTCCTCCGAGTTCCGTCCCGAAACTGGAACCCGCATTATCGACGCCAGCGGGAAATTTCTGATACCCGGTCTGTGGGACATGCATGTGCATATCGCAGGAATCAGCGCCGATCCGAAATGGAGCAAAGACGTGATTCTGCCGCTCCTGACCGCCATGGGCGTCACCGGCGTCCGCGACATGGGCGGAGACCTCGCCGTTTTGCGTTCGTGGAAGCTGGAGATTGAGTCAGGCAAACTCCTCGGGCCGCACATCTTTGCGGGCGGGCCGATGCTCGTGCCGTCGGGAAGGAAGACGCCCGAGCAATGGCCGGTCACTACCGCAGAGGAAGCGCGAGTGGCAGTTCGCGAACTGAAGCAGCAAGGCGCCGATTTCATCAAGATCATCAGCGTCCCTTCGCGTGAAATATTCTTCGCAATCGCCGAGGAAGCAACTAAGGAAAAAATCCCGTTCGTGGGCCACGTGCCGCTGGCGGTAACGGCATCGGAAGCCTCCGCCGCAGGAATGCGCAGCATCGAGCACATCGTCTACAGCAACCTGTCGCTGGATTGCTCCTCGAAGGAAAAAGAGTTGCGGGCGGCGATCCCCGAAGCCCGCAAGAATCATGACCAGGCCGCGACGGGCCGCATCCTGACCGAAGCGGTGAACACCTATTCGCCCCAGAAGGCCGCTGCCCTCTGGGCAACATTCAAGAAAAATGGCACGTGGGTGACGCCGACCCTGGTGTCCATCGAAGCGCAAACTCCCCAAGCAGAATCGCCAGAGGAACAGGCAATCGACCCGAGGCTGGAATTTGTTCCCACCTCACTGCGAAAGGAATGGGATCCGCGCGACCCGAAAAACCGGGTCCCGGAGGAAGATCAAAAGTGGTGGGCCAATCAATATGCGAATGACGCGAGACTGACGGCTGAAATGCACAAAGCCGGAGTCTCTCTACTCGCCGGAAGCGATTCGCTGGACCGGTTCGTGTTTCCGGGTTTTGCATTGCACCAGGAGCTGGCCATTTTGAACCAACAAGGGCTGACACCACTCGAAGCACTGCCAGCGGCCACAAGTGACGCGGCGAAATTTCTGGGCCACGATCTAGAATTCGGGGTGATTGCGGACGGCGCGCATGCCGACCTCGTTCTGCTGGATGAAAACCCGCTGGAGAAAATCTCCAACACAACCGGAATCGCCGCGGTGATCCGCGATGGTGTCTATCTGGACCGCGCAGCACTCGACAAACTGCTCAGCCAGGCAAAGGACGCAGCAAAAGCAGCCTCCTCAAAATAACTGATTGCCCAAAAGGCCTGGCTCCCCGGCAACACCGTTGATCCTGTCTTGTTCGGGTGTCATTTGTGCACAACTCTCCCGCTATCCTCGTCGCCCTCTGAGAATTCCCCCCTATACTTGTACCGAAGAAAGAGCCCGGGAGCATTCATGGCCCAGCAGTCCTTGCCGCCTTTTTCCGAAACGATAAAACTCGCCTGGCGCCTGGCAGCCGAAGAAGCCGTCCATGCCGGCAGCCCGGAGATTGATCCACCTCATCTTCTCTTGGGCATTTTCGGCGTGGATCGCGTAATCCGCGAAGAAGCGTGGGAACGCTACGCGGTCTCACCCAGCCGCCTCGAAATCCTGCACCAGGAATGGAATGACGTCAGCTCCGCGTCGGCCATGGCGGGGCTCGACGCGATTCATCTTCGGCGAGAAGTTCGCGCGCGCCTCCCGAAAACTCAAATCACGCTGCCTGAAAACCATGTAGCAAAACGCGCCGATGCGACCCGCTTGGTGTTCGATCAGGCGGGCCAGCGCGCGGGAATGGCGGGACGCGGCCTGACGACCCTCTTCGACCTGCTTGGGGCCCTTCTGCCGGCCATCGTCGAAAAAGATCCCGTGATTCCCGCGCATTTCAGCGGGCCGCTGCGCAAACTGCAAGCGCTGATGGCTCCGCCTCCGGTTTCCGGCGTCACGTTGCAACTGGACGCCACGCGAACCTCGATCGAACAACCGTTACAGGATTTGAAGACCACGCCGCGCGAAGCGCTTTTCTACGACCTTCCGTTGCAGATGGCTTCGCAGACGAACCACCAGGCGATGCTCGATTATGCGGTCAGTTCCCTGCTGAGATTTTTCCCGGCCGCCAGCCATGCGGTGATGCTCTTGCGGGACCGCAATTCGAAATGCCTCCTGTTACAAGCGCATGTACCCGCCGGCGAGCCTTCCGCGAGTATGGAACTTGCCGAGCACGTTCTCCAGCAGAACTCCGCGGTCGTCTGGAATCCCGCCGCGGCTGCCTCCAGCGACATCGGCGCTCGCAGCCTCATCGGTATGCAAACCACCTGCGCAATGTACGCCCCACTCTCCTGGCAGAACGAACGCCTAGGGGTGCTGTGCGTGGACACGCGCCGCCCCGGAACCGCGTTCAGTTCCGACGACCTGCGGCTGTTCATCGCCATCGCACATCACGTTGCCCTCTCAATTTATTCCCAGAGGCTGACCCGCGACCTGCAGGCTCAGAATCAGCTCCTGCAGCGGTTGTTGACGCATTTCTCGCCCAAGGTTCGCCAGCGTTTGCTGGAGCGCGCCGGAAAGGGACGGCTCACGCTCGGCGGCGAGCGCTCCGAAGTAAGCATCCTCTTTTCCGACATCCGCGGCTTCACCCGCATGAGCGCCACCATGGAACCCGACGACGTGGTGGACAT
>DATHOY010000061.1:0-5545 GCA_035484435.1 Vulcanimicrobiaceae bacterium | reverse complement strand
TTTGATCGCTGAAGAATCCGCGCTGCCCAGTCGTGCCAACCTTCAACGGAGTCGCCGAGAGGGTGTACGTGTTGACCACGCCGCCCACCGCTGCGCCCGCCACATAAGCCGTGGAGTAGCCGCTCTTGACCGCTGGATCCTTACCCAAAACGTTGTCGATGATGCTCGTTCCGCTGGTGCAAAGCGCACCAGTGTTCATCTCAGCCAGCGTCGCCGAATACCCGATGTTCGGGCAGCCTGCCGCGTAAGTAACCTCGGCAGTATTCAACGTACGGACCGAGCCGACGGCGGACGATTCGTTGGCCGCCATCTTGGACTTAAGCAAGTTAGGAATTGCGATGGCCGCGATGATCAGAATGATCGCCACAACGATGAGCAATTCGATAAGTGAGAAACCCTTCTGCTTCTTCATGAGATCTCCTTGAGAGAGTGTTTGGTGCCTGAGCACGCTCGGAGTAAGTGCACGGGGCGGGCCAATCTTTCCAGGGGTTTTAGTACCGTGACTAATCTATTTTAGTCCCTTAATATCATAGAGTTACGGCTGTCTTTCTCGCCTTGCAGCACCCGGCCTCATGTACCATCCCCGACCATCCTTCAAATACAGGCAGTTAAGGGCATCCGGGAGTGACACTAAATGTCGGCATTTTTTGACCAGTCTTAGATGCAGTCCCGCCTGCGAGTCCGTCCGCTCTCTCCAGGAATTTGGCTAAAGGTTGTGCTTCTTCGCGAAGTGCCGGAACGATCGATAGCTGATTCTCAGAATCCGCGCAGCTTCCGTCCGCACACCGCCAGCTTTCGCCAACGCAGCCTCCAGATAACGCCGTTCCGCCCCGGCCACCACCTGCTCGAAATCGATCCCCTCGTCGGGAATCTGCACGGGCGCGGACTGTGAAAGCGATGCGCCCACCGCCGGGCCGATCCCGTTCACTCGCTCCGGAAGCACCCGTGGGCTGATTTCTCCTCCGCTTTCCAGTGCGACCGCGCGCTCGATCGTATTTTCCAGTTCGCGCACATTTCCCGGCCAGTCGTAGGATTCCAGCAGGCCCATCGCCTCGGGCGATATCCCCTGAACCGGCTTCTCCATGGATTTGCGGAACTGCTCCAGAAAATGCCGCGCCAGCAGCGGAATATCCTCGCGCCTCTCGCGCAGCGCCGGCACGTGTATCGGAATCACGCTCAGGCGGTAAAACAAATCTTCCCGGAACTCCCCTGCCGCAATGGCCTTCTCCAGATCCTTGTTTGTCGCTGCGATCACCCGTACATCCACGTCCAGCTCGTCGTTGCTCCCCAGCGGCCGCACTTTCCCTTCCTGCAGCACCCGGTACAGCTTCACCTGCATCGCCTGGTTCATGTTTCCGATCTCGTCCATGAACAGCGTGCCACCATGCGCCGCTTGGAATAATCCACGGCGATTTTCGTTCGCGCCCGTAAACGCGCCTTTCATGTAGCCGAAAAGTTCAGACTCCAGCAGCGTTTCCGGAAACGCCCCGCAGTTGATCGTAATAAAGGGTGTCTGTGCCCGGGCGCTGTTCTCATGGATCGCCCGTGCCACCAGCTCCTTACCTGTCCCGCTCTCGCCCGTGATCAACACTCGGCTGTTCTGCGGCGCCACCGTCTGAATCATGTCGAAGATGGCCTTCATGTTCGGGCTTTGCCCGATGATGTTGTCCAGCCCCGTCAATCGCCGCAGTTCCCGCCGCAGGTACCCCGCTTCCTTTTTCCACTTCAGGCTCTCGGAAACCTCGCCCACCGCGCGTCGCAACTGCTCCACATAGTTGTGGTCCTTGATCACAAACCGGTCCGCCCCGGAATTCAGCGCGTCCACCGCCGTGTCCAGATCCGGCAGCGCCGTCATCAGCAGAAAAAACGAATCCGGCGCGATCTCCTTTGTAAACCGCAAAAGATCCAGCCCCGATCCGCCCGGCATTCGTATGTCGGAAATTACGATGTCGTACAGCGAGCCTTCCAGCTTCCGCCGCGCGGCCTCCACCCCGTTGGCAACTTCCACGCGGTGCCCGTCCTTCCGGAAGGTGATTTCAAGAAGCTCGCAGAGCGACTTCTCGTCGTCCACAACCAGAATATGCGCCGCTTCCTTCTTCGTATCCCTGGCCGCAACTTTCGTCGCCTGCATAGCGCCTCATTCAGTGCGCGGAAGCTCGATAATAAATTCCGCGCCTTTCTCTTTTTCACTGTGAACCGTGATGCGCCCGTTATGCGCCTGCACAATCTGGTACACGATAGCCAACCCGAGTCCCGTGCCGCCTTCAAAATTCGATTGCAGCGGTTCGAAAATCTTTGCCCGCTGCTGAGGGTCCAGGCCTATCCCGGTGTCGCGGAAAGATATTTTCAGCCAGTCCGGCACCTGCTCAATCCCCACCGTCAGCGATCCGCCCTGCGGCATTGCCCGCACCGCGTTGTCGCAAAGATTCCAGAACACCTGCTTGATCTTGTTCGCGTCCACCCGCGCCACCGCCGCTTCCCCGTTGAACGCCCGTACGATATTCAATTTCTCCGCCGCTCCGGGTTTTCGCTCCAGCAGCAGCAGTGTTTCATCCAGCAGCGGCCGCACATCCG
The DNA here is from genome assembly GCA_035484435.1 of Vulcanimicrobiaceae bacterium. Lineage (GTDB taxonomy): Bacteria > Acidobacteriota > Terriglobia > Acidiferrales > UBA7541 > Acidiferrum. The sequence continues at coordinate 2,971 of DATHOY010000061.1, read as the reverse complement.
TATCCTGAAATGCGAACGACTTTTCCCGCGAGAAATTCAGAAAGTCCGTAATGATCTGGTTCAGCCGCTCGGATTCCCGGCTCACGATGTTCACTAAATGCTTTTCGTCCTCTTCCAGCGGCACCAGCCGCGCCAGTTCCTTCACCGCTCCGCCCATTGCCGTCAGCGGCTGCCGGATTTCGTGCGCAATCGCCGCGGAAAGCCTTCCCACCGCAGCCATCCGTTCCTTCGTTGCCACTTCCTGCTCCAGCCGCCGCAATTCCGTCAGGTCTTGAAAATTGAAAACGTAGCCGCTCCGTTGCGTGTCTCTTGTACGCAGCGGCGACACCGATATTCCCAGATACCGCTTCTGTCCCCCGGGAATCCGCACCTCAATCTCACGCCGCAGCGAGAGCTTCTCCGGCACGGTAGTGATCTCGTGCTGCCAGAACTCCGCGCTTACATCCCGCAGATCTTTCCCACGCAGCTCCGCAAATGTCCGCCCCAGGATTTCCTCGCCCGTCCGGTTCAACAACACCACACGCCCTTCCAGGTCCGTCGTCACCAACCCGCCGCGCATGGAGTGAATAATGTCCGAAGTGAAATCCTGCAACTCCAGCAGCTCTTCTCTCTTCTCCTCAAGCTCCGAACTCTTCCGCCGCAGAGAGTGCGCCAGCAAACTGGATAGATACGCAATCGCCAGAAACCCGAACGTATTGCTCAGGAACCACATCCGCAGGCTTTCCACTGTCGGCGCAGCCAGAGACGTTTGCGCCAACCGCCCAAAATGCACCAGCCCCGTCAGTAGTCCCAGGGTACCCAGGCACAGCGCCGCCGTCGCATAAGCCACCTGGCGGCTGAAAAGGATGCTGGCCACAATGATCACCAGCAAATACAGTGAAGTGAAATAACTGTCCTGCAGCCCCGTCGTGTAGACGATCCCGCTGATCATCACCACGTCGCACGAGACCTGCAGCCCTCCCAGCCACGCTGCATCCGGCAGCAATCTCACCAGAATCAGCTGCAGTATCCCGATCGTGATCCACAAAATGACAATGGGAAGAAAATACCGCGGCGAGGCGGGTGAAGGAACGTACTGCGGCCAGACCACTCCCACGCCCAATATCAGCGCGATTAACAATAAGCGGACCCGCGTCAGCCAGTCCACCCATTCCCGGCGATTTAGTGTTTGCTCCATGCCCAGAGCGGCCGCCCCCGCCTTGCACGCTCATCTCTACTTCCATCTTAAAGAAAAAATGGAGGACAGAGGCATTTCCTCTATCCTCCATTTCCAAACTGCTATCGTTCTAGTGGCCCGAAAGTTTCCCGATCAACGTGAACAGCGGCAGGTACATGGAAATAACCACGCCCCCGACCACCGTTCCCAGGAACACGATCATGATTGGTTCCAGGGCGGTCAAGAGGTCCTTCACCGCCGCATCCACTTCGTCCTCATAGAAGTCCGCGATCTTCTGCAACATCGCATCCATCGCGCCCGTCTGTTCACCCACCGAAATCATCTGGGTCACCATGCCGGGGAATACCGCCGAGTCTTTCAACGGCTCGGTCAGCGACTTGCCTTCTTCCAGCGACTTGCGAACCTGGAACAACGCCCGCTCCACCACCGCATTGCCCGATGTCTTCGCCGTGATGTCCAGGCCCTCCAGAATTGGCACACCGGAAGAAATCAGCGTTCCCAGCGTCCGGGTAAATCGCGCCACGGCAATCTTGCGCATCAAGATGCCAAGCACCGGCAGTTTCAGCACGATGGAATCCAGGACAAACCGTCCTTGTGGAGTCCCGTACCACACCTTCAGTCCTACGACCCCACCGATGACGCCCACCACGATCAGCAGCCCGAAGATGCTGCCCACGAAATTGCTCATCCCGATGACGATTTTCGTCGGCAACGGCAGGTCCACGCCCAAGCCTGCGAACAACGTAGCGAAAATCGGAACCACCTTCCACAACAGCAGGATGATGACGCCGGCCGCGATCGTCAACACGCCGATCGGATAGATCAACGCAGACTTCACCGCCGCCTTCAACTTCACGTTCTTTTCGATATAACTCGAAAGCCGCTGCAGAATGGTGTCGAGAATACCGCCCGTCTCCCCCGCCTCCACCATGTTGCTGTACAGCGGGTCGAATACCTTCGGATACTGTTTCATCGCTGTGGACAAGTTGCTGCCGCCTTCCACCGCGGATCGCGTCCCCGTCAGCACCTTCTGAAACAGTTTGTTCTCCTGCTGGCTGGCCAGAATTTCCAGGCACTGCACCAGCGGAAGACCAGCGTCGATCATCACCGAGAACTGCCGTGTGAAGATGGCCAGTTCCTTGGCGCTGACGCTGCCGCCAAACGTGGGCATGTTGAATTCCTTGCCCTTTTCGGACATCTTCGTCGGCGTAATCTGTTGCCGCCGCAGCAATGACTGCAGTTCGGCCTTGCTGGACGCCGTCATCTCGCCAGCGACCGACCCGCCCGACCGATTCGTTCCTCGATAAGTAAAGACCGGCATAACCTTTCCTCCTCAACCTATGAAAGTTTTGTACTTCCGTCTCCCGAAAACAATCTCTTAATGTTTCGTACTCACTGGGGTGCGCCCACCTGGACCCTTGCCCGTCGACCCGCCGGATGTCGCCACCCCGCGGTTGATCATGTCCTGCAGTTCGTCCTGATTCGAGGACCGCGACAACGCCATGTCCAGCGTGACCTGCTTCTGGAAATACGCGTTTGCCAGCCCCTGGTTAAACGTCTGCATGCCCGTCTGCCCCGTGCCCGTCTGCATCGCCGAATAAATCTGGTGGATCTTGTCTTCACGAATCAGGTTGCGAATTGCCGGCGTCGGTATCAGAACTTCCATCACCATCAGGCGCCCCCGGTTGTCCGAGCGTGGCAGCAGCGCCTGGCAAAGAATTCCTTCCAACACCATCGAAAGCTGCGCGCGAATCTGTGGCTGCTGGTGCGCCGGGAACACGTCAATAATACGGT
>DATHOY010000060.1:0-4213 GCA_035484435.1 Vulcanimicrobiaceae bacterium | reverse complement strand
TCGTACCGGACATTCATGTCAAGAATGTTCAGCAGGGCGACCCATTGGGGATTCACATACTCTTCGTAGGAACTCTTCAGCGAGCGGGCCGGAGAAATCTTGGAAGCCTGAGTTGCCATGGGTTTATGGATGCTCCTCGTTCAATCGGAGATGCCTTTGCCGTGAGAAGGATGAAAAAAATCAGCCCAATTCGCTTTTCCTGAGCATTCGCTGGGCCGACGGAGGTGGGACGCACAAAACGCATCATAAGCTACACTTGGGTTCTGGAACATTTCTATTAATTTGACTCATTCACCCAAGTACCTCATTCTAGTGCTTTCAGGGGTACCTGCCATGTCGCATTTTGGACATGGTTGACGGTGGGCGGCGAGTGATATTTTCGGGGCCATCATCCGCTGATGGATGGTGGCCGCGTTTGTTTCCGGCGGCTGGGCGAGTATCTGGGGGAGGGCTTCGGAAGTGTCTAACGGTTCGTTGAAACCCCGCAGCACTGTTCTTACCGATGGCGCGCACCGCGCGCCGGCTCGCGCGATGCTGCGTGCTGCCGGACTAAAAGATGACGACTTCACCAGGCCGTTGATCGGCATCGCCAATACGTGGATTGAAATCGGGCCGTGCAATTATCATCTGCGCGAACTGGCGGTGCATGTGCGCGCCGGGATTCGCGCCGCGGGTGGGACGCCGCTGGAGTTCAACACCGTATCCATTTCCGACGGAATTACGATGGGTACGGAGGGGATGCGGGCTTCGCTGATCAGTCGCGAAGTGATTGCGGACTCGATTGAGCTGGTAACGCGCGGCAATCTTTTGGACGGGCTGATCGTTCTGGTCGGCTGCGACAAGACCATTCCCGGCGGAGCAATGGCACTGGCTCGCCTGAACATTCCCGGGCTGATTCTTTACGGCGGATCCATCGCGCCTGGGATATACGAAGGACACTCCGTCACGATTCAGGACGTGTTTGAAGCCGTTGGCGCGCACGCTCGCGGGAAAATGAGCGACGCGCAACTGAAAGAACTCGAATGCGCGGCTTGCCCCGGCGCAGGCGCCTGTGGCGGGCAGTTCACGGCAAACACGATGGCGCTGGTCTGCGAATTTCTGGGGCTTGCGCCGATGGGAATTTCCAGCGTGCCAGCCACCGACACGGGCAAAGCAGCCGCGGGAGAGCTTGCCGGAAAGCTCGCGATCGACTTGCTTCGCAAGAACACCACGCCTTCGCAAATTATCACCAAGACCGCGATTGAAAATGCCATCGCGGGCGTTGCGGCGACGGGTGGCTCCACGAACGCGGTGCTGCATCTGCTGGCCATCGCGCGGGAAGCCGGGCTGCCGCTTTCGATTGACGATTTTGACCGCATCAGTTCGCGAACACCGATCCTGGCCGATCTCAAACCTGGAGGACGTTTTGTCGCAACCGATCTTTATGCAGCAGGCGGCACTCCGCTCGTCGCGAAGCGCATGCTTGAAGCCGGCCTGCTGCAAGGAAACTGCCTCACCGTTACCGGACGAACGCTTGCCGAAGAAGCCGCAGACGCTAAAGAAACACCGGGACAGCAAGTCGTCCGCGGCAAAAACAACGCAATCAAGGAGACGGGCGGCCTAGTGATTTTGAAAGGGAATCTGGCGCCGGAAGGTTGCGTGGTGAAAGTTGCTGGACATAAGACGCTGAATTTCAGCGGGCCGGCGCGGGTGTTTGACAGCGAAGAAGCCGCGTTTGCCGCGGTGGATCAGGGAAAGATCAAGTCCGGCGACGTGGTGGTGATTCGCTACGAAGGGCCGCGAGGCGGGCCGGGGATGCGCGAGATGCTGGCCGTGACCGCGGCGATTGTCGGGGCGGGGCTTGGCGACGATGTGGCGTTGCTCACGGATGGACGCTTTTCCGGCGCCACGCACGGATTGATGGCAGGGCATGTCGCTCCGGAAGCAGCGAATGGCGGCCCGATTGCCGCAATTCGCGACGGAGACAGGATTACGTTTGATTTGCCGAAGCGCACATTGAACGTGGGCATCACTGACGCGGAGATTCAGAAGCGCATGGCCAACTGGAAGGCGCCGAAGCCGCGGTACACGCATGGAGTGTTTGCGAAATACGCGGCGCTGGTGTCGTCATCGTCGCTGGGTGCGATCACCACGGTTCCGGCAAATTTTGCATCGGACAACGCTCCGATTTCTTCGGGGAGAACTCTATGAAGCTGACAGGTGCGGAAATACTTTGCGAAACGCTCACGCGCCTGGGCGTGAAACACATTTTTGGCTACCCGGGCGGGGCGATTCTTCCCGTCTACGACGCGCTTGGCAAATCCAAGCTGCACCACATCCTGGTGCGCCACGAGCAAGGTGCAACACACATGGCCGATGGATATGCGCGCGCGACCGGCGGTGTTGGCGTGGCGATGGCAACTTCGGGACCGGGCGCGACGAACATGGTTACGGGAATTGCGACGGCGATGCTCGATTCTTCACCCGTGGTTTGCATTACTGGACAAGTCAGTAGCAAGCTGCTCGGCTCCGACGCGTTTCAGGAAGTGGACATCACCGGCATCACCATGCCGATCACCAAGCACAATGTGGTGGTTTCAAAAGTGGAAGATATTGCGCGAACGGTGCGCGAGGCGTTCATTATCGCCAACTCCGGGCGCCCCGGGCCGGTGCTGGTGGACATTACGAAAGATGCGCAACAGGCAACCGCTGAGTTCGATTGGGAAGCGAGCGCGCCGAAGCTGCCCGTGAAACGTCAGCGCGACAATCACGACCAGAAAGAGTTTGACCGGGCCGTTGAGTTGCTCAATTCCGCGAAGCGGCCGCTGATTCTGGCGGGCCGCGGCATCATGCTCTCCGGGGCGATGCGCACTTTTGAGCAGTTCGTGCACACCAGCAATATTCCCGTGGCCATGACGCTGCTTGGCATCGGCGGCTTCCCCGCCAGCGATCCGCTGAATCTGGGCATGATGGGCATGCACGGCGAGGCGTGGGTAAACAACGCGATTCAGGAGGCGGACCTGCTGATCGCGGTGGGGATGCGATTTGACGATCGCGTCACCGGCGACCTGCGGGTTTATGCGCGGAACGCGCGCAAGATTCACATTGAAGTAGATCGAGCGGAGATCAACAAAAATGTGAAGGTAGATGCAGCGATTATCGGCGATGCGGGGGGAACTCTTGCAGCGTTGTTGCCGCATGTTCACGAGCGCGATCACAGCGGCTGGTTGGCGCACATCGCCGGACTAAAGGGCGATTCCGCTGTACGCGACATTCAGTCTTTACCCGACAGCGGACATCTTTATGCCGCGCACGTGATCAACGATCTTTGGAAAGTCACCGGCGGCAACGCTATCGTGGTCACCGACGTGGGCCAGCACCAGATGTGGGAGGCGCAGTATTACCACCACAACGCGCCGCGCACGCTTATCACTTCTGGTGGGCTAGGCACGATGGGCTTTGCTCTGCCGGCGGCAATTGGCGCGAAGATGGCGCGACCGGATGCGGAAGTGTGGGTGGTGGTGGGCGACGGCGGCTTCCAGATGACCATGTGCGAACTGGCGACGATTGTGCAGGAAAAAATCGACATCAAGATTGCGATCATCAATAACGGGTACCTGGGCATGGTTCGCCAATGGCAGGAATTTTTCTACGACAAGCGCTACGTGGCGACGCCGTTGGTTGCGCCGAATTTTGCGGCGCTGGCGAACTCGTTTGGGATTCGTGGAGAAACCGTAACGGCGCGGAAAGACGTTGTTCCTACGATTGAAGCGGCCCGTAAATCGGAGCAGACCGTGTTGATTGATTTCCGCGTGGAGCAGGAAGATTCGGTTTACCCGATGGTGGCGGCCGGAGCGGCGCTGAACGACATGATTCGGCGGCCGAATAATCCACTGGTGGAAACAGCTACGGAACCGTAAGAAGGCGGCCTAACCCTTCGCGATGCTCAGGGCAAGAAGCCGCCCCTAGGGAGATTGAGGAAGCCATGCAAACTATTGTTGCTTACGTGGAGAACAAACCGGGCGTGTTGAACCGCGTGGCGTCGCTGACGAGGCGGCTGGCGATTAACATTGATTCGCTGACGGTCGGCCCCACGGAGAATGTGGAGATTGCGCGAATGACGATTTGCGCGCATACGGACGAGCGCGGGGCGACTCGGCTAGAGGCGAGCCTGGAAAAGCTGGTGGACGTGTTGCTGGCGGAAAATATTTCGGACCAGCCGATGCTGGAGCGC
>DATHOY010000059.1:0-43485 GCA_035484435.1 Vulcanimicrobiaceae bacterium | reverse complement strand
CAGTTTTCGCGATTGCTGTATGCGGCATCAACTCAAATCGGCTTTGCCATCTTTTCCCGAATATCTGGAATACTGGGATCGGACATTCACTGCGGATGCTATGGGTTTCTCCCTGACTTTGGGAAACCTCGGAATTCGAAGTTGCCGCAGATCCAATTTTCGCCCTGGATTTCCTGGGAAGGATCTTTTCTTGACCCTTGATTCTGCTCGCCCGTCGAGTCGGTGGATGATTTTTGGAGCTTGGGTCTTTATTTCCCTTCTGCTCTTTGTGAAGCCTGTTTATGCGCTTTTCCAGCTTGCGAACCAGGATGAGACCTCGTCTCACATCTTGCTGATTCCCTTCATTACCGCATGGCTTCTCTACACCGAAAGAAAGCAATTGCTTCCTGAGGCCGGTTTCAGCATCTGGCCGGCGAGCGCTTTTCTCGTGCCATCAATCCTGATGGCCGTCCTCGCCCTGAGCTGCGACTCTTGCGCTGCTAAGACTCGCTTAAGCGGCTATGCCTTATCCTTGATACTTTCCGTGGTTGCCGGTTTCGTCTTCACATTCGGCACGACCGCGGCCAGATCTTCCAGCTTTGCACTGGCGTTTTTGCTTTTTGTGATTCCCATCCCGGATCGAATCCTTGGTCAAGTCATTTACGGCTTGCAAGCAGGTTCCGCGGACATTGCCGAGGTCCTGTTCAATCTGAGCGGTGCCCCTGTATTGCGCCAGGGATTTGTTTTTCGACTTCCGGTCATGTCAATTGAAGTGGCTCGGGAATGCAGCGGAATACGCTCGAGCTTGGCTCTTGTGATCCTGGCTTTGCTCGTAGCCCATTTTGCGTTCCGTCCGCTCTGGAAAAAGCTGGCATTTGTGGCGGCCGGGCTCTGCATGATGCTCATAAAAAATGGGATTCGGATCGCCACGCTGACTTTGCTGGCGAACTATGTCAACCCCTCTTTTCTGAACGGAAGTTTGCATCACCAGGGCGGAATCGTGTTTTTTTTGATCGGATTGGCGCTACTCCTGCCCGTATACTGGGCGTTGCGCAAGGGTGAAACGCCCACTCCAATTGTTGCCACGCAGCAGTCGTAGCCAACATTTTCCGGCCGAACAACTCACAGAGGAAATTTCAGTCCTGAATCAGTCCCTGGTTTTCGGCTCGCCTTCATGCTGAGAACCGTATCCGTAGTAATAACCGCCATAGGAATCGCCTTTATCCACGCGGTTCAGCACGACGCCAAGCAAATTCTTTTCCCGAAATTCCGAAGAAGCCTTCGTAGCCAGCTCGAAATCTGTTGATCCCGCCCTCACCACAAAAAGCACGCCGTCACACATGTCGGCCAGGATGCTGGCGTCGTGCACCGCCAGTGCCGGTGGAGAATCCAGGATGATCCAATCGAAGATCTGCGACATTCGTTCAAGCAATTGTCTCATTCGATCGCTATGCAGCAGTTCACTGGGGTTCGAAACCTCACTGCCGCCGGGGATCAGGCACAGGTTTCCATCCTGTTCCACCTGGGTGACCTGGTATTCGTCTGCATCGCCTCGAAGGTAATCAGACAAGCCGGGTGTATCCGGAGCTCCCACGTGAAGATGCAGACGGGAAGCACGCAGATCCGAGTCGATCAGCAGGACGCGCCGGTTTTCCTGCCTGATGAAAGATTGCGCAAGATTGGCGGCAACAAACGTCTTGCCTTCAGCGGGAGTGCTGCTTGTGATTAGAATTCGCTTCAGGGGCTGCACCGAAGCGACCTGGTAAAGTCGCGAACGCAAGGTCCGGAATTTCTCGGCGCCGACGGAATTGTTTGCATGGGCGGCATAAATGCCCGCGTCCGAATCTACCTTCCACTTTACGTGGGTGCAGCGTTTCGCGAACTCCTCGAATCGCAGAACCCCGGGATCCGATTTTTGGGTAACGCGAGGCTTCAGGGGAGCCCCGCCGTTTGCCGGCTGATTTACGGCGATTTCTTCTTGGATCGAAAGATCCACCAAATCAGCGGTAGCGCGATTTACGGTCTGAGCGCTGCGTTCTTCCGCGGCTTTTTTTAAGGCTTCGTGGATCCGGCTCATCGTTCGCTCTTTTCAGTCCTTCTCAATCACAATCCTGAGTTCAATCTGTAGCTTTCTTGCCGTTACCATCAAATTTCTTGCTGCTATCCGTTTCCGTGTCCTCGGACGTCAAAACTGGGAACCGTCGTCAGTACCGGCAGCTTCAGGCAAAGCTCGACGTCGCGCTCCGAGTACATTGCCTTGTCACTCATGGCGAGCAGGTAGAGAATTCCGAGAGACAACGCCAGTCCTGCTCCGATACTTCCGCCAACAAAGATAGACTTCTTCGGGAACGACGGCGAAGAAGGAAGACTCGGCGCGTCCAAAACCTTGAAGTTCTCTCCCTGCTGCTCGTGTTCCAGATCCGTGGCCATGGCGGAAGATTCCCGTTTTTTCAGCAGATCATTGTAGATCTCCGAAGCAGTCTGGTAGCTCCGCGTAAGTTCTTTCACCTGCTGCTCCACCACGGGGCTCGCCTGCAACCTGCCCTGGATCGCTCGTATCTGATCCTGAATCTGTCCTTGACGCTTGGTCATCTCGGCAATCGTAAATTCATCCTGCTTAATCCTAGTTCGCAACTGTTGAATCGCGGGCGGCTCGCGAAGTGCGGCTTGGGACGCTGCAGCCGCTGGTTTCGGGGCTGGCGCCGCGGCCATTCTTCGATTCAGCTCTTCAATCTGGGCTTTCACCTTGATCACGTCGGGGTGTTCCGGAGTGTATTTTGCCAGTAATGACGATAGCTGCGCCTGCAGCGCCGCCAACTCCTGATCCTGAGTTTCCGGGTTCTGCGATCCCGCCTGTGCACCCTTCCAGCTAGCCTCCTGGTTGGAAAGCAATGTCTCATTTAGCGACTTGTCCTGCTGCGCGCGCGTTAGAGCCTGGGTGGCGGCATCCAATTGTGTATTCAATCCGCCCAGAAGAGCTAGATTGGTCTGTTCCTGCTCCGGCATGGAAACCAAATGCTCCGCTTTGAACTGGGCCAGTCGCTTGTCCTGTTCGTCGAGTTTGGCCTTTGCTTCATTCAATTGCTCGGTCAAAAATTGCGTCGTTCTATTCCCTTTCTCGACGCGCCCCGAGGCGTTCTGCTCCATAAACATCGAGGTGATTTCCTGGCAGATCTGCTGGGCCAACTGGGGATTGTCAAACGTCACGCTGACATTGAAGCCTGGCGGGTCCCTGTCGGCCGACCCGGCCAGCGGCTCGATCAATTCAACGTGCACCGCGCTCTTCAGCCTTTCGACCAAATCCTCCATGTGGGTTGTCTTTCGTTCAACGGGGTACAGGTTGAACTTATTAATGATTGGTTCCAACCTCGACCGGCTCAGAATCTGCGCCTTCATGGAGGCCATCCGCTGATTCAGGTCGTCTGTAATTACCGGCTGGACCAGGATCTTGGAAACAGTCGGCGGCTCGACGAGAACCAGCGTTGACGACGTATATTTCTTTGGAAGAACGAGTGAGGCCGCCAAGCCCATTGCGCCCAGCGTCACCGTTATGAAAGCAGGAATCCACCAGTAGCGGCGAAGGATTCGCTTCACATCCGCTACCGAAATTTCTCCGTTGCGTACCATTTCCAACGACCTCGCTATCGAGCCGCCCTAAGACTTGGTCCGGGGCAGACTAAACAAGCGTCGCCCCCGAGGAAAGAAAGATGCACGAGGATAACCACGCAGAAATAGCCCAATATCCTTGTTGATTTTCCCACAGGCGGACAACCAACGCAATATCAATAAGTTACAGTTTTCCGCGGAAGGCAATATCTAAACTCGACTGCACAACACCCGCTTAGGCCTCGGAAAGTGGAAAAAAAATATCCCTATTATCCCCTCGATTCCCCTCTCCCCGTGCCGCAACCACCCTCCTCCCCCGACATTACTGATACACTCCAACTTACCCAATATCCTGTGTCTTATCCGACAGATTCTCTTAAATTTAACGCTGACCCAGGACGCCGCTTGCGACCGGACGGGATAGGGGTGCAAAATTGCTTTTGCCAGCGAACATGAAATCCAGAGTATTCCACTTCGGAGTCTCCTATTTTCCGATGCGGGCTTTCCGCCGAATTCCCGCTGCCCTGTTTTTGCTTCTCCTGATTTTCTGTGCCGGCTGCAATCGCGATCCCAAGAAATTTCTTGCGAAGGGCAACGTGAGTTTTGACCAGGGAAAATACCCTGAAGCCCTGATCTATTACGGCCGCGCCATCCAACTTGATCCTCGCTACGCGGAAGCACACTTCAAACTCGCGCAAACCCAACTCAAACTGAAAAGCTGGTCCGCGGCATTCGCCGAACTTCAGCGAACTGTGGAACTCCAGCCAGAGAATTTGGAAGCGCAGGTCGAACTTGGACAGTTACAACTTGCTGCGGGGAAGAGACAGGAAGCGAAGGATCGCGCTCAACTTGTACTCAAATCCAATCCCAATAACGTTGAGGCGCAACTCCTTCTTTCCGACGCCGAGGCGGCGCTTGGTAATTCCGCGGATGCTTTTCAAGTTGCCAATGATGCCGTCAAGATGGCCCCGGACCGTGCAGCAACTTATTTGAATCTGGCCCAACTCCAGATGCGTGCCGGCAAGCCGGAGGACGCCGAGTCCAATTTGCTGAAAGCACAGAGCTTGGAGCCGAAAGCCGTTGCCTCCTACATGATGCTCGGCGCCCTCTACCATCAGCTGAAACGGGACTCTGATGCTGAAAAACAGTTTCAGGCGGCCATTGCTGCCGCTCCTCAGGATATTTCTCCGCGCTCTACACTTGCCTCGCTTTACTACTCCCAAGGGCACGTGGAACTGGCGGAGCAGGTCCTGACGGACGCCAAGAATCAGTTGAGTTCCAACCCAATTGCCTATCGGATGCTAGGCGACTCCTATCTCTCGCGTGGCCAGTTTGAAAAGGCAGTCGCCGAATTCGCGGCCCTCTCCGCGAAATATCCCGAAGACCTTTCCGTTCAAAGAACTTATATCCAGCTTTTGATCCTCAACAATCGACTGGACGATGCTTCCCCGCGCACGGAAGCTATTTTGAAGAAATCTCCTCAGGACGCGGAAGCCCTTATCCTCAAAGGCCAAATCCTGATGCGCCAGCACAAGCCGGATGAAGCTCTAACGACACTGCAGGCAGCCGTCAAGCAAGCTCCCGACAATGCGGTAGGTCACTATCAATTGGGCCTGGCGTTCGCCGAAAAAAGCAATCCTCAGCAAGCGGAGAGTGAATGGCGAGAGGCCGTGCGCCTCCGGCCAAACTTTGCAGAAGCGTGGCTCGCGCTGACAAGAAACGCCGCCCTCAAGGGAGATATGAAGAGTCTGGAGGACTTGAGCACTCAACTGAAGAAGCACGCTCCGAACTCCCCGGACGGATATCTCTATCACGCGACCGCTCGAATGAATCAGGGAGATGCGATTGGCGCCGAGGCGGATTTGATGAACCTGCAGAAGTTGGGTTCGCAGAATCCGCTCTATTTCCTGAAAATGGGAGAATTGCGGCTGGCGCAAAAACGCACGGCGGACGCCGAGGCAATGTTCCGCCAGGCACTAGCTCGCGATCCAAATTCGCTAGAAGCGATCCGCGGCATTGTTCAAGTTGATGAAGCTAAAAACAGGCCTGCCGACGCAATGGCTTTTGTTCAGGAGCAGATTAAACGGAATCCCAACGCGCCCGCCCTGTTTCTGTTGCTTGCCGAACTTCAGGTTCAGGCAAAGCAACTGAAGCCCGCAGAGGACTCGGCTAGCCAGGTGCTCGCGTTGGACAAAAACAATGTTCCCGCCATGGTCCTCCTCGCCCAATTGGTCACTGCGGATGGTTCCCCAGACAAAGCAATCGCGCTTTACCAGCGGGCGATCGAACTCTCCCCGAGGGATGTCCGGCTGCAAATCTCGCTCGGTGCCCTGTATGAACGGGTTGGAAACTGGCAGCAAGCCCAATCGACCTATCAGAAGGTTCTGACGATCGATTCGGAAAACCCTCTTGCCTCGAACAATCTCGCTTATCTGCTACTGGAGCATGGTGGCAGCCCGACTGTTGCTCTGACTCTGGCCCAGACCGCCCGAAAGGGACTTCCCAATCTTCCCAACGCCAAGGACACCCTCGGATGGGCCTACTACAATAACGGCGGCTACACTGTTGCCGCACCGCTCCTGGAAGACGCGGTGAAGGCCACTCCCAATAATCAAACTTACCGCTATCACCTTGGCCTCACATACCAAAAGCTCAATGACCCTGCCAAAGCAAAGGTTGAATTCGAGAAGGCTATCAATTTGGATCCCAAATCCCGGCTCGCAGACCAGGTGCGAAGCGCGCTTTCTCAACTCTCCGGCGGCTGATTCTGATTGGCGTGATCCAACTTGAATTAGCCTGTCCAATTTCTGGCCCCAACTGAACTTCTCAGCCAAAAAATAGGCGGAGAATCACGTGGGATTGGGCAGTTCAAGCGTTAGGCTTCGGGGTTTTCGTGCGAGCGCTAAAATCATGCACTTCGAATAGTTTAATGTGGGAAACTTGCGACCAGGAGAAACTCGTCCATGAAGGGTGTTGTGCTTGCCGGTGGGAAGGGGTCGCGCCTGTATCCTCTGACTCGCGTTACCAACAAGCATTTGCTTCCCGTCTATGACCGGCCGATGATTTTTTATCCCATCCAGACGCTGGTGGACGCGGGCATCCGCGACGTCATTGTCGTCACCGGCGGACAAAACTCGGGCGATTTCATCCGCCTGCTATCGAACGGCAAGGAGTTCGGCCTCCAGCGCATTCATTACACTTACCAGGAGGGAGAGAGTGGAATTGCAGACGCCCTTCGGTTGGCGCAGCCCTTCGTGGAAAATGAGAAGATTTGCGTCGTCCTGGGCGATAACATCATCGAAAATAATATAGTCGCGGCGAAAAACATCTTTGAAAAACAAAAGCGCGGCGCCCACATCATTCTCAAAGAAGTCCCCGACCCGGAGCGCTTCGGTTGCCCCGAACTTTCCGGCGACAAAATTCTGCGGATTGAAGAAAAGCCGAAAAAACCCAAGTCCAGCTATGCTGTGACCGGAATCTATTTCTATGATTCGACGGTCTTCGAGAAAATCGGCAAGACCAGGCCAAGCTGGCGGAACGAACTGGAAATCACCGACGTCAACAATATGTACCTGAAAGAAAAGACTCTCACTCATAGCATCCTGGAAGGCTGGTGGAGCGACGCGGGAACGTTCGAATCCCTTCTACGGGTGACAAATCTTGCCGCCGAAACGGGCACGAATAAGTTGCCCAAACGCGGCAAACCCCCTCGGCCCTCCGAAAATTCAAAATAGTCGGAACGGAGTAATCGAGTCGGAGAAAAGTTCTGATTTTGAGAAAGGAGGGCGGTGATTGAAAGTTCTAGTCACGGGTGGTGCGGGTTTTATCGGCGCTAATTTCGTTCGCTTTCTTTTGAATTCTCGCCGCGACGTCGAAATCTTCAATTTCGACAAGTTAACCTACGCAGGCAACCCAGAGAATCTGGCCGATGTCGCGCGGGACCAGCGGTACCATTTCGTTCGCGGCGACATCACCGACCGGACTGCCGTCACCGAGCTTTTCCGGCAGGTATTTGACGCCGTGGTCCACTTTGCCGCGGAGACCCACGTGGACCGCAGCATTGAGGATGCTTCTCCTTTTCTCAACACCAACATTATTGGCACCCACTCCTTGTTGGAAGCGGCCCGTCTTTTTCCCAGCATCCGGTTTATCCACATCAGCACGGATGAAGTTTATGGCAGCGCCCCCGCTGGACAGGCTTTCACGGAAGCGGCACCGCTCGACCCTCGCAGCCCCTATGCTGCAAGCAAGGCCTCCGCGGAGCACCTTGTCACCGCCTACGCCAACACATACGGCGTTTCCTCCGTGATTCTGCGCTGCACCAACAATTTTGGACCTTTTCAATTTCCGGAAAAATTAATTCCGCTGATGATCGCAAACGCAAGCGAGGACAAGCCCCTGCCGATCTACGGTGACGGCATGCAGGAGCGCGACTGGCTGTTCGTGGAGGACTATTGCCGTGCCATCGCACTGGCGCTGGAGAAAGCCGCCCCGGGTTCTGTCTACAACGTATCTTCCGGTGAGTCTGAACCCAACGTCAAAATTGTACGCACAATTCTGCGATTTCTCGGCAAGTCCGACTCATTGATTCAGTACGTTCAGGATCGCCCGGGCCATGATCGTCGCTACGCGCTTGATAGCTCGAAAATTCGGCGCGAACTCGGCTGGGGCCCGCTGCTCGGCTTTGAGGAGGGCCTCCGCAAAACGATCGAGTGGTATCAGGTCAATTCCGAGTGGCTCGCTCACGCACGTTCCGGAGAATATCGGAACTACTATCAGCGGCACTACGATCGCCGCGCGGAAACCTTTCGTTCTCATGTTGACTCGTAGCGTGGCAGCTCTAAGCGGCCGACCACGACATTCGGTGGCTGTGCCGGCTTTCGCCGAAACAAACCATTCATGCGAATTCTGATCATTGGGTCCAATGGCCTCCTCGGAAGTGACCTCGTTGAGGACTGGACGGGAGACACAATCATTCCGGCGAGTTCGCGCGACGCGGACATTCGCGATCTCGAACAGGTTCGCGGGCTAGCATCCAGGCACCGCCCAGACTGGATCATCCTGTCCGCCGGCTACACCGATGTGGATGGCAGCGAACGGAACCCAGGCCTGGCGTTCGCCGTGAATCGAGACGGCACCCGGAACGTCTCGGTTGTAGCGCGTGAACTAGGTGCGAAACTTTGCTATCTGAGCACAGACTACGTGTTTGACGGTTCGTCGACTCGTCCGTATGAACCCGAAGACCCGGTCAATCCTCTAAACATCTACGGCGCATCCAAAGCGGCCGGAGAAAAAGCAGTCCAGGAAGAGGCCGGCCCTTGGCTGATCGCACGCACCTCCTGGCTTTTTGGAGCGAACAGATCCTGTTTCCCGGAAAAAATCCTGCATGCGGCCGACACCCAACCCGAATTGAAAGTTGTGGCGGACCAGATCGGCTCGCCAACGTATACGAAAGATCTCGCCGCCGCCATCCAGGAACTGGTTCGAGCGGACGCACAAGGCATCGTGAACATCACGAACTCAGGAACGTGCTCTTGGTTCGAATTTGCTAAGGCAATCCTTCACAGGGCAGGCCGGGGCACTCCCATCTCCCCGATCACATCCGCTGAAGCGGGGAGCTTGGCGCAGCGTCCGGCATATTCCGTCCTCTCTCCAACGCCGCTGGCAAATTACGGCATCGCTCTGCGCACCTGGCAGGAGGCTTTGCAAGCGTATCTCGTCGAGTACCGCCGAAGGCAGAATCTCCGTTAGGGGAAGGACAGGGGTATCAACGGATAATTGGTAATGATGCGACGCCTCTCTTACTGGCTTCCGGCAATCTGCATTGCGCTAATGATTTCGGGGTTCTCCACAAGCGTTTTCAGCGGCGAGGGTACCTCGCGCATCATCATTCCGCTCCTGCACTGGCTCTTCCCTTCCGCAAGCCAAAACACGCTGGGGCTTCTGCATTCCGGCATTCGCAAAGCCGCTCACATCGCGGAATACGGCATGTTCAGTGCCGCTGTTTTTCATGGTATTCGGGGCGAACGTCGCAACTGGCGGCCCGAGTGGGCCTTCATTGCGCTTCTGATAGCCGCGGGCTACGCCGGTCTCGATGAGTGGCACCAGTCTTTCGTGCCGATGCGCGAAGCCAGAATTGGCGATGTCCTGATCGATTCGACTGGCGCCCTGTTGGCTCAATTGTCTATCTGGGCGTACTTACAGCTTCATCGGAGAGATGAGCCGTCTCATGAACCGGTGGAGGAATCCTCTTAGTTGGCGAAGTTGTGTGAATCGATTACGGTATTGCTGCTACCGCCTCGTTGGAATTGCTGCTTTCGTTCCCGCTGCTATCCACGGCTGTGGTCACGTAGTAATAAGTTGTGCCGTTCGCGACACTCGAATCGGTGTAGTTCACGGCTCCAACCAGGCTGCCATTCACTTTCGCGTAGCCTGTGCCGCTAGTTGTACTTCGGTACACGTTATAACCGGAAACCACCGACGTGCTCGCTGTCCAGGACAGGCTGACGGTGTGCGACACGGCCGTTACACCACTGCCCGAAAGCGCAATCGTTGCCGGTGAACCGGTCGCATTGCTGGTGATCGCCACCGTTCCGCTTGCACTGCCCGCAACTGTCGGGTTGAAAATAACGCTGAGGGTCAGCTTCTGCGATGGGGTCAGGGTAATCGGCGTGCTTGCTCCGCTCAGTGAATACCCCGTTCCAGCCACTGCGATTAGGGAAATCTGCACATTCGCATTGCCGGTGTTTGTAACGGACACCGTCTGCGTCGAACTCGTCCCGGTGTTCACGTTCCCGAAACTCAAGGAGGTTGAGCTCAGCGACAAAATCTGGGTGGCGGCCACGCCGGTTCCTGTCAGTGCAACTACGCTCGGTGAAACCGCAGCGTTGCTCACAATCGAAATGCTTCCGCTCGCCGAACCCGCACCTAAAGGCTGATATTGGGCGTTGAATGTGCTCGTGAGCCCTGGATTGATCGAAAGCGGCAGTGTCAATCCCGCCAGGCTGAAGCCAGTTCCGGCAACGTTTGCCTGGGTGATCGTCAGGACACCATTCCCGGTGTTGCCGATCTGAATTGTCTGGGAATTTGTGGCGCCTACGGTCACGCTGCCGAAATTTGCGCTGGAAGGCGTCAGGCTGATCCCCGCCTGCACGCCGGTACCGTTGACAGCGACCACAGTAGTGGTCCCCTGCGAGTTCGTTATCGAAATATTCCCGGTAACTGTCTCCTGCGCCGTTGGATTAAACGTCACATTCAACGTTTGGGTTTGCCCCGGCGTCAAGGTTACCGGCGTCGTGACGCCGCTAGTGGTTACATCTTTCGCACTTACGGTTATCTGTGAAATGGTCACATTCCCCGTTCCGTTGTTGGTCAGCGTGACGCTCTTGGAACTGGTTACGCCAGCATTGACATTGCCAAATGCCAAACTCGTTGGACTCGCGGACAGGATCACTGTCCCCGCGACGCCGGTGCCGCTCAGCGTTACCGTCGATGGAGATGTCGGCGCGTTGCTGATAATCGTGACGGTTCCCGGCAGACTTCCCGCAGTGGTTGGCGCGAATGTGGCGCTAAAAGTCGCGCTTGCTCCTGGTGCTACTGTGCTTGGGGTCACCAGTCCGCTCAAGCTGTAGCCGGTCCCGCTTACGCTCAGCTGCGATATTGTCAGGGCTCCGCTGCCCGTGTTCGTCACGTTAAAGGTCTGCGATTTTGTTTGCCCGTCCACCACGCTTCCAAAAGCAAACCCCGCCGGTGTAACGCTCACTCCCGGTTGCGGCGCTGTGCCGGTCCCGGTCAAGGCCACCGCCGAGGGGGAGGTCGGTGCGTTACTTGTAATCGTGATAGTGCCTGGCAAACTTCCGGCAGTATTAGGGGCAAAGGTGGCGCTAAAAGTCGTGCTGGCTCCCGCCGCTATCGTCGTCGGCGTCGCCAACCCGCTCACGCTGTAACCCGACCCGCTTACCGCCAACTGCGAAATCGTCAGCGATGCGCTGCCTGTGTTCGTTAACGTGAAGGTCTGCGACTTTGTTTGCCCGTCGACCACGCTTCCGAATGCGAAACTCGCCGGCGTAATGCTCAACCCTGGCTGCGCTCCCGTGCCTGTCAACGATATCGAGAGCGGTGAGTTGGTTGCGTCGCTGGTCACGGATACATTCCCCGATGCACCACCCCCGGTCGTCGGTGCAAACACAACGTTAAGAATCGCTGTTGCCGCCGCGTTCAACGTAAAAGGAGTGGTTATCCCATTCGTAGTAAAACTGGCTCCAGTCACGGCGATGCCAGAAATATGAACAGCGACTGTTCCGGTGTTGCTTAGTGTAATCTGCTGGGTCGCGTTGCTCCCTGTGCTCACACTGCCAAAACTCACGGAGGGTGGATTTGCCTGCAACTGGCCAAACGCTGCGGTTGACCCTGTCCCAGTCAAAGCGACATTCATTGTCGGATTCACCGCATCGTTGCTTGTAATGGACAAGGTCGCTGCTGCCGCTCCACCAACTATCGGTTTGAAGGTCAACGTCACCGGCGCCGACTGGCCGGCAGTAATGGTCTTTGGCGTTGTGATTCCACTCACACTGAATTCCGCACCAGTGAGCGAAACCACAGAAATCGTCAGGTCCGCATTACCTGTGTTCGAGATCGTCACGTTCAAGTTGCTGGTGGACCCGAGACCCACGGTTCCAAATTGAACCGACGTGCTGCTCAAGGAAATCTGCGGAGCGGGGGCCACTGCCGTTGCGGAGAGATTCACCGTCGCAGGCGCTGCTCCGTCGCTGCCCTGGACCGTAAGTGTCCCGGTCAGTGTCCCGGCCTTCGATGGCGTCACGCCAACTGTGAAGTTCCCCGACTGGCCGGTTCCAATCGACATCGGAAAGGTCACACCGGTCAAGCTGAATTGCGGATTGGAAAGCGTGGCTTGCGTAATCGAAACCGGCATGGTGCCGGTGTTTGCCACCGCGATCGTCTGGGTGGCCTTCTTGCCTACCCCCACGCTCCCGAAATTCAATGCCGTCGGATTTACCTGGAAGGCGGCAAGACCAGTGGTCGTTTTGCTGCCGCTCACCAGACCCGCACATCCACCTACAAAGCCAGCGCACAGAATCGCGGCGGTTATAAGGGTCGCCTCAAACTTCCGCCGGGCACTAGAAGGTCGCTGCCTGGTCCACGTCCCCTTGGCCACAGCAGTTCCCCTAGTTCCCATGGTCTTACCCTCCGCGATCTTGTCCACACAGCGAGGGTATAGGTACTAGGACTAGTAAAACTACTGGCGAGAGGAACAAATTCGGGACAGCCGGTTACACTGTCCGCAAGACAGGATTCGCCCTGCCCTTCCGTGCACCAGGGGCCAGTATGTCAGGGTTGGAGGGTTTTAAGAGGGCCCCGGTGGGCGCAGTAATTCACTTAACTATTTATAAATTAACCACTTACAAAGAGATTGGAGTTCTGGATTGGCGTTGTCGGAGAATCACCAGTCCAAGTCGAGGGCAAGGTCAGGACAGTTACTCATCAAGAATAGTGCAAAGGCTCACTCGGTCCATGCTCAACTGCTTAGGTAATTGACTCGTAGGCGGGTGGACCCTCCGGCGTGTTTCGTTAATGACACCACAAGCTAATGCCTAGAGTTCCCTTGGAAGCCTCGCCTCTCATACTGCCGAATTCTGAATTCTGCGAACGAAGGAGGTCCAACCAAGTTACGGCGGAACTCACCCGCCCGGTTTGGAAAATTCCGGCAAGAAGTGCCCCTTTTTGTCTTTCTCCGATAGAATCGGCTCCCCCTGCAGCGGCCAGCGTATCGCCAAGATTGGATCACTCCACAAAAGCACCTGCTCGTCTCCCGGCGCGTAAAATTCCGTTACCTTATAACTGACCTGAGCTGTTTCCGACAGCGTGTAGAATCCGTGCGCAAATCCCTTCGGAATCCAGACCATCTTTTGTTCTCTGGCAGAAAGGTTGAACCCAGACCACTTCCCGAATGTGCTCGAATCCGGCCGAAGGTCGACAACCACATCAAAGATTTCTCCCGCCAGCACCCGGACCAACTTCCCCTGCGCTTTCTCTCGTTGATAATGAAGCCCGCGGAGCACGCCGCGTTTCGACATCGACTGATTGTCCTGTACAAACAGGTCGAGTATTCCGGCTTCAGCGAAGGCCCTCGCGTTGTACGTCTCCAGAAAATATCCCCGCGCATCTGAAAATACTTCTGGCTCGATTACAACCACTCCTTTTAGCTCTGTCAGATAAATTTTCATCATTCTCCCCACCAGTTACCGATCTGCAGGCACACGTTGCGATCACAGCAAGCGTCCTCTCCGGCGACCGGAAAAGCCTCACAAGCACACCGCTGCTTAAGCATTTCTTATGAATGGCAGGATATCGTGAATTCGCACAACGGGAGGTCCAAACAGAAGGTTTTTTCGATCTGGACTGCAGTCAGTTTCGGGCGAGGCCTATCCGCCCATCGTTTTCGGCCGGCCGTATGGGCGCCCGCCGCGAAACCAGGCCCGCATCCTGTATTTTGTAAATCAACGCCCGGTAACTGATCTTCAGTGCCAGCGCGGTTTTCCGCCGGTTCCACTGGTTAGCACGAAGGGTCTCCAGGATTACATTTTTTTCCATTTCCCGGATCGCGTCCTTGGAGAGGCGCTTCAATGTAACCTGCGGTCCCCCATTTTCTGCACCAGTGACCACTCTCCTGGCCCGGCGCGTCGGGATCTCCTGGTGGATCGCCGCTTCCGGCCCAAGCAGCACATAGCGCGCGACTCCGTTCGACAACTCACGAATGTTGCCGGCCCAGGCAAGATTCTTCAGGTACTCCAGCATTTCTGACGGAAATGCTTCTGCCTTCATCTCAAATTGCTTTTCAAATTGCTTCCGGAAATATTCGGCAAGCAGCGGAATATCGTCCCGCCGCTCGCGCAGCGGCGGCATCCGCAGGCGGAATACGTGAATCCTGTAGAACAAGTCTTGCCGGAACCGGCCTGCAATCGTTTCCGCTTCCAGATCTTTGTTGGTGGCGCATATCAGCCGGGCGTCCACTTTTCTTTCGCCCTGATCGCCAATCCTCGAAAAAGTTCCGTCCTGAAGGAAATGCAGCAGCTTGCTCTGCAGATTCAGGTCCAGGTCCGCGATCTCATCCAGAAACAATGTTCCCCGGTGCGCCAGCTCCACCCGGCCAGGCTTCACGTTGTTGGCGCCGGTGAACGCTCCTTTTTCATATCCGAACAGTTCACTTTCCAGCAGCGTCCCAGGGATGGCTGCGCAATTCACCTTCACAAATTCGCCACTCGCATATTCGGAGTTATTATGAATCCACCGAGCCAGCGCTTCCTTCCCGGTTCCTCCCTCGCCACAAAGGAGTAGCGGAACATTGGTGCGGCAAATCCGCCTGGCGCGCGTCTGGATCTCAGTCATCACAGACGACTGCCCGAAGAGGACGTTATCGGGAGGCACAGCTCCCGGCCTCCCCAGAACTGCCCCGCTGTTTGCACCTTCTGCTGACATGTTCCCCCAATACGGGCTAGCAGCACATGGTCAACCAAACAAGAGGGTCTTAGTCAACTCTTGGAATTACCTCAACAACTTCTAAGCAACACAAAATAAGCGATTTGTTGCAAGGTTAGGTATATAAGTAATGGTACCTAACAGCGCGAGTAGGATGATTTTTGTGGCGGAATCGGGAAATCAAATCTCTGGACGAGGAACGATAGTTCTCTTCTTGGGAAATTTCGGGTGTGATTTAATGGTTCGCGGTCAGTTCCGTTTCGACCCTAGCGACTCGGGAACACATAAGATTCGAGCATGTCCGCTCGTGCCTTTTCACTCGAGACCATCACCTTCAGAAGATCGCTTACTGACATCATGCCCAGATACTTGCCCCCTTCTCCCAGCACCAGAAGGTGGTAAACGCCGTGCTGCTCCATCAAGCGCAGGCTCTCTTCAAACGTCACTTCCGGTGTCACCGTCACCAACTCCCGGGTCATAATCTCCGTGACGTTCGACCAGGCCGGGCACTTATTCTCTGCGGCAATCTTGTCGGAAATGTCGCTCTGCGACACCACTCCGATCAACTTCCCGCTCGAATCCACAACCCCCACCGAGCGAACCTGTTTTTCTCGCAGGTATTTCGCGGCGTCAAGAACGCTCTTGCTTTCCAGGATGGAAAACACTTCTTTGCGGGACCCGATTAGATCCGCCACTCTCATTGGACCCTCCGG
This sequence comes from Vulcanimicrobiaceae bacterium, assembly GCA_035484435.1. Classification (GTDB taxonomy): domain Bacteria; phylum Acidobacteriota; class Terriglobia; order Acidiferrales; family UBA7541; genus Acidiferrum. The sequence continues at coordinate 27,691 of DATHOY010000059.1, read as the reverse complement.
GGAACAGGAATTGCCCACATGCTAGACTCGCCGATGGTTGATTGCAATGGGAAAATGCACCCTCAGGCAACTGGGTAGGCCCAATCTTCAGGTTTATCCGCTAAGCCCGTGCTCCGTCCCCGCGCACGATGTCATACCGTTCAATCACAGCCGCGACACCCATGCGTTGCTCTCCATCTTCCAGTCGGCGTTCTACGCGCACAACTTTGCCCTGCGCTCGCACGAAGACATCGGATCCGCGGGTGATTTCGCCCGGGAGCGTCAGCGTCAGATCCAGCGCACTTCCCGCCTCCAGATCGCGCTCTATCACGAAATACAATCCCTTGGTGGAGATGTCTCGTGTCTTTCCTTCCTGGCGCAACACCAATTTTTCGGCGGAAAAGCGAATGCTCACCGGGAGAGTCAAATCGTAACGCCGTGCCAGCCGGCGCTCAGTCATTAAAGACATCCTAAACTCCATCCAAGGCTTCGCAAGCCTTCTACAATTTAAATTGCATCCTGTCCGCTTGAATATAGGAATCCTAAAGGCTCAGTTTCAGATGAATCCCATCCGTCCCCAAGGAACCTGACTTTTTGAATCGCTTCTTATCTGTAATGTCCCGTGATGGTTCAGGCATCGCACTGCAAAGCCGACACAGCTAATCGCTGCGCAAGATACCTTGCGCCCAGCGAACTCGCAAGTTCTCTTTTTCAGAGGAGTGTCGTTTGCCGGTAACCCGGTACTAGACCCTGCTACCCTTCCTGTTTTGCGCCCACGGTGGCCGGCGCAATTTCCTCGGGTTTGACCGCGGAGCTCCTCCGCGTACGCGGGGTGTCCAAATTAAACTGCCGCATCTTATACAGGAGCGCCTTGTAGCTAATCCCCAGCATTTTCGCGGCGTCCTTGCGGCACCAGCGGGTCTTTTCCAGAGCGTCGGCTATAGCTTCCATTTCTGCTTCGTCCTTCAAACCGCGGACCAGCGCCTTCAACCCCTGCTCCCGGGCCACTGGGGCTTCCTCGCGTGGAGAGGTTCTCTGCCGCGTCGCGGACATCTCGATCAATTCGCGCAGGCTGCCTTCGTCATCCTCCAGAATCACATACCGCTTCACAAAGTTTTCCAGCTCGCGCAAATTTCCCGGCCACGGATAATTGATCGCTGCATCTATCAGGTGTTTCGAAGGCGTCTGCATGGTTTTCCCGAATTTTTCGCTGTATTTTTCGAGGAAATGTTTGAACAATAGCGGAATTTCCGACGTCCTTTCCCGCAACGGCGGCACATTGATCGAAAGAACGTTCAACCGGTAATACAGATCCTCGCGGAACCGGCCCGTCTTCATCGCTTCGTGCACATCCACGTTCGTCGCGGCAAGAACGCGCACATCGGTCTCCACCAGGTGTCTGCCGCCAAGACGCGAATACTGGTGATCCTGCAACACATGCAGCAGCTTGGCCTGCAGGTGCACTGACATTTCCGCAATTTCATCCAGGAAAATGGTGCCCTTGTTGGCCAGTTCGAATTTTCCGGGTTTGGCTCGCACCGCGCCTGTAAACGCGCCTTGTTCAAATCCGAAAAGTTCAGACTCCAGCAATTCGCCCGGCAGCGCCGCGCAGTTCACTTTGATAAACGCCTGATTCCGCCGTTTCGACCGCAGATGGATCATCCGCGCCACAACTTCCTTGCCGACGCCGCTTTCTCCGCATACGAACACCGGCACGTCCACCGGCGCTATCTGCAGAATCTGCTGGCGGATGCGCACCATCTGCGGGCTGGCCGCAAGAAAACTCAAATCCTCGGTCACCTGATCGCAGTAATCCCGCAGCGCCTTATTCTCTTGCGTCAATTGCTTCTTCTGGCGCGACTTCAGCATCGCGGCTTCCAGTTCGGTCTTTTCGAACGGTTTCGTCAGGTAATCGTGCGCTCCCAGGCGGATTGCCTCCACCACGGTTCCGACCTCATTCGAACACGACAGCATGATGACGTTCAGGCTCCTGTCCAACTGCATAAGTTCCTGCAGGGTCTCCAGGCCACCCATCTCTGGCATCAGTACATCCAGGATAATGAAGTCCGGCCGTTCGCCTTCACTGACGCGATGAATTGCATCCTTCCCGTTGCTGACCGTATCAACGTCGAACCCCTCCACTTCCAGAAGCGTCTGCAAATACTTCCGGATGCTCGGTTCGTCGTCTACCACCAGGATTTTTTCTTTAACCGGCATGTCTCTTCCCCTCTTTCCCGCTCAAACTGAATTCTCAGGTCTGATCCATCGGCAACAAAAACGCGAATGTGCTTCCTCGTTGTGATTCGCTCTCTACCCAAATTTTTCCCCGGTGCGCCTGAATCAATCGCTTCGCGATCGCCAGGCCCAGGCCCATTCCAGACGTGTTGCGGTCTACGCGTACGAAGTCTTCGAATATTTCCTGGTGATGTTCCGGCGCGATGCCTGTCCCGGAATCGGTCACGCTCACTTCCACGCTGTTCGGCCTCGGCAGCCGGAACCGGCGGCGTTCTTCCACTGGAGCAACTTCCGCCACCCGTCTTTCCCAAAAATGGGGCTTTCCCCGCAAGGTCACGGTCCCACCCGAAGGCGTATGTTTCAGGGCGTTGTCCAGCAGGTTTGCCGCTGCCTGTTGCACCTTCTGGTAATCGAACTTGAATGTCGGAATCGACGGATCGATCTGGCTTTCGAGCTTCACGCCTTTTCTCTGAAACGCTTCGGACCACCGCGCGGTCATTTCCACCAGGCAGTCCCGCAGATCGTTTTCCCGCAGCTGCAACACTAATTTCCCGCTCTCCAGTGCCGAATAATTCAAAAACATGGAAACCAGCCGCACCAGCCGCTCGCAGCTTTCCTTCGACTCCTCCAAAATGTCCTTTTGCTTGTCCGTCAACTTTCCCAGCGAATTGGTGAGTAGCAGATCGTAATAGCCTTTGATCACAGCCAGGGGAGTTTTCAATTCATGCGCGGCCGACGCCAGGAACACTGTTTTCTGCCGGTTCACTTCCTGCAGCTTCAAATACGCAGCCAGCAGGTTGCGATAAGTGATCTCGCGCTCCTGCAGCAATTCCTGGACCGTTGGTTGCGGAGCGCCGTTACCGTCAACGGATTCCGTCTCATTCGCGAATTGAATCGCCACCCAATCTGTTTCCGGAATCCATCGCAACCGCGCGTGAAAACTCTTGAACCCGGTTTTTCCGGTTAGCTGAATTTCGTGTTCGCCGCTTTCAATTCGTTTCGAGATTTCTCGCGGTTCGATTTTCAGCAGTTCTTCAAATATATTCAGGGAGTAAACGTCAAATTTGCCGTGCTCGTCGAGGCACTTTTTCGCCCGGGCATTCACCATCAGAACTCGGCCTTCGCGGCTCGCTACGATGACGCCCTTTTCGACCGTATCCAATAAAGCCCGGACATGCTCCGCGGGAAAATTAGTTCCACTTGGCACAAATTTGCCCGTGGATGTTGTGATTCCACTTCCCATATAGACTGGCTGGCTCCTGTCCAGAGTGGTAAAAGTTTTCCCTTGTGGAGTTCATCCTTTCAAACGCTCCCCGGACTGTCAATGGTAAAAGCGTTCCATTTGCACAATTTGGGAAAAGCCCTACTCAATCAGAGCATCAACTTCTTTGTGCCGTGCGCTCCTGCGCCCCTCAGGCTTCTATCTCTATATAAAAAAGCATGTTAATTTGAGTTTTGGAATTGGAACACTGGCAAACGACCTGCTACGGATGTACTAGTTCCTGAGTACTATTATCCGGACCCCATGGACTTGCGCACCGACCAACTGAAGGAGGGAGTTCGCGTGGATTCGCAACGGGCACGCCGTTCGCCTCGAATCCGCCTGCAAGTTCCTGTCTTCCTGCGAGCCTCTGACGCCTCGGGGACCGAATTCATCGAACTCACTCGGACTCTCAATATCAGCGCTACTGGCGCGTGTATCACGTCAACCCATATGCTGCGGCCGGATCAGCTGGTCCTGTTAACCATTCCGGCTCCCTCCCCGTCCTCCTCAAGTCTTATCCCCAGTGAGACTCCTCCGATTCAGGCAAGAGTTCGCCGCCTGGAAAATCTGGGAGACCAACGCCTTTTCGGACTGGAATTTCTTCGATCTCTAGAGTAAGCATTCTTTCTAGTACCATTCAGACGTACTTCCTCCCACCTACTTTGGTCACTGTTTTTCCCATGGAAGAAATTTGGCATATCCTTTCTTTTTGTAATAGGATAGACCACAACAGAGAACCAATTAGGGCTGGCTTCGCCTCCCTGTTCCAACGACAGGAATGGCCACCGAGTTGCTCCCTAGTCCTACGGTTCTCGGACTGTGCTTTCCCCCAACCCCGCGGGGACAGGCAGATTGTGGGAAAAACCCAGCTATGCCCAGCCCCGGTGCCCCAGTGGCCCCGCGTACGCCTTTGGAAGATGCCTACCTCGAGCTTTTGGCCGACACTCTCGAGGGATTGGAGCAGTCTGCCCGCGGTCAGTTTCTCCAGCGATATTTTCGCGCCACAACTCACCTGGACCTCCGCGAGTCTCAGTCTCTGCAGCTCTGGGACGAGGTACTGACTCGCCGGCGCGAACTCACGGACACGCTCGGCCGCCAAGTCTCTCTCAAGACCGTGCTCATGGATGTGCTTTCTTCCTCCGGCCTAGTGCGCGTCCCTGTAATCCTCGAGTATGACGAGCTGAAAAAGATTCAGCTGAATGCGGTTACAGATTCGCTTACAGGTCTATACAATCGCCGGCTCTTCGCTGAATCCTTTGAAAAGGAACTAAATCGCGCGCGTCGTTACGGTCTCCCGCTGGGCATCGTGATCTTGGATCTTCATCGCTTTAAAGAAGTCAACGACACATACGGCCATCCGCGGGGCGACGAAGTCCTTCGTGCCGCCGCAACCACGTTGCAGAAAGCGCTTCGCACGTCAGACTCCGCGTTTCGCATCGGCGGCGATGAATTTGCCCTGCTTCTGCCGCAAACCGATGCCGCCCAGGCGATCGCCCTGGGCCGCCGTATTGAGACCGTATTTGCCGAAACTCTCCGCCCGCTTCAGCTCAGCTTCTCCGTAACCATGGATCACGGCGTCGCCACTTTCCCCCAGGACGGCGATCAGTCGGATCAACTGATTCGCGTCGCCGACGAGCGGCTCTACCGTTTCAAGCACGCCAATCAGGTTCGAACAACCAGCGATCCTTCACGCGCTGCGGCTACGCCGCCCCCACCGCAGCCCGTCTCCCAGTCACCCATTTCCATTTCGGCTGGACGCGTCGCCGAGAAAGTGTCAGCAGATTTTGCAGCTGCATCGTCCGCTGCCGCGGGGGCCTTGTCAGAAAGGACTCATGCACCGGTTGTCGAGGCGTCTTTCGCAATTCAACGCAAGGCAGAGCGCGTCTCCATGGCCGGCACTAACGCTTACGCCATCATTGGTGACCAAGGCAGCCGCCGCGCCCGCGTCCTCGACCTTGGCTTTGGCGGCGTCGCCCTCGAGTTTGAGCAACAGGAGGAACTCCCGGAGAGCCTTCTGGCAATTCTCCATGTGCCGATTCTTCCGCCCGTTCGCGTCTATCTCCGCCCAGTCTGGTCCCGGCGCACCGCCGAAGGCGCCTTCCGTTTTGGCTGCCACTTCGTCTCTTGATTGCCCCAAACTACCCAGCGTCCGCGCCAACCCTCCAGCCTCCCGCCCGTAATTGGAATCTTCTCCCGTTTCACCTCGAGTAGTGTCGCGCCGCACACCCTCTACATCTCAAATTTCTCCGCTATTTATCTCACCTGTTCTTTAGGACAGGTCTCCACTCTGTAAGACCTGTCCTACAACTGTACCCTGGACAGGTTGCGGTTACTGTTCCTCAAACAGTAACTTGAAATTTCCGAATCTGAGGGGGTTCGCAGCCGAGGTGGTCTCGCGTCACTTCAATTGCCGGTCCATCGAAAGCATTTTTGCCGTTGCTTTCCTGCTGGCTGTCGCCTCCACCTTCGCAGGCTGCACCAGTTATTCGCCTCATTCGGCAACCAGCGAGGCCGTTCTTTCGCTCTCAGCCACAAGTTTCAACTTCAATACGGTCGCAATCGGCAAGTCCGCCACGCAGACTCTCCACATCGCCAACACCGGCGCTGCTCCTCTCACTCTCGAGTCCGTAACACTCAAGAGTTCCCAATTCTCTCTCACCGGCCCTTCCGTTCCCCGCACGATCCTGCCGGCTCAGAAAGTGGACTACACACTGACGTTTGAACCGAGTGTTGCCGGAAATGCCACGGCGGCAATCCAAATCGCCAGCAATGCCTCAAGCAGCCCGGCCGCTGTCTCGCTCGCAGGTGTCGCGGAAAAGGCATTTGCTGCCCTGCAGGTGACGCCATCCTCGATCAGTTTCGGCAATCAAAAACTGCAGGCCACCTCTACGCAAAACGTCACCCTCAAAAACACAGGCGACATTAACATCACCATCACCGGCGTGACCGCCGCTGGCGCGGGCTTCGGTTTCTCCAGCCTCGCGCCCGGTTCCACCATCACACCGAATCAGAGCCTGACGTTTCAGATTTGGTTCCGCCCGCAGTCCAGCGGCTCGGCTTCCGGGCATATCTCGATTCTCAGTTCAAATCTTTCGGCGCCTGAAACCATTGCTGTCTCTGGAGCCGGCATAACTTCCGGAACAAGCTCTACACCACCCGTCCAGCACAGTGTGGCGCTCGCTTGGGGTCCCAGCGCGAGTTCAGTCACAGGTTACCGTGTCTACCGAGACGACGGCTCCGGCTTCCTCCCTCTTACTTCAGTAATCGCGAGCCTTACCTACACGGACGCCACCGTCGTTTCCGGGGCCACGTATCACTACGCCGTTACCGCGGTTGACTCCGTCGGAGATGAAAGTTCCTTCTCCAACCAGGCGACCGCCGTTATTCCGACTCCTTGATCCAAATACCGCCGAATGCTGATTTTGAATTTCCAGACGATTTCCGTATAATCAGTGATTGCCTGTGACCTAGCGACGCGGCTGTAGCTCCCTCCAGGGGAAGCCGTGCAGACCGGCCACACTAGATTGGAGATCCATGAAACCCGGTATTCATCCTGACTACCATCCCGTTACCGTCCACTGCGCTTGCGGGAGCACCTTCCAGACTCGTTCGACGATCAAAGGTGACATGCTGCGCGTCGAAATCTGCTCCAGCTGCCACCCCTTCTTTACGGGCAAGCAGAAGCTTGTAGACACTGCGGGCCGCGTTGAGCGCTTCAACAAGAAATACGCCAACGTTCCTGCCGCTGCCGCCAAAAAGTAGTTTTTTAGCTGAAATTCAATTCCCTGGTTGCGGACCGGCCTCAAACCGGTCCGTTTTTTCTTTCTATCCTTTTGTCCGACTCCGTTTCTCCGTGTAGAATCAACTCCCAACGTGGCAACGCAATCCCGCATGTTCGATGGCGCACCGGATACCGGCTTGGTGGAAACGGGCGCGCCTCGCGTCACCCTCCGCAATGCTTTCCTGCATCCATTTGATTCCGCAATCGCCGCGGCGCGAACCTGTTACGCCTCGCATCTCATAACCCACGACGAAATTACAGACAAACAGCGCCTGAATATCGGCGCCGCCACCTTTTATAGCGGCCACCATACCGTCTTCCAGCACGCCCATTTCGAGTTCGGCCTAGAGAATGTCAGCCGCCAGTTTGTCTGGTCGTTTCTTCACGCGCATCCTTTCTACAATTCTGAGCAGCAAAGCCAGCGCTACGTTCGTCTCGACCGCGCCCAAGCCTACATCCCGCCAGTCTCTCTTTTCTTTGACGAGGCCTCTCGCAACATTTATGAAAACGCGGTTGCCCGTGCTTGGGCTTTTTACCGCGAACTCTCCGCTCTACTGACTCCCGACGCCCGCAACATTCTTGGCGACATCTGGCATATCGGCCCGATGTCTCACCCGAAGCGCATCCAGAAAATTGAGCGCTCCGCCGAAAAGCGCTCCATCGAAATCGCCCGCTATGTCTTGCCCGTCGCAGCCTTTACCACCATGGTTCACACCGTCTCGGGCATCGTCCTCCATCGCCTCTGGCGCATGTGCTCCGCCTCCGACACGCCAAGCGAAGCCCGCTCCATCATCAGCGATATGGTTGCGCAGGTCCGCCAACTCGATCCCCAGTTTTTCGATCGCTTTGGCCTCTCTCCCCTGGAAGAGTTGCCCGAATGGAAAGATGCGGCGCCAACAAAATCAGAAGCCGATTCATTCGCCAACGAATTCGACGCGAAACTCAATGGCAAGACTTCTCGCCTCGCGGATTATTCCCCGAACGCCCCCCGCGTGATGGCCGAATCCTACCGCGCCGTCGTCGGCCTTCCCGAATCCGCTTGCAGCGATGCCGAAGCTATCGACCGCCTGCTCAATCCCGCTCGCAATCTCTATCGCCTCGAAACTCTCAACATCGGGGTCCACGCACCCATGATGCGCGCCCTGCAACACGCCAATTACACCTTCGCAAAAAAAATCAGCCACACCGCTGACAGCCAGGATCAGCGCCACCGCATGGTTCCCGGCTCGCGCCCATTGCTAACACTGGCCGACACACGCCAACCCGATTACATCACTCCCAAGTTACTGGATGAAAACCCTCGCGCTCGTGAACTCTACCAGCGCGCCATGCACGAAGCCTGGTCAGCCAAAAACGAACTCCTCGACCGTGGAGTCCCTCCAGAAATCGCCCTTTATTTACTCCCTAATTCCAAATCCATCCGCCTCGTAGAAACCGGCTCGCTCCTCCATCTCCTCCACAAGTGGACCATGCGCACCTGCTTCAACGCCCAGGAAGAAATCTACGCCGCCTCCATGGACGAAATCGCCCAACTCCGCGAAGTCCACCCCCAACTCTCCCGCTATATCGGCCCCCCATGCCACCTCCGCGCCGGCATCACCACGCCCATCTGCACCGAAGGCTCCCACTTCTGTGGCGTAAAAGTCTGGCTGGACTTCCCCAACACCCCCCGCCGTATCTGAAACCTGTTGACGCCAGCATTGCGTCTAAGTATTAGTTAGGATGACTGCCATGACCCGTCCTTGGCTCCGCCTAAACGCGGCAACTCTAACTTCGCTTCTCCTCCTGGCACCTTCCTCCGGCGCTTTCGACACACCTCTTTCTGATACCGCCGTCCGCGAAGCTTATTTCCTCGGCCAGCATCACGACGAGGTATTCGCCGATCTCCTCCGGAAATATGCCATCGCGCTTCCCGAGCCCAAGAGCGGTCCGTACATCGCATCCGTTTCTTTCTACACCCCCTACGCGCTCACCGCTTTGAACTCCAACCAGCATCCTCTTTCCTATAGCGCACAGCAGGCGCAACTCGATCACCTCAAACAGCCTGAAATCGTCCGCGTTGTTGTCCAGATATGCTTTACGGCTTCCTATGGCCAATTCATCGTTCACCCGGTGGGTTTCCGGTCGAATTCCCCCAAAGGCTTCGAGGTCCGTCCCTATGATTTTTGGCGCCAATTTCGAGTGCGCGTCTTTCAGAACGATCGGTTCATTGTCCCGAGGAATGCTTATGGCGAGCCAAGTCTAAGATGTGGCGATGATGGCTGCGATGTGACTGGCGCCACGCTTACTTTCGAATATCCTGCGGATGCATTCACGGAAAATAGTGCCACCGTCGAGACCGACCCGCCTGAGGGCGACCCCGTCGTCGTGGACTTCGATCTCACCTCATTCCGCTAATCCTTGTCTCCAAATCCGTGCTTTTGCCGGCAAAGCTTGCAGTAAACTGGCGGCTCTGAGTTATCTACGTGGTGTCTCACGGGTTTCACCGTCCGCAAATACGCGAAAATCGCTTTCAGGTCTTCGTCGGTCATGTTCTTGAAATAGCTGTACGGCATCAGCGGATTTAGCTGCCGGACCCCTCCTGAGGCGCGTCCCGTTCGAATCGTCTTGATGAACATCACTTCGTCGTAGTGGCTGATTCCGGATGGGTCGGGTGTGATATTCGGAGTCACCACGTCGCCCCACGGGCCTTTCATACGCGCCCCGCCGCCAAACATCATATCTGTCCGCGCATTGCCCTTGTCGTCGCCCGGCGTATGGCAATCGTTGCACTGCGCGATCCGCACCAGGTACCAGCCATGTTTCACCTGCTCGCTCGCATCCGGCGGCAGCGGCGGTTCCATCTCCGGATGTAAATTCACTTTCACGAGGAAAGGGAGGTTTCTTTTGGGCAGCGGGTTCTTCACCGCGGGCAGCGAACGAATATAGACAATTACCGAAGCGACATCTTCCTCCGTCATACTCCTGAAAAAGGCGTACGGCATGAAGTCAAGGAGATCCCTCCCGTCGTGCCCTATCCCGTGGCGTATAGCTTGCTCAAACTGCGCGTCGGTCCAAGTCCCCGCTCCCGTCTTTTTGTCCGGCGTGATGTTCGGATGCACCAGGCCGTCCGGAAATGGCACTCCATCGAACTCCTCATTCTTGACGATTTCCCCGGCACCCTTCGTTCCCGGCTTTGGCTGTCCAAAGTTGCGCTTGAAGTCCTGTTTGCCGTGGCATTCGAAACAGTGCGCCACGCCTTCCACCAGATATCGTCCGCGCTCCAGGCGCTCCGGTGATGCGAGAGCGCGAAACACAATGGTGTCCGTCGCAAGGTTGGCTACGGGAGATTTGAGCTGTGCGATGCTCGATTGAGAGATAAAAGCTGCCAGGAAAATTGGAATGAAAACACGGACACACAACAAGCGCGGAAATGAACTCAAGGCTATTACCTCCGTTTTGGTCCGAAATGCGTGTTCCCGAGGAATTGCCGCGAGTATACACCTGAAAGTGGTAGAAAGTTTGACTGTTGAGGGGGAATTTACCGGTCAGCTTCTCCAGTGCAGTGTCACCGGCCCATCCATGGGATGTTCCATCGGCAACCCGCTGCGCCTGGCTTCGATCAGATTCTGTTTCAGCGCAAAATACCACTTCGCCGGGCGGTCCGCGTCATCAATCAGCATCAATCGCGGATTGTGCTTCAATCCTTCCGACTGCTGAATCATCGTTTCCTGGTCCTGCCGCAGGAATATCTTTGCGAATATACGAAAGATCGAAACCGGAAACGGCAAATTCCACGCCGCCACAAAATCGATGCGGCACAAATCTCGCCGCACCGGCGTCACCGTCGCACGGCTCGAAAACCACAGCTTCCCGCTTCGGTCGATCTCCGTCCGGATATTCGGCAGCACAAAATCAATCGTCGTCGTCACCGTCTCGCCCGTCATCTTCGCCAGCAGCTTATATGGCGCGCTGTTCGCGCTCGGCTGATGCGGGCTCATCCGGAACCCGTTCGGGATCGGCTCAAACTGCTTCGCCTTTTCGTGAATGCTGGTCTTGCTTCGCCAAAACCACGATTGGTGCACAAACGGCCCGTGCGCCGGGTCCATCAATCCGATGATCCCGTGATCGATGTGCGACGGCAGTTCGCACTCCAGCCGCGTGATCTTGAACTTCGCGCTGTATTTCTCCAACTCCGGCGGGGCAGGCATCTTCTCTGGCAATCGTGTCCCCGGCGCGTTCATATACACCCAGACGTACCCGTCGCGTTCCTCGCACGGATAATGCGCAGCGTTGATCCGCTCCACCTTCAGCTTGTCGTGGCTCGTCAACGACGGAATCTCCACGCACCGCCCGCTGCACGCTTCAAACTCCCATCCGTGGTAGCTGCATTGCAGATTCTTCCCGTCAAAGTGTCCGTACGAAAGAGGAATCCCCCGGTGCGGACACGCATCTCGCATTGCGAACGCCTTACCCTCACTCGTCCGTCCCAACACCAGCGGCACTTCCAGCAGCATCGCCTTCGCCAGATTCTTTCCGTAAATCTCTTCGCTCCGCAGCGCCGGATACCAGAAGTCCCACAAAAATCCCGCGTCCGCCTTTGGCGCGCTCTCCGCCAGCCCCTCCACCGAGTTTTCCAGCGCCGCCCGTACCGCTTCACTCATTCCGCCACCCTCTGCCATTGTAGCGGCCACCTTCAGGTGGCCCAGCACGCAAACCTTAGCCTTGCCAGCCAACTCCAAATCGCATCGTAGTACACCCGCTATTCGTGGGCAATCCACTTTGGAGTGCGACAGCAAAGCTGCCGCTTTTGCGGTCGCGGTCCGGTACCAGACTCAAACATTAACCCCAAAACCCGGACCCGGCCTCCCGCATCAAATCTCCAGTCAGGTTTGCTATAATGGTTGCAGAAAATGTGCACCTTCTTCCATTAGTTACCTCCCGCTTCGCGCCCGCCAGGGCGCCGTCGGCATTTCACCACTCACAATTAACCAGTCACCATCTCCAGTGACGCAAATCTCATGGAGACAAGGAATCCCAATGGCCGCTCTTACGCTTTCCGAGAAACTCGACCAGCTCGATGCCCGCTACCAGGAGATGACCCAGGAGCTTTCCACTCCTGAAGTCGTCACCGACTCCGCTCGCTTCCAGAAACTCGCCAAGCAGCACGCCGATCTCGAAGCCATCGTCAACAAACACCGCGAGTTCAAGCAAATTGAAAAGGACCTCGCCGGCGCCCATCAGATGGTTGTCGAATCTGAAGACGCTGAAATGCGTCACATGGCCCAGGAAGAAGAAAAGCTTCTGGACATTCGCAAAGAACAAACCGAGCGTGAGTTAAAGCTTCTTCTCCTCCCCCACGATCCCATCGACGACAAAAATATCATCCTGGAAATCCGCGCGGGCACCGGCGGCGACGAAGCCGGCATCTTCGCCGGCGATCTCTTCCGCATGTATTCGCGCTACGCCGAATCTCAGGGTTGGAAACTCGAAGTGATGGAAAGCTCCCCCGCTCAAATGGGTGGAGTAAAAGAAATCGTCGCGGCCATTCAAGGCAAAAAAGTTTACTCCAAGCTGAAATACGAAAGCGGCGTTCACCGCGTGCAACGCGTCCCCGCCACCGAAACCCAGGGCCGCATTCACACCTCCGCCGCCACCGTTGCCGTCATTCCCGAGGCCGACGAAATTGACATCAAAATCGAAGCCAAGGATCTGCGCATCGACACCTTCTGCTCCTCCGGCCCCGGCGGTCAGTCCGTCAACACAACATACTCCGCCGTGCGCATCACCCACTTGCCTTCAGGGCTCGTCGTTTCTCAACAGGACGAAAAATCCCAAATCAAGAATCGCGCCAAAGCCATGCGTGTACTCCGTTCACGCCTCTATGAAATGGAGCTCGAAAAACAGCAAGCCGCCATCGGCGCCGAGCGCCGCGGCCAGATCAAAACCGGCGACCGCTCCGAAAAAATCCGCACCTACAACTATCCCCAAAATCGCGTCACCGACCATCGCATCGGCCTAACCATCCACCAGTTAACCGAAGTAATGGACGGCAAACTGGCTCCGCTAGTCGACGGCCTGGTCGAACACTACGAAGCCGCCCGCCTGAAGCAAGAACTTGCCGAAGCGTAGGCCGCCACGTAGGGGCGGCTTTATGCCGCCTTCTTCTCCGCGCCCTCAGCGTCTCTGCGTTAAACTCTTCTGTTGTGAACAAATCCATGCCGGCCCAACAATCCAAACCCGTTGACGTACGCACAGCGCTGAAAGAAGGCATCCATCTCCTCCGCGAAGCCCGCGTGCCTTCCTACACCCTCGCTACCGAACTCCTCCTCCTCCACGTCACCCGCCGCGACCGCACCTGGCTCTATGCCCACCCTGAAGATCTCCTCGATCCGCAAACGATCGACTCATACTTTTCACTTCTGCGCCGTCGTGCCGCCGGCGAACCAACCCAACACCTCACCGGCAAACAAGAATTCTGGGGCATCGAATTCGAAGTCACTCCCGATGTACTAATCCCTCGTCCCGAAACCGAGCACCTCATCGAAGTAGCTCTCGACCGCCTCGCCGTCCGCGAACTCCGTGCGGCACGCGACCCAAAACTCACCGGCGAAAGCCTCACTATCGTCGACATCGGCACTGGCTCCGGCTGCATCGCCATCGCCCTCGCCAAAGAACTTCCCGCCGCCAAAATCTCCGCCACCGACATCTCCCCCGCTGCCCTGGCTGTAGCCCAACGCAACGCCACCCGCCTAGGCCTTTCTCATCGTGTACAATTCGTTGAATCCAATCTCCTCGAAGCATTCTCCGATGTAGGGGCACGATACATCGTGCCCGAGCTTGGCACTCAACCGTCTGCCGGACGCTCTCCCCTTGAGTCACCAGTCACCAATCCCCGGTCACTCCTCTTCGATCTCGTTATCAGCAACCCTCCCTACATCGCCCGCAAAGAAACCAGCGCCCTCCCCATCGAAGTCCGCGACCACGAACCCGCCTCCGCACTCTACGGGGGCGAAGAAGGTTACGAACTCTATGGCCCGCTGATTCTCCAGGCCGCGCACCATATCAAGTCAGGCGGCCTACTCGTCCTCGAACTCGGCCACGACTCTCTCCCTGCCGTCCGCCCCCTCGTCGAAACTCCTCAATGGACCAACGTCCACATCACCAACGATCTCGCTGGCATTCCCCGCGTCCTCTCCGCCGAGCGCACCTCCGCGTAGCGGCGACTTTCAAGTCTCCTACTCCAACTTATCGCTCGATTCTGCACGAGCGTTTCTTGAATAAGTAATCGCTTTGTGACTTGTCAGGTTCTTACGAATAGGGCTTTAATGGATGGCATCGTGGGAGGCACACGTTGCGGAGATCAACAGTCTTGTTTGCTTTGATTCTCTTTTCGTTTCTTCCTCCGCCGGCAGTCTCCTGCTCAATGATAGGCTGCGCGGGCGATGGCAAGGAAATGCGTCATACCTTTACGGTGAAAGTCGTTCATAGCGGCAAGCCACTAACTGGTGTAACCGTTCGGATCGCCCGAAGCGGAGAAGGCGGTGACGAAAAATTCTTCCTAGGAACTACTGGTGCCGACGGCGCTGTTCACATAACCAACCTTCCTCCGGGCCATTACTGGATCTATACCGATCTTCTGGGGATTAGTGCTGGTACGAATTGCTTCCATGTTTCTAACCCAAGCACTCCCAAGGCATCGAAATCGCTAAACTACGAATGGGGCGACTTGGCGCCGGCTACTAGGAGCATGCAGGGAATCCTGGTAGATTCTCAGCCGGGGCAGACGGGTAACCCAATCGAAAGATTGCTCCACCGAGTAGACGTGCCGATCCCAAATACAAACCTGACCCTCCACGATCCTTTCAATCGGTCAGCCATTACAGCTTCCACCGACGATACAGGCAAATTTTCTTTCTCTGGCATTTCAACAGGAACTTATGTCCTACACATCGACAGTGGAATTGCCCCGGGTGGTCGCGAATACGATTCGAGCGACATCCTAATCGTTCTCGCCGATAAAGCAAGACTGGACACCCTTCGTCTGGTTCGGAGGGAAGCAGGCAGTGGCAGCTGTGGTGGTACGTCCCTCGAGCTTCGATAGTTTCCCGCGCATCAGCTAATTTCCCTTCGTCCCCCGCGCCAAATCCCGAATCCGATTCAGATACGGGACGTAAATCGAAAGTGGAATATCCGGCGAATCCCCATCATTCAAAAAATGCTCCAACCGAGTTTCCAACGGTATCCCGGCAATCACTTCGCGGAATCGCGGCATTTCCAAAAACTTCACCTTCCAGATCTCTAGCATCTCCGCCCGGAACTCCTCACTGATAAATCCCAGTTTTTTGTTGTCCAGATAAACCCCATCAAAATGATGCCCGGCAAGGGCTTTCCGTACCGGATCATTAGCCGGCGAAAACAGATAAACCATATGCAAAAAATCCGCCAGATCTCCCCACAAAATCTTCTCCTCAAGCGCACTGAACCGGAGCGCATTTTCCCCACGCTGCTGTACCAATCGCGCGTGATCCACGTCCTTCAACCCATGCTTCCCTAACTCTTCCCCAAACCATTTCAATCGCTCGGGTCGCAGGTTGTAGCGCAGGAATTCCACGGCATACGCATTCGCCAGGTAAATCTTTGGATCATCATCTAGCCGCCTTAGCCAGGCATTCCAATCCTTGCTCTCGAGCAAGCCAATCAGTTCCTTCAATTCGCCAATCGTGGTCTCCGGGTGATACTTCACCGCCTGCCAGAAATGTTCCGTCGAATCATAAACCGCGCCGTGCAGCCGTATCCCCTCTTCAATCGGATACCAGTTCGAGAGCACCCGTCCCGCAATCACCGGCGAAGCGCTCCAGCAATTCACCGAATGCTTCCACTTTTCCTGCACTGCCAAAAACGCCTCCGCATACCCGGGCGGCAACGGCTCCTTCACTCTCTCAATCGCTTCCCGCAAATCTCCGCTTGTATGCGTCACAAGCGCCTGCAACGGCCTCTCGTCCGCCATCGATACCGCGCGACTCTCAATCCCTTCCCGCAGCAGTTCACCCGAGAGTTGCTGTTTCTCTTTCTCCGTGATCTTCCCTTCCCAACGCCGCTTCTGCGCTTCGATATACGGAAACGCTTCCGCCAGCGACTTGAACTCGATAAATCCATGAATCGCAAACGTCAGAGGTTTCCCCTCCCTCACAATCACAGTGGAAGGGGTGACCAACACCTGCAGCGAAATCTCCTGCGCTTGCATTGGAGCCGCGGCGCTGATTATTGCTAATGCGGCGATCGCCGTAGTCAGCCCACGCGCGCCTCGAAACCTGCTCATAACTGGATTCATTCTCCGCCTCAAGATTTCTGCTCCATCATTTCACCAACGTCCCCAGACTCCAACCGGAATTCCCCATGCTCCTCGTTGTCTCCGTCACCCTGAAGTCGTAGGCTTATCCCATGCCGGACCTGGCACGTTTCCGAGCCAAACACGACGCCCCCGACGCCGCGGAATCCCCATCCGTCTCCTCCATCCTCCACGTCGACATGGACGCCTTCTTCGTCTCCGTCGAGCTCCTCGACCGCCCCGACCTCCGAGGCAAGCCCGTTGTCGTAGGCGGCCGTCCCGACCAGCGCGGCGTCGTCTCCGCCGCAAGTTACGAGGCCCGCAAATTCGGCATCCATTCGGCCATGCCCCTCCGCACCGCCGGCCGCCTCTGCCCCCACGCTGTCTTTCTCGATGGCCACCACGAAAAATATTCGGAATGGAGCGATCGCATCGCCTCCATCCTCTCCAAATTCTCTCCCATCGTCGAAATGGTTTCCGTCGACGAAGCCTATCTCGATCTCTCTGGCACCGAGCGCCTTCACGGCCCTCCGCTCGCCGCCGCCGACAAACTTCTTCGCACCATCACCAGACAAACCGGCCTTCCCTGCTCTGGCGGACTCGCCACCACCCGCCTCACCGCCAAGGTCGCCTCCGATCAAGGCAAGCCTCGCGGTCTCGTCTGGGTCGCTCCCGGGATGGAAGCGCGATTCCTCGCTCCGCTTCCCATCCGCAAAATTCCCGGCATTGGCGAAGTCACCGAACGAGCCCTTCGCGCCCTCAGCATCGAAACCGTTGAGCAACTCGCCTCTCACTCCCAGGAAAAACTTGAAAAAATCTTCGGCCAGTGGGGCACCGCCCTATTTCGCAAGGCCCGCGGAGGCGACGCCTACGAACTCCTCATCGACGCCGAGCCCAAATCCATCTCTCACAATCACACCTTCGGCGAAGATACTTCCAACGTCGCCGAAATGGAAACCTTGTTAAGCCACCTTTCTCAGAAAGCCTGCAAGCGCCTCCGCCAAGCAGGCCTCTCCACTCGCACCCTGACGCTGACTATCCGCTACGCCGGATTCGAAACCTATACTCGCTCCAAAACGCTCACCGAACCCGCGCAACTCGACACCGACATCTTCGCCGCCTTCCTCAATCTCTTCCGACAGCATCGCGACAGTAAGCGCAAAGTCCGCCTCCTCGGCGTAGCCTTCTCCGCCCTCTGCCACGGCGCCCAGCAACTCGACCTTCTAGAATCCGGCCGCCGTGAAAAACTCGAAAAACTCACCAAAGCCGCCGACCATCTTCGCGACAAATTCGGATTCGCCTCCGTCCAGTTCGGCGGCTCCCTCCGCCGCGACGACGAGCCCCAGTAGCGCCGGCGTTCTGTTTGCCCCGAGCGTTTTTCGCCAATAGTGGGATCTTTCGCTCTTCTCGGTGCCCTCTGCTTCCCAATAGGCGGTTTTACCGGAGCGCACTCCCAACTCTGTAAATTCTGTGTCAAATCTTTCTTTTTCAGGCTAAAGCAGGCTAAAGACGACTCTGTCGCCGCCGATCTCATCTATACTCTTCAGTTCGAACCCGTCGAATGAGGACTCACATGAAAACACTCGCGCTCACCGCCGCTATCTCTGCCTCACTTCTAGTCTTCGCATCGGCATCTGCCCAGACTCCGCCTGCCGACTCGGGGTTGATTGCGAACCCCGCCTACGTCAAAGACTGTGCAAAATGTCATGGAAAAACCGCAGAAGGCCGCCATTTCGGAGGGCCAGCCCTCATCTCCGCAAAAGCCGCCGCTGCTTCCGCCGACGAACTGCGCGATCTTATCGCCAATGGCAAAGGCCATATGCCCAAGTTCGCTGGAAAATTAACCGCGGGGGAAATCGAGCATCTGGTCACCCAAATCCAGGCCCTGAACAAAAAATGAATCGAATGTCCCGCCCGCTACCCAGATTCACCACCCAATTGGAAACGGGATTCCAGGAACGATAGCGTAACTGCCGCTGAACCCCTTCCTTCCCCCCACCGATCCCGGCCTAGTCTTCCGCGGGAATCAGCGGCAACAGGAATTCCTGCAGCCTCTCGCTTTCTTGAGGGGTCAATTTGCCGAGTTGTATTCCCATCTGGTTCTCACCGGCTACCCGCACCACGGATCCCATCCCCGAAATGGGTTTCGTTTGCTGCGGGATACTTAGCGAAATTTTCACCGCCGATCCCGTTGGGAAAACACGATGTGCGCGCACCAGCACTCCGGTCAGGCTCAGGTTCACCGTCTCCCCCTCCAGTTCCTCGGCTCCGCATTGCAGTTTTACTTTCGCACGAACCGCCAAACGCCGCGTCCGCCGACGCTCCTGCTCCACTTGTCCCTGTGTGGCCCGTAAAAGTTTCATCAGCCGCTCTTTGTCGAACGGTTTGTATAGGAAAAAATTCGCGCCTGCCTCAAATCCAATTCCCATCGCACTCGGGCGTTGGTCATCGCTGATCAGAATGACTGGTGTGGTTCGGTTCCATCGCGAAATACGCACCTGGCGCGCCAACTCAATTCCGTCAGGTGCTTCCATGTGCAAATCCAGCAGCACCACATCGAACTTTCCTTGATTCAGCAGGCTCAAAGCCTCTGCGCTCCTCGTGATTTTCAACGCTTCCATACCCACGGCGCTCATCAGTCTCCCCACCATCTCGCACACCGCCGCCTCGTCATCCACGATCAAACCGCGTCGTTGCATTTTACCCTCCGTCGTTCAAATCCGTGGCTTTGCTTAGTCGGACGATAGCGCGGCTAGATTCGTAGCGTGGGCTTGCGATCGGGACGCTACGACGTGCTGCCTGCTTGCGTGATCGAGTTCATGCCGCACTCCTGGCGCTGGGGACAGGATTAGCGCACATTCCTATAAGGGGGAAAATTACGAAGGGAATTCAAGATTAGATGGGCGGTCCGATACTGACAAGCACATTCTGCGGGCCATGACCCCAATTTGTAGTCGATTCTAAAAACCTTCTAATTCATTCTTCCGCGCCGCTCATTGAGGCGGGCCGTCACTCGTGCCTTGTTTTCGCTTGGCCTCGGAACGCCGGTGCTTCTGATTATTCCGCTCTTTCGCCTATACTCTCCCAATGGCTTCATCTCCAGCACCTTCGACCGGCACTTCCGAACCACGGCCGGCTACCACTTCTCGATTTGGCAACTTTTGGCAACGCGTCAGCGATGGCCGTCGCATCGACGACCTCTGGTCGCAGTTCGCCGCCGACGCCCGCTCCAGCTACGGCTTCTACGGCAAGGATGTCGATTGGGACGAAGTAAACAAACTCCCTCGCTGGCGGCGCCCTTTTCCCATAGTCAAGCAACTTTTCTGGGCCATGATGAACAAACTCACCCCGGCCCGCCGCGTGCTGCTCCTCATTGCCTTTGGCCTGCTCGCTGCCTCTGGTTTCCGTTTCGAGGTCGTCCACAACAATACTGTCGAATTCCAATACCAATTCTTCGCTGCGCTTCTCTTTCTCCTGCTCCTCTCCCTCGAGCTCGCCGACAAAATCACCATGAAGCGCGACCTCGAAATCGCCCGCGAAATCCAGGCTTGGCTCGTTCCCTCCACTCCGCCGGTGATTCCAAATGCCGAAGTCGCCTTCTATACTCGCGCGCAAAATTCCGTCGCCGGCGATTATTACGACGCGTTCTATCCCACCGATGACGCCGACGCGGGCGGCAAACTCATGCTCGTCATGGCCGACGTCGCCGGCAAAAGCGTCCCCGCCGCCCTCCTCATGGCCACTCTGCAAGCCAGCCTGCGCACCATCGCCTCCGAAGGCCTGCCCCTCAGCGAACTCGCGATCCGCCTGAATCACTACGCTTGCGCCCACAGCCTTGGCGGCCAACGCTTCACCACCGCCGTCCTGGCCGAATTCGATCCCCCCACCCGCCGCCTCGCCTACGTCAACGCAGGGCACAATTCCCCGGTCATTCGTCGCGCAAACGCTTCCACGGAGCGCCTCGAATCTGCCGCCCTTCCGCTCGGCATCACGCCTGAAGCCACATTCCCTTCCGCTGAAGTCACGCTGCAGCCGGGCGACACGCTCGTCCTTTTCACCGACGGCGTCATCGAAGCCTTCAATGCCGCGGGCGAAGAATTTTCCGACAATCGCTGGCTCAACATTATCCGAGGGCTTCCCGACCTGAACGCGCAGCAAACCCTGCAGTTCCTCATGAAGTCCGTC
The DNA here is from genome assembly GCA_035484435.1 of Vulcanimicrobiaceae bacterium. Classification (GTDB taxonomy): domain Bacteria; phylum Acidobacteriota; class Terriglobia; order Acidiferrales; family UBA7541; genus Acidiferrum. The sequence continues at coordinate 6,937 of DATHOY010000059.1, read as the reverse complement.
GAAGATTTCGTCGGCGCAACCCGCCAATCCGACGACATCACCTGCCTCGTCCTCCGCTGCTCCTGATCCTGACTCTGAACGACTCCGCCGCCACAACCCATCCCTTACTTCCTTTACCTCCTCTACTTCATTTACCTCCCCTCCCAGGCGCATAATCATTCCGTGAATTCCCGCGAACTCGCCAACTCGATCTGCTTCACGCTTCAACGCCACGGCCACCAGGCCTTCCTCGTCGGCGGTTGCGTTCGCGACATCCTTCTCCATCGCGAGCCCGCGGATTATGACGTTGCTACAGACGCAACGCCGCAGGACGTCCTGCGGCTCTTTCCCCACGGCCTCGATGTCGGCGCACAATTCGGCGTAATCCTAGTCCGCGACGAATCCCTTAAAGTCGAGGTCGCCACGTTTCGCTCCGACCTCGGCTACTCCGATGGCCGCCATCCCGACCAGGTCGTCTATTCCCAAACGCCCGAGGAAGACGTCCAGCGCCGCGATTTCACCGTCAACGGCCTTCTCATGCGCCACGACATCGGCGAAGTCCTCGACTTCGTCGGTGGTCGCGCCGATCTTGCCGCCGGAATTATCCGCGCCATCGGCGAACCTTCCCGCCGTTTCGCCGAAGACAAACTCCGCATGCTGCGCGCCGTCCGCTTCGCCGCGCGCTTCAGCTACACCATCGAACCCGCAACCTTCGCTGCCATCCGCAAACACGCCGGCGAAATTCGCGCCGTTTCCTCCGAACGCATTCGCGAAGAACTCACCAAGTTGCTCACGGAAGGCTCGGCCCGGCGAGCCTTCGAACTTCTGGACGAACTAGGCCTCCTCGCTGAAGTGCTTCCCGAAATCGCCGCCATGAAAGGCGTCCCGCAACCGCCGCAATTTCATCCCGAGGGTGACGTCTGGATCCACACCCTTCTCATGCTCGAAAATCTTTCTGCGGGAGTTTCTTCCACACTTGCCTGGGGCGTCCTGCTTCATGACATCGGCAAGCCTCCCACCTTCCGCCCCGCTTCTGAAACCGGAGACCGTATCCGCTTCGACGGCCATGTCGAAGTTGGCGTCCGCATGGCCGACGATCTCTGCCGTCGTCTCCGCTTTTCCAACGACGACACCGACCAGATCAAAGCTCTCGTCGCCCATCACATGAAGTTCAAGGACGTTTCCCAAATGCGCCAGGCCACCCTCAAGCGCTTCGTCCGCCTCCCCCAGTTCGACGAACACCTCGAACTACACCGCCTCGATTGCCAGTCCAGCCACGGCAAACTCGACGCCTACAACACCGTCCGCGCCTTCCTGGCCCAAACCCCTCCCGCCCAAGTCCGGCCCCCACGATTACTTTCGGGTGACGACCTCAAAGATTTAGGCTATACACCGGGCCCAGAATTTCAGAAGATGCTGGCCACCCTCGAAGACGCCCAACTCGAGGAGGCCGTCCAGACCCGGGACCAAGCCCTCGAATTTGTTCGGAGACACTATCCTCTCCGGCAAGTTGGTCGTTAAGACCCTTGAGCCTTATTTCCTTAGTCCGATTTTAACTATTTTTATATCAGTGACTTGGGGGAATGTTGCAGACTGAGACAGGTTATGTTAGGATGTGAGTGTTATTGACTAATATTTTCTGATGAAGGTTTTTGCATTGCCCGGCACCCTTTTCCCGGTCCTTGCATCTAATCCTTCCAAAGCGGGCTTTTCTCCCGCTTCGCGTTAGGGGAAAACATGGCTGACAAAAAACATTTTGTTCCAGATACTCTCGCAATCTTGCCCGTTAGGGACACCGTTCTCTTCCCGGGGGCAGTTCTCCCTCTCACCGTTGGCCGTGAGAGCTCGCTCGCCCTGGTCAATTCTCTCTCGGGCGACGATAAGCTCTTGGGTGTTGTTGCCCAACTGGATCCGCGGATCGAAGATCCTGCCGCTGCGGACCTCCACAAAGTCGGCACGCTCGCCAAAGTACATAAGACCGTTAAGATGCCCAACGGCAACGTGGTCGTCTTCCTCGAAGGCTTGCAGCGCATCCGCATCAATGAACTCTTGAGCCTCCGTCCGTACCTTCGCGCCGCGGTCGCTTCCGAGCCGGACTTCACGGGCGACAAAGACGCCGAACTCGAAGCCTTGCAGCGCAATGCCCAGGACCTCTTCCGTGATGTCGTGGCACATTCGCCGCAACTCTCCGACGATCTGCAAAACGCGGCAATGAACATCGACGATCCCGGCCGTCTCGCCGACTTCATCGCGGGCACGCTGCCGAGCCTTTCAACCCTGCTCCGTCAGGAACTAATCGAAACTTCCAACGTGCGCAAGCGCCTCGAAATGCTCATTCGCGAGCTCTCCAAAGAACTCGAAGTTCTGGAGCTCCGCAGCAAAATCAACGAGCAGGTTCAGGAGCAGGTCAGCCAGAACCAGCGCGAATACCTCTTGCGCGAACAGATGAAGGCCATTCAGAAGGAACTCGGCGAAATCGACGATGCCCAAGCCGAAATCGATGAGCTGCGCAAGAAAGTCGACGAAGCCGGCATGACCGCGGAAGCCAAAAAGGAGTGCGACCGCGAACTGAAGCGCCTCGCCAAAATGACTCCGGCGTCAGCGGAGTACATGGTGTCGCGTACCTATCTCGAATGGATGACTTCGCTGCCTTGGTCCAAATCTTCCGGCAGCGCAGAGATCGACATCCCTAAGGCACAGGACATCCTCAACGAAGATCACTACGATCTGCAAAAGGTTAAGGAACGCATCCTCGACTACCTTGCCGTCAAGAAATTGCAGCCGGGCATGAAGGGTCCCATCCTCTGCTTCGTCGGGCCTCCAGGCGTTGGCAAAACTTCGCTAGGCAAATCCATTGCCCGTGCGCTCGGCCGCAAATTCGTGCGTATCGCCCTGGGCGGCATGCACGATGAAGCCGAAATTCGCGGACACCGCCGCACGTACATCGGCGCCCTGCCAGGCCAGATCATTCAGGGCCTGAAGCGCGGGGAAACAAACGACCCCGTCATGATGCTCGACGAAGTCGACAAGCTCGGCCGCGATTTCCGCGGCGATCCCTCCTCCGCGTTGATGGAAGTTCTCGACCCGGAGCAGAACTCGACGTTCCGTGATCACTACCTGGATGTGCCCTTCGATCTCTCGAAGGTCACCTTCATCGCCACGGCCAACTGGATGGATCCGATTCCGGAGCCTCTGCGCGACCGCATGGAGGTCATCGAACTCCCCGGTTACACCGGCGAGGAGAAGATCCACATCGCGCGCAAGTATCTGATCCCCAAGCAGGCCACCGAGCACGGCATTAAGGAAGGTGAACAACTGGAGTTCACCGAGGATGGGCTGCGCGAAATTATCCACAGCTTTACTCGGGAAGCCGGTGTTCGCAACCTTGAGCGGGAGATCGCCACAATCGTGCGCAAACAGGCGCGCCGCATGGCCGAAGGTAAGACGGAGAAGATGATCGTCACTCCCGAAGTCGTGCGCGAATTCCTCGGCGTGCCGAAATTCCGCACCGAGCGGGAAATCGATGAACGCGTCAAGAAGCCCGGCGTCGCCGTCGGTCTCGTCTGGACCCCAGTGGGCGGCGACATCGTCTTCATCGAAGCCAGCCGCATGCGTGGTGGCAAGCAGTTCACCATGACCGGCCATCTCGGCGAAGTCATGCAGGAGTCGATGACCGCCGCACTGACCTGGACCCGTGCCAACGCCGAACGCTATGGCATTGACCCGGATTTCTTCCGCAAACAGGACATTCACATCCACGTGCCGTCTGGCGCCGTCCCGAAAGATGGGCCGTCCGCTGGCGCCGCGATGGTCACATCGCTGGTCAGCTTGCTGACCAATCGCCCGGTGAAAAACCGCCTGGCGATGACCGGTGAAATGACCCTCTCAGGAATAGTGCTGCCCATCGGCGGCGTGAAGGAGAAAGTCCTCGGCGCCAAGCGCGCGGGAGTTACCCACGTGCTGCTGCCGGCAGATAACGAACCAAACGCCGTCGCGGATCTGCCGCCGGACTTGCTCGGCGACCTGAAGATCACTTACGTCCGGACACTCGATGAGGTCCTTGAGCACGCGCTCGAAAAGGACCCCATCGCCCCGTTAGTCCCGGAACCGGAACCCGCGCAATCCGCGGTGGGTGATTCACCCAGCGCCGTCCACTAATCGAAACTGAACCACCCACTTGTAGGGGCCGGACTTGCCCGGCCCTTCCTATTTTTGGCTCTTATCTTTTGTAGCGGCCGCCGCCTGCCCTGAGCACAGCCGAAGGGTCCGAGGCGGGCGCCTTTGCGAAGGAGCAATATTCAAAAGGCCCGGCACACCAATGCGGGCCTTTTCTTTCCGTCATCCTCTTCCGCGTAGGCTGAGAACTCTCCAAGTACTGCTAGTATGGAAACTTCTCATGCCGTTCAACTCAAAATCCAAATCTCCCGCCAACGACCGGGCGGCTCTTCTCCCTCAGCGCCTCAGCGAAGCCCTGCTCCGCGAACGCATCATCCCCCACTTCGTCGATTCCTACGTCGTTGAACACGGCCGTCACAGTCTGCAGGTTCACGCCGTCCTCTATCGCGATCTCCTCAATCTTCTCCAGCGCGAAGCACTGCTGACCGTCGTTGCCCGCGCCCTCGAAATCGTCACCCGCGGCCTCCCCGCCGAAGACGACCGCAAAGCCAAACCCATGACCCGGCAGGAAGCCTCCGCGTTTCGCCAGAAATTCCTCGCCGGCCTCACCCGCCATCAGCGCTGGAACGTCAGCGACGCCCTTGACTTTCAGTCCGACCTGAAAATGTACGAAGATCTAATCGCCCGCGCTGCCGCCACTCGCCGCCCGCGTAAATCCTTCGAACCCGCCAATCATCCCTTCGTCGACCGCTGCGCCTTCGTCCTGGACTCCTCGTTCCTCGAAAAAGCCCGCGTCGCCGCCAGTCGCACGCTAACGCGCCTGGAATCCCTCGCCTCCCAGGAGGCGCACTCCACCATCAAGAAATAAGCGCCTGCACATTAGGCGCCCACTACGTTTCTCGCTCCGCCGACATGCAACCGTCCCGTTCCACGAATTCCACTTTCCATTTTCCAATTTCGCCTTTCTCCCTTAAATCGCTTTCTCCACCTGCACCGCCGTCCCATACGCCAGCACTTCCGTTACTCCTTGCATTACTTCGTTGGCGTCGTATCGCATGCACACAATCGCATTCGCGCCATGCTGCGCCGCATGCTGCAGCAAGATCTCGTATGCCTCTTCCCGCGCCTTTTCGCAAAGCTCCGTCAGGATCGAAATGTTCCCGCCGATAATCGTCTGAATTCCCGCCGCCAGGTTTCCCAGCACACTGCGCGAACGCACTGTAATCCCCCGCACAATTCCGATGTTCTTCACGATCCGGTATCCCGCCAGTTCGTTCGCTGAAGTCACCATGGAACTGTCTACTCGTCCTGTCATGTTGTTCTCCTTGTTTTCCCACTGTTTACCAGCCCGATTCTACCTTGCTACATGCTGCTCTCGTCAGCCTTTCCGTTTGTTATGCTCGACTTGCGTGGAAACTCTGTTTGAATTTCTGGCGATCCTGCAAATCGCCTCCGGTCTCTTCCTGCTTTGGCAGGGAATCCAGTGGCTCGCCTACGTGCGCCGCCGCCTGCATACCGACCCCGGTTTTTATGCTCCACGCACCGCCGTACTTTGTCCCTGCCGCGGAATGGAGCCCGGCCTCGAGCGCAACCTCGTCTCCCTCACCGAATTCGCTCACCAGAATTTCGAACTCTTCTTCATCCTCGCTTCTGAAAACGACCCGGCTTACAGCCTCGTCAAGCGCGTCGCCGCTTCTTCGCGCGTCAAGGCTCACGTCGTTATCGCCGGCAAGCCGGCCAGCTCCAGCGAAAAGGTCAACAATCTCCGCGTCGCCATTGAACAGCTCCCGCCCGATTTCGAAGTCCTCGTGTTCGTTGACTCCGACGGCCGCCCCGGCAAAACCTGGCTGCACCACATCGTGGCCCCTCTCGCCGACTCCCGCATTGGCGCTACCACCACAATGCGCTGGTTCATCCCGAACAATAACTCCCTCCCCAACGTTCTTCTCGCCGCCTGGAATGCTTCCGTTGTAACCATGCTCGGTGGCCACGAAAGAAATTTCTGCTGGGGCGGCGGCACTGCAATTCGCCGCGCTCTCTTCGAAGAAATGGGCATGCTGGATGTCTGGCAAAACTCCTTCAGCGATGACTACTCCCTCTCCATCGCCATCGAACGAACCCGCCGCCAGATCGTTTTTCTTCCCGAATGCCTCACCCCGTCCTACGTCCAAACCGATTTCCCGAGCCTGCTCGAATTCACCAACCGCCAGATCAAAATCACCCGCATCTATCGCCCCAAGATGTGGGCCACGGCCTTTGCGACCCACTTTCTTTTCTGTTTCACGCTTCTCCTCGGCCTGGCGGTCGCACTCGATCTCACCGTCGAATCACGGCCGTCCTCTCAGGTCATCACCCTTTTCGTCCTTCCCCTGCTTCTCTCGGCCTTCCGTGGCGCGCTGCGGGTAATTGGCGTAACGGAAGCACTACCCTCCGCCCGCTCTGAAATCATGGCGCAATCCTGGATTTATATTGTCGTCACATTGCTCGTTCCGTTTTTGTACTTGCTCAATTTCTTCGCCTCACTCTTCGGTCGCCGCATCACCTGGCGCGGCATTCAGTACGAAATCATCTCCCCCGACCAGACCCGCGTTCTTACTCCATGACCTGTGGAAATCTCGCCCTACTGGAAAAAAGTTCGGGGCTCGCGCAATTTCTACCCTCCATTGGTTCCTAGCCAACTCCTTAATGTCCTCTAAGTGATTGACAATCCATCTCCTGTCAGAACTTACAGTCCGGCCAACTGGTTGCATGGCTTTACTTTGGTCAGGTGTAACTTTCGCAAGCTATTGACGAGGATCCTTTACTTTACCCCAGAGGGTTTCTGAGGGATTTTTTCCTCTGG